>SXOO01000083.1 GCA_005776725.1 Pseudomonadota bacterium | reverse complement strand
GAACTCGCGACGTCGACCTTGGCAAGGTCGCACTCTACCACTGAGTTATTCCCGCAAGCGCCGACGGTACCCCGCCGAAGCGAGGCGCAATTTAGGGGGCACCCGACGGCCAGTCAAGCGGAAAAAAAGGCCTCGCGTTCGCGCCTCAGGGGACGCGCGTGAACGCCTTCTCGAGGTCGGCGAGGATGTCGTCGGGATCCTAGATGCCGACGCTGAGGCGGACCAGGCCGTCGGTGAGGCCTCGCGCCAGTCGATCAGCACGCGGCACGGCGGCGTGCGTCATGGTGGCCGGGTGGGTGATCATGGTCTCGACGGCGCCGAGGCTCTCGGCCAGCGCGCAGAGCTGGACCGAGTTCATGAGGGTCCGGCCGGCCTCGAGGCCTCCGCGGAGCTCGAACGAGATCATGCCCGAGTAGCCGTTCATGGTCCTCCGGGCCACGTCGTGGAACGGGTGGCTCTCGAGGCCGGGGTAGTTCACCTTCTCCACCTTCGGGTGCGCAGCCAACCAGCGGGCTACCAGGAGCCCGCTGGCCGAGTGGCGAGCCATGCGGAGGTGCAGGGTCTTGAGGCCCATCATCACGAGCCACGAGTCGAAGGGGCTGGGGATCGCGCCCAGCGCCTTCTGCTGGTAACGCAGCTTCTGGTACCAGTCGTCGTCGTTGGTGAGCACCACGCCGCCGATGATCTGGTTGTGGCCCGAGAGGTACTTGGTGGTGGAGTGCATGGCGAGGTCCGCGCCCTGCTCGAGCGGGCGCAGGATCGCCGGCGTGCAGAACGTGGAGTCTACGGCCACGAGGATCCCGTGTGCCTTGCCGATCGCGGAGATCGCGGCCACGTCGGCGACCTTGAGCAGCGGGTTCGTGGGCGTCTCCATCCAGATGAGCCGGGTGTTCGGGCGGACCGCCGCCGCCACGCGCTCCGGATAGCTCGTGTCGACGTAGGTGAACTCGAAGCCGTGGCGGGCGAGCACCGTGTTGAAGAGGCGTGAGACGCCGCCGTAGACGTCGTCTGAGCAGATCACGTGCGTGCCCGCGTCGAAGGTGCGGAGGACCGCGTCGACCGCCGCCATCCCCGAGGCGAAGGTGGCGCCGTGGCGGGCGCCCTCCACGCCGGCCAGCGCCGCCTCGAGGGTCTGGCGCGTGGGGTTCGAGGACCGCGTGTAGTCGAAGCCCTTCGTGACGCCGACCTCTTCGAGGACGTACGTGGCCGTCTGATAGATGGGCGGCACGATCGCGCCGGTCGTGGGGTCGGGCGTGATGCCCGCGCGAACGCATGCGGTGTCGAACTTCATGAGGAGGCCCCTTGGGTGGTGGTCAGGCGGCGGCTTCTTACCAGGGCAGTGGGCCGGCGTCACGCCCCAGAAGGTGCGCTTCGTTGTTGCCGCCGCAGTCGGCCTGTGACACTCACGCGCCATGCTAGACCGCCTGCTCGCCAATCGGCCCTCGATCTCTCAGCTCTGGAACGTCCTGCGGAACGTGCCGGGTGGCACTCGCGTGTTCTTCCGCCTCGTTGGTCGTCTGGCGCCCTACACGGGCACCATCGACTGCGACGTCAAGCGCCTCGACGCCGGCCACTCCGAAGTGGTGATGTTCGACTCGCGCCGCGTCCGCAACCACCTTGGCTCCGTGCACGCCATCGCCCTCATGAACCTCGGTGAGGTCTCTACGGGCCTCGCGATGCTCTACGCGATCGACGGGGTCGGCCGAGGGATCATCACCCGCCTCTCCATGGAGTACCTGAAGAAGGCGCGCGGACCGATCACGGCCACCTGCGACGCACTCATCCCCACGAACAACGGCCGGCACGACGTGAACGTCGAGGCCATCCTCCGCGACGCGTCCGGCGAGATCGTGGCCAAGGCCACCGCCGTCTGGCGCGTGTCCGTCGGGAAGTGATCCGCTCGGCCTCCGCGTTGCCACGACGGCGCGGACGGCGGGGGGCCTTGCTGGCTACTCCGGTACCCGTGCGTTAGGCTCCCCCGCGCACCCGGGTCCTGGGAGGGACGAATGCAGCGTCGTTGGAAGGTCGGCG
Source organism: Pseudomonadota bacterium (assembly GCA_005776725.1). GTDB lineage: Bacteria > Myxococcota_A > UBA9042 > SXOO01. The sequence goes on along the minus strand of SXOO01000083.1, from coordinate 31,483 downwards.
TCCTCGGCGCCACCGGTATGGTGGGCCAGCGCTTCGTGGGGCTCCTCGCGGAGCATCCTTGGTTCGACCTCACGGTGGTCGCCGCCAGCGCGTCCTCCGCCGGCAAGAGCTATGCGGAGGCCGTTCAAGGGCGCTGGGCAAGCGTGAGCCCGATTCCAGCGCGCGCTGCGTCGCTGGGGGTACTGGATGCGTCGGACGTGGCGACGATCTCGCAGCTCGTGGACGTGGTCTTCTGCGCGGTCGATCTCTCGAAGGAGGAGACCGCCCGCCTCGAGGAGGCCTACGCGCGCGCCGAGATCCCGGTCGTCTCCAACAACTCGGCACACCGTGGCACGCCGGACGTGCCCATGATCATCCCGGAGATCAACCCGGAGCACGCAGGCGTGATCGCTGCCCAGCGCCGTCGCCTGGGCACCCAGCGCGGCTTCATCACGGTGAAGCCCAACTGCTCGCTCCAGAGCTACGTGCCCGCGCTGCATCCGCTGCGCTCCTTCGGGCTCGCCCGCGTGGCCGTGTGCACCTACCAAGCGGTGAGCGGGGCGGGGAAGACCCTGGCGGCGTGGCCCGAGATGGTCGACAACGTGATCCCGTTCATCAAGGGCGAGGAAGAGAAGAGCGAGCTCGAGCCCCTGAAGATCTGGGGGAGCGTCTCCGACGGACGGATCGTCGCCGCTACGTCGCCCACCATCACGGCCCAGTGCGTGCGCGTCCCGGTCTCCGACGGCCACCTCGCGGCCGTCTTCGTCGCGTTCGACCGTCGCCCCAGCCGTGAGGAGATCCTGGCCTGTTGGCGCGCTGCGGACGGGCTGCCCCAGCGGCTCGGCCTGCCCAGCGCGCCCACCCCGTTCCTCACCGTCTTCGAGGAGGACGCGCGCCCCCAGACGCGCCTCGACCGCGACCTCGGGGCGGGACTCGGCGTGTCCGTCGGCAGGCTTCGCGAGGACGCGGTATTCGACTATCGGTTCATCGGGCTGTCGCACAACACGGTGCGCGGGGCGGCCGGCGGCGCGCTGCTCACGGCCGAGTACCTGGCGCACGAGGGCTTCTTCGGTTGAGTCGGGCGGTCACTGTCGTCGATCACGGCGCTGGGAACCTCGCGAGCGTCGTGCGGGCGCTCGAGCGGGTGGGCGCCGAGGTGGTGGTGAGCTCAGACCCCCAGGGGGTCGCCAACGCCGAGCGGTTGGTCGTCCCCGGTCAGGGCGCGTTCCCCGACGCGATGGAGCGCCTGACCCGCGGCGGGCTCGCGGACGCGATTCAGAGATACACCGAGAGCGAGCGACCGTATCTCGGTATCTGCCTCGGCCTCCAGCTCCTCTTCGAGAGCGGCGAGGAGCAGCGGGAGACCCGCGGCCTGGGCGTGCTCCAGGGCAGGGTGGCCCGGCTCCCGCGCGCGCCGGGCGTAAAGCTCCCGCACATGGGGTGGAACACCGTGAGTGGCCCGCCCCCGATCCCTCACGGCGAGCACTTCTACTTCGTGCACAGCTACGTGGTGCTGCCCGCCCCGGGGCTCGATGTCTGGACCACCGAGCACGCGGGGGTCGAGTTCGTCTCCGCCGTCCGACGGGACGCGTTGTTCGCCGTTCAGTTCCACCCCGAGAAGAGCCACCGAGCCGGGCTCGCGTTGCTCCAGACCTGGCTGCAGGGGGGCGCATGAGCTTCGAGGTGATCCCGGCCATCGACCTCGTGGGAGGTCGCGTGGTCCGCCTCCACCAGGGGGACTTCTCGCAAGAGACCGTCTATCACGACGATCCCGTGGCTCTCGCCACGCACTTTCGCGCGCGGGGTGCCACTCGGCTGCACGTGGTGGACCTCGACGGTGCGCGCGTGGGGCAGCCCGTTCAGGCGGCGTTGATCGCTCGCCTCGCCGCCACCGGCTTGAAGGTTCAGGCGGGCGGTGGGCTCCGCACGCTCGATGCCCTCGCGGCGCTCCTCGATGACGCCGGCGTGGATCGCGTGATCCTCGGGACGGTGGCGCTGCGCTCCCCCGAGTTGGTCCACGCTGCGGCCGCTCAGTGGCCCGGGCGTGTCGTGGTGGGGGTGGACGCCCGAGACGGGCGCGTCGCGGTGTCGGGTTGGCTCGAGGCCACCGAGGTGAGCCCGCTGGAGCTCGCGCGCGCCTTCAAGGACGCCGGCGTGGCCGCGGCGCTCTATACGGACATCAGCCGCGACGGGACTGGCGCGGGGCCGGACGTCGCGGGCACGGCGGCGCTGGCGCGGGCGTCGGGTCTCCCGATCATCGCCTCCGGCGGCGTCGGCTCGCTCGATGACCTCCGAAGGCTCCGCGCGCGCTCCGCCGATGGGATCGCGGGCGTTGTGGTGGGGCGCGCCATCCTGAGTGGCGTGATCCCCCTCGAGGCAGCGCTCGCAGAGTCGTCGTCGGTTGCGGGGGCGTAGGGGCGAGGGGGCCGGGGGGCCACCGCTCAGACCGGTTGTCGCAGCGCCAGCGCTCGCCGGGCGAGGTAGCCGAGGTTCACGGTGAGGAGGAGCGCCAGCGCCCACTCCACCGGCTCGCGCGCGCCCCGGGGCAGGAGCTGCATCCCCAGCACCGCCTCCGCGGCGAACAGGCTCAGGAGCACCGACGTGGTGAAGCCCGCCACCTTGCCGAACTTCGTCGACTCGACGTCGTATGGACCCACGAAGAGGATCACCGCGAGCCCTGAGAGGACCGTGCCGGGATAGCGGAGCAGGATGACCGCGTAGGCGAGGGTGCCGAGCTGACCCGAGGCGTGGAGGCCCGCCGCGAGGAAGGCGGTGAGGGCGATGTCAGCAGTGGGATCGAGCATCCGGCCGAGGCGCGACTCCGAGCCCGCTCTCCGCGCGATCTGCCCATCGAGGAGGTCGAGCAATGCCATCCCCACGAGGAACGACAGGCTCGCCCAGCTGGGGAGGCTGGGTGAGGTGAGCACGGGCCACGCCGTGAGCGGAGCCAGCGAGAGCCTCAGGAACGTGAGACCGTTCGGCAGCAGGAAGCTCTGATAGGGCTGACCGTCGAGGCGCCTCACGTAGCCTTGGAGGAGCCACACGGCCCACGCTACCAACGTGAACCACGGCACGAAGACACACCAGGCCGCGACGGGCGCTCCGGCGAAGCCGAGCAACGCGATGCCCGCCGCGGCTGAGCCGACGACCCAGCGGCGGGTGCTGCGCGCCCGCGAGGGGAGGGCGCTGATGTGGGCGCGGAAACGCTGCAGGGCGCGGCGTGCCACGGCGCCCGGGAGGGCACCGGCTCGCAGCTCCGCCACGAGGTCCACCACGCCCAGCTCAGGGCTGGGAGGGGACCTCATGACCTCGGGGCGGGCGGCCTCTGGGTCTGGCCGCGATGGAGCTTCTGCGTTGGGCGGCCTCACCGTGACCTCGAGCGCACGAACGGTCGCAACTGGACGCTAACACTCGTGGCGGCCAGGCGCTACGCGGGACACCGCGGTGGGCGGGCTCGGGCGCGCTTTACAAGGTCCCGAGGCGAGTGTAGTTCACGGCGGCTGCGCGACCGGCCTTGGTGCGCGCCATTCGATGAACCCAGCAGGAGTTGCCCATGGCCTTTGCCAATGCCAACGAGTTCTTTACGAGCCTCAGCGCCAAGTTCGAAGACCCGGCCACCCGCGCCTCCCTCAATGAGCTGGGTGCCGTCTATCACTTCTCGCTCTCCGGCGATGGCGGGGGCGACTTCTGCATCGACCTCAAGAACCTCACGTACGCCGACTCGGCTCCGGCCAGCTCGGACTGCAAGGTCGGGATGACCGCCGAGGACTTCGTGGGCGTCGTCAACGGCACGATCATGAGCCAGCAGCTGTTCATGATGGGCAAGCTCATGATCGAGGGCGACATGACCCTCGCGCTGCGCCTCGAGCAGGTCTTCAACGCGGCTCGCTGAGCCATGAGCGCCTCGGATGTGCCTCCGGGCCCGCTGGCGGGCATCCGGGTGCTCGACCTGTCCCGGCTCTTGCCGGGCCCCTATCTCACCTTGCTCCTCGCCGACATGGGAGCAGACGTCATCTAGGAGGAGTCGCCCGAGGGCGGCGACTGGGTGCGTTGGGTTCCGCCGATGCACGAGGGCACCTCCGTCCAGTTCATCGCGCTGAACCGGGGCAAACGCTCGGTGGCGGTGGATCTCAAGACCCCCGAGGGTCGCGATCTCCTGCTGGCACTCGTGCGAACGGCTGACGTCTTCGTCGAGTCTTTCCGTCCCGGAGTGCTCGCCCGGCTCGGGCTCGCGCCGGAGCTGCTGTCGGCGGAGAACCCGCGTCTCGTCATCCTGTCTCTGAGCGGCTACGGGCAGGACGGCCCCTACAGTCACCGCGCGGGTCACGATCTCAACTACGCAGCGTTGGGCGGCGCTTTGGCTACCTGCGGGCTCCCCGGCGGGCCGCCCGCCCCCGTCGGCTTTCAGGTGGCCGACATCGGTGGGGCCTTGTTCGGGGCGATCTCCGTGCTTGGCGCGCTGGTCGCGCGGCACACAACCGGACTCGGGCGCGCGCTCGACGTCTGTTTGGCGGACGCCGCGGTGGCGTTCAACGCGCTGTCGCTGCCTTCAGCCCTGGCCGGGCAGAAGACTCCCCGCGGCCTCGGTCTCCTGGACGGACAACGCCCGGGGTACTCGGTCTACGAAGCGGCAGACGGCAGGTTCCTCGCCGTGGCCCCGCTGGAGCCGAAGTTCTGGGTGGCGCTGTGCGACGCGTGCGAGCGTCCGGACTGGAAGGGCCGGCTTCACGCCGATCCCGAGAAGATCCGGGCCGAGCTGCGGGCGCTGTTCGCCACGCGCACGCGCGACGAGTGGGTGGCGCGGCTGGCTGGGGTGGACGCCTGCGTCGAGCCGGTCCTCGAGCTCGACGAGCTGGACGGGCACCCGCTGCACACGGCAAGAGAGCGCTTCTTCTCGCTGGTGCAGGGGAAGGGCACGGTCCGCCAGGCCTTTACGCCCGTCGGTCGCTCCGCAGTGCGGCCGGCGCCGGCCCTTGGAGAACACACCGACGAGCTGCGGCGCGAGCTCGGGCTCCCGGGCGCGCAGGGGAGTGCCCCGCTCTAGTGGTGAGCTCCGCCGGCGGGAGGAGGCTCGGCACCCGCTCGAACGAGCCGCCTTACCAGGCGAAGCGCAAGTCGGCGAAGAACGACCGCCCAGCGGTGGGGAGCGCTGCTCCGTCGAGGTCCTCGCCCACCGGGATCTCTCCGCTCCAGTCGATCAGGTTCCGGATCCCGAGCGAGTAGGTGAGGTGAGCGGACGGGACCTCACCCGAGAGCACCACATCGAGACCGACGAGCGGATCCGTGCTCAGCCCGTCGCGCCGGAGGCGCCCCGACTCCACCCCGAGCCGCGTGGCGAGCAGCAGGGCGGGTCGAGACAGGGGCGCGACCAGCTTCACGCTGGCGAGGTGCTCAGGTGACCCCGGGAGTTCGTCGTCGGTGCCGAGGTCGCCCGCCCGGGTCCGCTGCCAGCTGTACTGGAGCCCCAGCATCCACCCGCGGACCAGCTCACGCGCGAGCTCGGCCTCCACCCCCAGCGTCCACACCGTGTCGCTGCGGTTCGTGTAGCGGAGCGGATCCCCAGCGTCCTGGTTCCCCGTGGAGACCACGAGGCCGTCGATGTGGTTCATGAAGACGCCCACCGTCGCCACCAGCTCGGCCGGGAGCTCCTGCGAGAACTCGACCTCATAGGTCCAGATCGTCTCGGGCTCGAGGTCCGGGCTCTGCACCTGGGTGGCCGCGTCCGAGTAAGTGAGCTCGTAGATCGAGGGCGCCCGAAACGACCGTCCCGCCAGGAGCTTCAGCGTCTGCGATGCGAGGGGGTGCAGGATTGCCGCGAAGCGCGGGCTCACTGACGAGATGAACCGGTCCGCGCCGTCAGCGGCCAGCGCGTCGTGCCACCAGCCGTCGAAGCGGAGACCGGCGGTCAGCGAGAGGAGCTCGAGCGGGGTGTAGTCGACCGTCGCGTGCGCCGAGAGCGCGTGGTACGGGTGGTCCTCGTCGAGGTACGTCTCGCCCGACTCATCCTTGCCGTCCGCCTTGTTTCGCAAGTGAAACTCGTACCCGGCGCCGCCGGTGAGCCGGAGCGTGGCGTGCGGGCGTCCCTCGGCGCGGAGCTCGGTTCCGATCCAGTGGGTGTCGGCGGTCTCCTTCAAGAGGCCTCCGTCCTCCATTGGGGTGGGGAGCCGTCCCACGTAGCCGTAGTGGTCGTAGTAGGCGCGGGCGTGGAGGTCCAGGTCAGGGAGGACCCTCGGATCGTAGCGCAGCTCCGCGAACGCCCGTCGATCGAGGAAGTGGAACCGGTCGTCGCCGTAGACGGTGCCGTAGGAGCCGGTGGGGATCCCCTTGTCGCGCTCGTTGAAGTACGCGGTGGCGCCGAAATCGCGCCACGAGAGGCGCGCCACGGCACCGCCGCCCACCTGTCCGCCCACGTCCCGGGCGAGCCCTTCGGGGTTGGCCTCCGACGCGAACGCCGACCAGCTGAAGTCGCTGGGCTGCTCGTAGAGCCCCGCGCCGCTTATCCAGAAGCTGCCGCCTTCGAACGCCAGGCCGGCTGTGCCGCCGAGTCGTAGGAACCCCTCGCTGGTGGCGGCCATGTTCGCAGAGACCGGGTGCCGCGGCGCGTCCGGCGAGGTGACCATGTTGATGACGCCAAAGAAGGCGCCAGTGCCGTAGAGCACTGAGCCGGGGCCCCGTACGATCTCCACACGCTCGATCGCCTCGAGGTCCGGGAGCAGGTCGTGGGTGATGTATGACGAGCCGATCCAGTCGTCGTTTAGCGAGTGTCCGTCCAGCTGCACCAGGATCCGGTTGCCGTACTGGCCGAAGGGCGCGAAGCCCCGCACCCCCAGCGCCGCATAGCTCTCATCATCGGCAGAGAAGATGCCTCGCTCTCCCTGCACCGCGTCGAGCACGGTCTGCGCACCGAACGCTCGGATCTCGCGCTTCGGCACGAGCGACACGGACGCGGGTGCGTCGCTGGCAGCCTCCGACGTTCGCGAGGCCGCCGAGACCTCGTCCGAGGCGTCGAGGCGGGCGTCGAGCAGCGTTCGTTCATCCGGCGTGACCTCGACTGTGGTCTGCCAAGGTTTGAAGCCCTCGGCCTGGACGATGATCTCGTGCCGACCCGCGGCGACCCCATCGATCACGGCCGGGGTGAAGCCCGACGGCTTACCATCGATGGAGACCAGCGCATCGCGCTCATCGGCCTGGACCACCAGCACGCCGGTTTGCCGTCGTAGCTCCACGCGGAGGGGCGTGAGCCCTCGGGCGACCACCACGACCTCCTGAGTGTCAGGCAGGTGTCCCGGCGCGGAGACCGTCACGCGATACCGCCCTGGCGACACCTCGGCTAGCGCGGGGAGCGCCACGGTGACCAACTCCGGGCCGTCGAGCACGGCGGTAGCGCCTGCGGGCGAGCCGCGGAGATCGAGGCGGCCGAGGATCTTCTCCAGGGTGACCGACACCGGAGCCGTCTTGCCGACCTCGAAGAGCATGTCTTCGAGCACGGCCGGCGAGTGGCCCTCGAGCTCCACGATGACGCTGTGGCGTCCCGGCGCGACCGCCAGCAGCCGCGGCGTGACGCCATGCCCGCCCAGGTCCTTGCGGTCGAGATAGATTGTGGCGCCCGGCGGGTTCGTGCTGACGTCCAGCAGGGCCACCTTGCTCTGTACGCGGCGGCGCGCGTCCGCGAGCGCGGCGGCCTCGTCGGCGCTGAGCGCCTGCACCTCGCCCGAGCGGCCGAAGAGCGAGTAGTACCGAAAGGCTTCGGGGTATTCACCCAGCTGCTCGTAGGCGCGGGCGATGTTGAAGAGCACGTTCCGGTTGGCCACCAGGCGGTGGGACGCGAAGTAGTGAGCAAGGGCCGAGCGGAAGTCGCGCCGCAGGTATCCCTCGTTACCCAGGGTGAACTGTACCTCCGCCTCGTCGGCGGCGTCCTTCAGCTCCTCGGCGTGGGCGGCAGAGACCCAGAGGAGCGTAGCGAGCAGGAGAGCGCGGAGGCGGGTCATCGGGAGAGCTTGATGTCCATCGGTGGCTTGGTATCGCCTCGGGGGGGCTTCTTCTGCTGCGTCGGCTTCTTGTCGGGAGCATCCGTCGTGGGCGCGCTGGCCTCGAGGGTGGCGCGCAAGACAACCTCGTCGTTGTCTGACGGCGAGGTGGAGAGCACGACATCGTCGTATCCGGGAGCGCTCACGACCAGCGCGAGGTCGCCGAGCCGCTTGCGCGAAACCGGCAAGACGAGGCGTGTCTTGCCAAGCACCACGTTCCCCTCGGTGACGGTGGCGCCCGAAGGCACGGACTCCACCACGAGCTGGACGTCAGGGAAGGGCGCGCGGGTTACGGCGTGTGCCGAGCGCTCTCGCGAAGAGCCCGCGTCTGCGGCTCGTCTCGGAATCCCGGGCGGCGCCCCGACGACGGATGGCGCCGCGCCACCCGGATCCCAGTGGGCGGGCGGGTTGGGGTCCAGGGCGGGCGGGTTGGGGTCCAGGGCGGGCGCGGAGGGTGCCAGGCCTGCCTCGGAGGACCCCTCGGCTGCGGCTACCGGTGCGGACGCCGTGGGAGCGGTTGCAGGTGGATCGCGGGGTAGCGCGAGGGCGACCACTCCCGCAACCGCCGCGAGGCCCGCGGCGGCGATCGCCGGGACCCGCCACGAGCGCTTCGGCGCGGGCAGGCGGCGACCGAGCGTGGGGACGGGGTACAGCGGGCGTCCCTGGCTGGGTGTGGCTACGTCCACGATCGCGGGGGACTGCTGGAGTGAACGGGAGACCGGTGACCGGCGCCCGCTGAGCGTGGTGGGCAGCTCGAGCGCGACCGCACTGAGCCCGTCGAGGACCTCCTGCATGGTGGCGGGGCGCTCCTCGGCGCGCTTGGCCAAACACCTCAGCGTGAGCGCCTCGAGGGACGGCGGGATCGCGAGGTCTGGGCGAACGGCGGCGAACGGCGGCGGCGGCTCCGTGAGCACCGCCCGCAGCACCTGAGAGAGCTCCTTCTCGTTGCCCTTGCGGAACGGGGCTCTGCCCACGAGGAGCTCATACAGCGTGCTCCCGAACGAGTAGATGTCGCTTCGAGCGTCTACGGGCTCCCCAACGGCCTGCTCAGGCGACATATAGTGCGGAGAACCCAACAGTGAGCGCTCACGCGTCGTGTCGTGGTCGTCGCTCATCAGCGACTTCACGAGGCCGAAGTCGAGCACCTTGACGAAGTCGGGATCGGTGCCGCGCCGCACGAGCATGACGTTCGGGGGCTTGAGGTCGCGGTGGACCACGCCGTGATCGTGCGCCTCCGCCAGCGAGGCGCCGATCTGCCAGGCGATGTGAATCGCGCGTGACGGGTCGAGGGGAGCGTCCTTGGTGATCACCTGACGCAGCGTCTGCCCCTCCAGGTACTCCATGATGAGGTAGAGCCCGCCGCTGGCTCCGCCCGAGAGCTCCGGCGGCAGCGCGCCGTAATCGTGGACCACCACCGTATTCGGGTGGGTGAGCTGGCTCGTGACCGTGGCCTCGCGGAGGAAGCGCTTGACCTGCATCTCTGGGTCGAAGGAGTCGTCTGTGAGTGGCCCCAGGACCTTCACCGCGACGAAGCGGCCGAGCGGCTCCTGGATACCCTTGTACACACGTCCGCCTCCGCCTCGCCCAAGCAGGCTGACGATGCGGTACTTGCCCGCGACCAGGGCTCCAGCGAGCGGGTCGCGCGAGCTCGGCAGCTCGGGTTCTCGAGTCATCGTGACGGCGAGGTCCTCCAGCGGACGAGTAAACGCCACCGCCAAAGTACACGCAAGTCTGCGCCCAGTTCCTGTCGAGCCGCCGCCAAGCGGGACGGGGATCCGCAGCTACTCGAAGGCCACCGTCCAGGCACCCAGCACCGTCCGCGCGGTGTCGTCGGCGACGAGGCGCAGCGTGTGCTCGCCGGGCGGCGCGGAGATCTCGAAGATCGGATTGGGGGCCCACTCGGTCGAGACCCGCACGTTCTCCGGAGCCTCGAGGACAACCGCGCCGGAGCCATACAGCCGGACCTGGCCGGTATCGCAGGTGAACGACGCGACTACGGGGACGCCGGCGGGCGCTGTGAGCCGCGCGCCGGACGGAGCGCCCTCGCTGTCCGGGAGGGGAAGCGCCGCCAAGGTCCCCCGTGAGACCTCGATGCGCGCGGAGTCGGGCGCGCGGACCTCGATCTGCTCGACGAGGAGGGTCTCGGAGCCGAGCACGACGGCTACGTCCGCCGTGCCCTCACGCACGGCCAGAAACTCGGACACGTTGCCGTGCCGTGCGAGCACGTTGAAGACCGAGGGGGACCTGGACTCGACCCGAAGCTCGGCGGCGTCTTCTCCCTGGTTGGCGCGAAGCTGCACCCGCGTCCCCACGGCGTACGGCGTGTGCAGCTCGGACTGAGGAGACGACGGGAGGTCGAGATTGTCGTCGAGCGCCACGTCCGAGCACGCCCCCACAGCAAACGCTAGGAAGGCCAGCGGTACGGCGACGGCCCGGCCCCCGCGTGGGCCGCGGCGGTCCAGGATCTCTTCGGAGGGGGATGCCAGCATCGGGGGGCTCCTCTAGGGCCGACCGAGCGAGAGACCTCGCCGTTGGTCGACCCGCGTAGTTCTCTCTTGGGGTGCTCCCCCCAGACCCCGGGCGGGCGAGCCAGGGCACCGCCTGAACCAGCAAGCGATGTGCCATCAGCGCGCAGCGGTCCCTCTGGGCTCGGGCTCCGGCTCACGACCAGCAGGGAGGTGCCTTCGGTACGCCGAAACCGGCCGTGAGCGCGCGTCCGCGGGCTCTCCGTTCTCCCGGGCGACCCCACGAGCCGGCATGGAGAGCGCGCCGCGATATGGAGCACGCTTGCTCCGATCGGTGGAGCAATCCTCCGCAGCGGATGGCGTTCGCGCGGCGCGTTCGTACTTCGTGGGGTTGATCGGCTCCCGCCGGTCGGCTAGCGTCGTGCGACCCAGTCTCACGAGGCTGCGCAGAGGGAAGGTGTTGATGCGATATCGAGTCCTGTGTCTAGCGATGGCCTTTGGTCTCCTCGGGTGTGCTGCTACCGACGACGATCTGCCCGCGGCCACCCTCGACCTGACCGGAGATGGAACCGGGGATGGCACGGGGACACCCGGGCCCGGGGCGGACTCGGGCGATGGCGGCCCGACGGACTCTGGTGATGTCGCCGACGGCGCAGACGCGCCCGACGGCACCGACGCCGCCGACACGCCCGACGCCGCAGACGGCACCGACGCGCCTGACGGCGCAGATGGCACCGACGCGCCTGACGGCGCAGACGCGACCGACGCCGCAGACGCGACCGATGCCGCGGATGCGCTGGACGGCGCTGACGCGACCGACGCCGCCGACGGCGCGGACGCGCCAGACGCAGCCGATGCATCCGACGCCGCCGACGCTACCGACGCCGCGGACGCCACCGACGCCGCGGACGCCACCGACGCCGCGGACGCCACCGACGGCGCGGACGCCACCGACGCCGCAGACGCCGCAGACGGCGTGGACGGAGTCGACGGGCCGGTGCTCGAGTGCCTGTCCAACAAGGACTGCACCGACGGCGACCCCTGCACCAAGGATCGCTGCAACCTCTTCGTGGGCACGTGCTCCTTCGAGACGATCGCCGACTGCCTCCCGGAGCCCGAGTGCGCGGTGGCGTCGGACTGCGCGGACGGCAACTCGTGTACGGCCGACGCCTGTGTCGGCGGCGAGTGCAAGTACACCGAGCTTCCATGCGAGTGTTTGAGCAACAGCGACTGCGATGACAACGAAGCCTGCACGGCCGACACCTGCCTCGCCGGGGCGTGCGGGCACGCTCCGATCGCCGACTGCGGGGCCTGCAAGACGGTACTGGCGGTGGACTTCGAGGCGGAGAACAGCCTCGCAGGCTGGCTCGAGTACTCCGGTACCACGGAGAACGCGTGGCAGCGGGTGACCAAGCGCCACGTCTCCGGTCAGCACAGCCTCTACATGGGCAACCCTGCCGAGTGGAACTACGTGAACAAGAACGACGACCAGCCCTGGCAGGAGCTCGAGACGATCGAAGGCATCCGGACGCCGGGGATGACGTTCCCGGGAGGGCCGGGCCAGCTCGTGCTGCGGGCGCAGGTGTGGCTGGACATCGAGGACTGCATCGGCCAGTCCGAGTACACGTACGATCAGTTCTCGATCACGATCGAAGAGCCGGCCGAAACCTACAACGAGGTATGGCACAAGTGCGACCTCGAGGAGACCTGGCAGCAGTGGCGGGCCATCGAGGTGGACATCAGCGACTTCAAGGGCGACTCGGTCGAGGGTCTCTGGCTGTACTTCGAGTCGGGGAACGCAGGGCTCAACGCGACGGAGGGGATCTTCATCGACGACCTCATCGTCGAGCTCTGCCCCGAGTAACCGGTGACCGCTAGCCCGCTCCTCACCTTCGCGCTCGTCGAAGCTCTGCTCTCCGGCCCGCTGGTGGGTGAGCGCCCGGTGACGCTCCCCGACTGGGTCAAGCTCGAGGCTGAGTACCGTGTTCAGAGCCTCGTGATCACGCCCCTCGACGTGAGCGGCGTGGAGGTGGACACCGTCACATGGACCGAGCAGCGTGCCCGGATCGACCTCGGGTTCAGGTACCCCGGGATCGGCGGCATCTACGCCCAGCTCGACCTACTGAACGGCGTGTTGATGGGCGACAATGGGAACTACGGCGAGGTCCCAGCTCCCAACTCGGGCTTGGCCGTCGCGTCGAAGAACCCGAACCACGCGGGCTGGGAGCTCGGCCTCATCTCGGGGCGCGACCCGCTGGACCCAGACAGCTATGTCCCGGTGCTGAAGGAGATCGATCCGATCCAGATCGTTCATCTCTATGGCGAGGCCAACCTGCCGTTCGGGCTCGTGCGCGTTGGCCGGATGCCCATCAGCGAGGGTGCGGGGATCGCGGGACACGAGGGCAACCGAACGAACCGCTGGGGTGTCTCGCGCTACCCGGACGTGGCGGATCGCGTGCTGTTCGCGACCAAGATCGACGAAGCCATACGCTTCTTGCAGCAGGGTGCCGGCTATGTGCTGGACGCGTCGCCGAAGCGCGGCGTGATCCTGGCGCAGACCTATGACTGGAACGTCCAGGACGGCGTCTTCAGCCAGGACGACGATGCCTACCAGCTGAACACGGCGCTGCAGTGGCGGGTGGACGAAGCGGACTGGCTGGGCGTTGAGTGGAGGGACTTCCAGCTGGGCTTCACGCTCGTACAGAAGATCCACGAGGCCTTCGACACGCGGGTCTTCGCGCTCCCGCTGCGCTTCGAGTCCAAGATCGGACCGGCTGAAGTGCGGATCCTCTTCAGCCCGATCTTCGGTGAGTCCCGGGAGGTCGCCGAGGGGATCGCCAAGCTGTCGTCCAAGGTCCCGAAGGTTCAGAAGTTCGAGCAGTTTGGCCTCCACGGGTTCTTTGCGTGGAACCTCGGCCCCGTGGAGCTGGCCTTCGAGATCGACTACGCCCGCGGAGACGCTGATCCCAGAAGCACGGGGCCGCTCACCAGCTTCTCGTTCTCACGCGACTTCAACGTAGGCCTCCTCTTGTTCGAGCACCTCCTCGCGTTCCAGACCGCGCGCTCTGCGGCAGTGGGGATCGAGAACCTGTCCCAGCTCGACGCCACGTCGTTCCCGCTCACGGAGATCGCCTCCCAGGGGAAGTTCGGCAGCGCGCTCGCTATCTTCCCGCAGGTGACCTGGCACGCGCTCCGAGGACCGAAGCACTGGTTCCACGCCCGGCTCGGCGTGCTCGCGGCCTTCGCGCCGGATGGCTCGGTCGACCCGGTGGGCACCTCGCTTCGCGAGGACGGCAACGAGATCGAGGACGACGTTCTCAACTACTACGGCGGGCGCCCGGGCTCTTACTATGGAACCGAGATCGACGTGCAGCTCCAGTGGACGCTGAACGGCTTCTTCGGCTGGACGGTGGAGTTCGCGGGCCTCTTTCCTGGGGACGCGCTGCAAGACGCGCACGGCGAGGCGCTCCCCTCGTTTATGTTCGAGAACCGCTTCACCTTCGCGTTCTAAGCCGGAGTCGGGCATGCCACATCATCGGATCCTCGAGTGGCAGCACCTCACGGGTCGGCAGATCGACGCGGTCGACCGCCGAAAGGCCGTTGTCACGGTGACGATCTCACCGCTCGAGGTCCACGGCCCCCACCTCCCGGTCATAACGGACAGCTGTGAGGGCGAGGGCCTGCTTCGCCGCATCATGGAGATGCTGTGTGAGCGGCACGAGGACCTGACCTTCCTGCACTTGCCGCCGATCTACACCGCCGCGGACGTGCTGCCACACCCCGGGTCGATCATGTTCCGGCAGTCCACGATTCGGGCCACTGTCGAGGACCTGGGACGCAGCCTCGTGAAGCAGGGGTTCCGCCGCCTCTGGATCTCGAACTTCCACGGGGGCCCCCGACACTTCGTGACCATCGAACAGGCCTGCCACAACGTGAACCGCCGCTACGGCGGCGAGACGCTCTGCGCGTTCTCTCTGCTGTTGAGCATCCTCACGGGGGGAGGAACCGACCTGTCGGACGTGCTCGGCCACATCTCGGGCCTCACCCCGGAGGATCTGATCGGCGACTCACATGGTGGCGCCGTGGAGACCTCCGTGATGCTGCACCTGCTCGGTCAGCACGTGGATCCCGTTTACCGCGGGCTGCCTCAGCGCACGGTGTCGCTGAAGCTCGAGGAGCAGGGCAAGCCGCCCCTTGCCGAGAACGTGCGAGGTCACCGGGCGTCCCTCCTGGAGCTGTTCCGGGGGTTCCGGGAGAAGCTCAAGTATTACGAGGACGAGACCTACTCGGGGAAACCCGCGCTCGGCGATCCGGAGCGGGGCCGGTTGATTGTAGAGGAGCTCGCGCGGCGCAGCGCCGACGCGCTCAGCGACGTCTGGACCGGAGGCCGCTCCCCGGACGACTGCCACTCGCCTCTTTGGAAAGTGCGCTGGGCGTTCACCAACGAGTGGGTCGGGCGAGCCTTCGAGCGGGCGGTCGGCTTCAGGCAGCGAGTGTTCTGATGCCCCCGTTCGACGCCCGGGCCGAGGTCGGCAGCGGGGTCGCCCGGACACCGGGCGAGGACTATCAGCGGCTGAAGCGCGCGGTCGCGGGCGAGCTGCTCCCCGCAGCGGTGGTGGACCTGGACGCGGTGGAACGAAACGCCACCGTCATCCTGGACAAGCTCGAGGGCACCCCCGTGGCGCTCCGGCTGGCGACCAAGTCGATCCGCGTCCCCGAGGTGCTCCGCATTCTCCTGGAGATGGGCCATAGCCGCTTCCGCGGCCTCATGACCTACAGCGCCGCGGAGACCCTCGCGCTCTCGGAGATGGGCTTCGATGACCTGTTCCTCGCGTATCCGATCGGCCGGGCCGTCGAGGCGCAACTCCTGGCGCGGGTGGTCAGCGACGGGCGCCGTCTCGCCGTGGTTGTGGACGCCGTGGAGCAGGTGCGCCTCCTCGCCGAGGCGGCGCGCTCGGCGGAGGTCGAGCTGCCGGTCTGTCTTGACCTGGACGCGTCCTGGCGGCCCGCGTGGGGCAAGCTGCACTTCGGGGTGCGGCGCAGCCCGCTGCGGGACGTCCATCGGGCGGTGGCGCTGGCAGAGGTGATCGAGCGGGTCCCCGGCGTTCGGCTCGTGGGGCTCATGGCCTACGAGGCCCAGGTGGCGGGGCTCCGGGAGCACAACCCCACGAGCCGTCAGCTCGACCCGATCCGTCGACTCATCAAGGAGCGGTCGGTGCCCCATGTGGCGGCGTTTCGCTCCGAGGTTGTCGCTGCGCTCGAGGCCCGCGGACACGCCATGACGCTGGTGAACGGCGGGGGCACGGGCAGCCTCGGCACCACGCCGAGAGACCGGAGCGTGACCGAGGTCACGGCGGGCTCGGGGTTCTATTGCCCCCACCTGTTCGACCACTACGCGGGGCTCCCGCTGGTTCCAGCGGCGTTCGCGGCGTTGCCGGTGACGCGGCACTCCGATCCGGACCACATCACGTGCTTCGGCGGCGGCTACGTGGCCTCGGGACCCCTCGGAGAAGACCGGATGCCGGTCGTGCACCTCCCGCCCGGCCTCGCCGCCCTGGATCTCGAGGGTTTCGGCGAGGTGCAGACGCCGCTGCGGGTCCTTGACGGCGCGGCGATCCCGGGGGTGGGCGACCCGGTCTTCATCCGGCACGCGAAGGCCGGCGAGCTCATGGAGCGCTTCTCCGAGGTGTTGCTCGTGCGCGGAGAGAGCGTCGTCGGTAGAGCGCGGACCTATCGGGGCCATGGCTGGTCGTTCGGATAGGCGCAATCGCCAGAGCGGCGCACGGCCGAGATGGGAGCACGTCCGTCCGTAAATTTGTACCGCTCGGCCCCCGCCGCTTAGGCTGCCGCCACAAGCGGGTCGGACCCGGAACTGGAGGATTCTCATGAAGTCTAACGTGATTGTCGCTGTTCTCTTCTTGGCCGTGGCTGGATGTAAGGACAATAAGACGCCGGCGCCGAAGGCGGCCGCGCCCGCGCCCGAAGCACCGAAGGCTGAGGCGCCGGCCGAAGCGCCGAAGGCTGAGGCGCCGGCCGAGAGCCCCAAGGCAGAGGAACCCGCTGCGCCCGCAGCCGCTCCCGCCGAAGCGCCCGCAGCCGCGCCCGCCGAAGCGCCCGCTGCTGTGCCCGCCGAAGCGCCCGCTGCTGTGCCCGCCGAAGCGCCCGCTGCTGTGCCCGCCGAAGCGTCCGCTGCGGAAGCGCCCGCCGCCGCGATTCCCGCCGCGACGTGCCCCTCCGGCACGCCGGCCGAGGACGGCATGAGCCGGGGCTGCAACGACGCGGCGGGTGTCAAGCAGGGGATCTGGCGCACCTACGCCGCCGACGGTCAGAAGGAGCTCGAGGGCGAGTACCGGGACGGGAAGAAGGCGGGCGTCTGGACCACGTTCTTTCAGGGCAAGGTCGACCGCGAGGAGACGTACGAGAACGACGAGCTGCACGGGCGCTCGCTGACGTGGCGACCGAACGGCGAGTTCCGGTCCGCTGAGTGCCGGCAGAACGGCAAGAAGGTGTGGACATCGACGAGCGAAGCCGACAAGGAGAAGGCCTGCCCGTGACCTTCTGACTCCACCGTCGCGCTCGGACGCTGCTCCCGAGTGAGCCGCCGACGCGAATCACCGTCTGCGCGGGTGGACGAGGTCCGCTAGACGGAGCGCCGCGTAGCTCGTAACGGCGCGCTTGGCGTCGGCCACGCTGTCCAGCTGTAAGAGCCCTGTCGCCAACTGGTGCACGCGCATCGGGACGTCGAATGCGACGAGACGGGTCCCTCGAGGGCGCCGCCACGCGGCCAGCCACGCCGCCGCGAATACCCCAGGGCGCGCCGCCGCCAGGAAGTCCGCGGGGACGGGGGTGCCGAAGACCGCGGCGGCCAGCCTCAGGGCTTCGTAGACCACGGTCATGGTCCGGGTGGCCTCGCAGCGGGCGCGCAGCGCAGTCCAGTCGAGCCCGCGCTGGACCCAGAGGTGCAGGTCGAAGAGGTGCTTGGCGGGGCTCAGGAACTGCTCTTTTCCGAGGTGCACGGCCAGGTGGATGAGCTGGTCCACGTCATCGAGCCGTCGACCCTCCTCGAACGGCAGGCTGCGCGACAAGAGCGACGAGACCGGGAGGTGATGCAGGAACGGCTGGCAGAGCGCCGTGTGCAGCTCGAGGCTCTGCCGTACCCGGCCGGTCACGAGCTCCCGCGTGTAGAGCCGCTCGTGGGGACTCGCCGCGCTGGCGGGCCGGTCGGGGTGGAAGAGCGGCACTGGCTGATATCCGAGTCGCAACAGCGCGGCCTCGGCGCTCGCGGCCTCCTCGGGAGCGACGAGCACGTCGAGGTCGTTCGTGGACCGAGGCACCTCAGCGGGATAGGTGAGCGTCTCGAGCACTGCGCCCTTCAGGACCACCGTATCGGGGCCCAGCGCTTCGAGGACCCTGCGGCGCTCGCCATCGGCGTAGAGATTGGCGAACGCGATGCGGCGCGTCTGGGCCTCCAGCTGCGCGCGGTGCGCCGGGGGGAGGCGCTCCCTCTGGACGTGGAGCAATACGGGCTCGAGGCGGGCGGCGCGCGCGGCGACGAGGAGGTCGTCCCAGCCCAGAGGGGAAGACGGCGTCTCCCCGGCCAGCGCGCGGCCCAAGCGGAGCAGGGGCTCCACGGTCAGCCGGGGCGCACCGGCAAGCGAGTGACCACCCACTCGCGGCGAAGCTCGGGGGTGAGCGCATCGAGCGCGTCGATCACGGCCTCGGCGACCACGTGGATCTGCACCTCCCGCTGCCGGTCGTGCAGCTCGTCGCGGAAGCGCCGCCGGGAGACCCGGAGGACGCCGAAGGTGTGATCATCGCCGAAGAGCGGGATCGTGAGGTCTACGAGACGAGAGCGCCGCAGTCCGCGACCGTAGCGCCAGCGCTGGGGAGTCTTCGTGAAGAGCTCGAGGTCGGCTTCCACCACGCCCTGAGCGGTGAGCGCCCGGAGCGTGTTCACCCAGAGGTCCTCCATGTCGCCGCTGTCGCGAACCGCGCGGGTCATGGCGCGCCGCCTCACCAGGTCCTGAAGGGCGCTCAGCGCGTCGGGGTCGTCTGCTGGCAAACCGCCGCGTCGGAGCAGCTGTACGAGGCCGAAGGCGACGACCGCGGCGACCGCGATCGCCAGGGCCTGCATGGGCGCGGTGGCGGCACGGATGGCGAGCGCGACGGTGGCCAGCCCAATGGCGAGGGAGTACAGCAGCAGCACGGCCTGCCGCTCGGTGAGACCCGCGCGCACGAGCCGGTGGTGCACGTGCTCGTCATCGCGCTCCGTCACCGAGACGCCGCGGCGCAGCCGGCGCACGATGGCCATCAGGGTGTCGAGGATGGGCACCCCGAGCGCGAGAACGGGCACGGCCACCGCGAAGGCCGTGTACTGCTTGACCGTGGACAACACGGCGGTGACCGCGAGCACGTAGCCGAGGAAGAGGCTGCCGCTGTCGCCCATGAAGATCCGGGCGGGGCTCCAGTTGTAGACCAGGAAGCCCGTGAGGGCGCCGGTGAGCGCCACCGCCACCAGCAGCACGAGGCCGTGGCCGTCGAGGAACCCGAAGGCGCCGAAGGTGAGTACGGCGATCAGCCCGACTCCCGCAGCGAGGCCGTCGAGCCCGTCGATGAGGTTCACGGCGTTGGTGATCGCCACGATCCAGGCCACCGTGACGGCGAACGAGAGCGCGTCCCCGAGCGCCCACGGGTTGCCGTCGAGGCCAGTGATCCGCCCAATGCGCACGCCGATGAGCCAGGTCGCCGCGGCCACCGCCGTTTGGACCAGCAGCTTCTCGAACGGGGTGGCACCGCGCAGATCGTCGTAGATGCCGAGGCCCAGGATGATGAGCGAGAGGCTCGCCAGGCCCACGGCCCTCGAGAACTCCGCCGAGGCGTCCGTTGCGACCCCCAGCGTGACCGCCATGGGGACCCACGTGGCGAGGGCGATCGCGATGCCGCCCAGCCGGGGCGGCTCGCCGCCGCGCCGGGCTCCGCTGAGGCGTGCCTGCCGCTCTACCAAGGGCGTGAGCGCGAGCGAGAGCCCGAGCGCGCCCCCAAAGGCGACGATCAGCGGCCAGGGGAGGAGGGTGCCGAAGTCCACGGTCATGGGTTGCGAGTCACCGGCGTTCCGATCGGTCGTGCAGGGCGGGTCCCAAGGCCCGGACCTAGTAGATGCACAGGTAGCGGCAGTCGTTCTCTCCGCAGCCGCCGCCGGTCTGGACGTACCATCCGTCAGCCTCGCGGCGCACCGAGCAGTAGCCCGCTGGCGAGTCGTCGTCGACGTGCGTGAGGAAGCACGCGATCGTGCTAACGGACGTGCTCAGCTTGAACGGGGTGACGTGGTTGCAGAAGCTCCCCTCCTTGTAGAAGAACTTCACGCGGGAGGCGTTGATGCTGTCGACGTGGCTCGTGCGAATGGAGTTGTCCGCGATCTCCGCCCAGCCCACCGCTCCCGTCGCGAGGTCCTCACCGATCAGCGTCCGGTAGGCCACGTTCTCCGTGGTGACGGCGTTGAGGGCGAGCTTCTTTCCGGTGACGGCCAGATCGCCCAGCGCGGCCGTGTCCACCGCCCCGGGATAAATGTGGTGGCTCGTGACCGCTCCCTCGCCGATGTTGTCCGCGCGTACTCCGCCCGTGGCGATGCGCTCGGAAGTCACCGCGTACCAGGCGATCTTCTCGGTGCTCACCGCGAAGGAGCCAAGGTGCCTCGAGTCGATCGCGAAGTCCGCGATGTCGAAGTAGTGGACGCAGCCGGTGCAGGTGAGGTCCGTGGCCACATGGGCGCGCCCCGCGAACGGTGCCACCCCGAGCTGAAATCGGTCGCCGAGCACCTGGCCGTTGACGCGGCAGTCGATCCAGAGCTCCTCGTTGTCGATGTAGTGCTTGGGTTCGAGCACGGTGAGGGCGAAAGAGAAACGTCCGTCCACCACTGGGACGTCCTCATGCGTCTGCGCCGCAACGACCGTCGGGTCCGACTGGTTCGGGTAGACAAGGATCTGGATATCGTAGAGTCCGTCGACCGCGCCACCGAGGTTCTCCAGGGCGCCCTGCACCATGACCGGGGCCCCGGTCGAGAGCCAGGAGGCGATCGCAGCTGTGAAGAGGTTCATCCAATCTCCTGCGGTTGAACGTCAAAGTGACCCCGGTCCGAACGGCGCGGAACTTAGCCCAGGCTCCGAGTGGCGTCGAGACAATGGCCCGACGTGACGTGAGCGCGGCTTCAGCGTATACAGCCAACCGCTAAGGCGAGAGGACAGCACATGCCCATCACCCTGGTCACCGGCGGCGCCGGCTTCATCGGCTCGAACCTCGTGGAGGCGCTCGTCGCCCGGGGGCACGAAGTGCGGGTCCTCGACGACCTGTCGAGCGGCTATCGCAAGAACATCGAGCCATTCGTGGCGAGTGGCCGCGCTCGCTTTACGGAGGGAGACCTGCGCGACTCGCGCTTGGTCGCCTCCCTGGTCGACGGTTGCGACTATGTCATCCACCAGGCGGCCATCCCGTCGGTCGTGAAGTCGGTGGAAGACCCCGTGCTCACGCACGACGTCAACGTAAACGGGACCTTCGGCCTCTTCGAGGCCGCGCGTAAGGCCGGAGTGAAGCGCGTGGTCTTCGCTGGCAGCTCGGCGGTCTACGGCAACTCCGAGGTGCTCCCGAAGGTGGAGTCCATGGCGCCGGCGCCGCTGTCTCCGTACGCCCTCCACAAGAGCGCGGGCGAGGCCTACGGCAAGATCTACACGGAGCTCTACGGGCTCGAGGTCGTCACGCTTCGCTATTTCAACGTGTTCGGCCCGCGCCAAGACCCGAAGAGCGACTACGCGGCGGTGATCCCGAAGTTCATCACGCGCATGCTCTCGGGGCGCCCGGTCACGATCTTCGGCGACGGCAGCCAGACCCGCGACTTCTGCCACATCGACAACGTCGTCGAGGCGAACCTGCTCGCTTGCACCACCGCCGGGGTCGCGGGCATGAGCTTCAACATCGCCTGCGGCGAACGAATCTCGCTCGTCCAGCTGGTGCAGCGCCTCAACCAGGTCTTGGGGACCGATCTGGCCCCCGAGTTCGCGCCCCCTCGCGCTGGAGACATCGCCCACTCGGTGGCTGACATCTCGCTCGCCC
The DNA here is from genome assembly GCA_005776725.1 of Pseudomonadota bacterium. Taxonomy (GTDB): domain Bacteria; phylum Myxococcota_A; class UBA9042; genus SXOO01. The sequence continues at coordinate 9,909 of SXOO01000083.1, read as the reverse complement.
GGTCCGCGCTCCGCTACACGGCGCCCGTGGATCTCACGCTGGGCCTCGAGCGCACCATCGCCTGGTACCGCGCACAGGGGGCGTGAGCGTGCGCAGCATGACCGGTTTCGGGGCGGCGGTTGCCGAGTCCGGGGCGGCGTGCCTCCAGGTCCACGTCCGGTCTGTGAACCATCGGTTCCTCGAGGTCAAGGCGCGGCTGCCACGTGAGCTGAGCGCGCTAGAGCCCGAGCTGCCCGGCAGGTTGCGCGCGATGGTCGAGCGCGGCCACGTCGAGGTCGTCGTTACCGGGGACGTCGGGGCCGGCCTGCGCTTCGACCGCGTCGCAGCGGAGCGACTCCTCGCGGAGGCGCGTCGTTTGGGAGAGGCCCTCGGCCTTCGCGACGACTTGTCACTATCCGGGCTCCTCGCGCTCCCTGGCGTGCTGGCACTTGTCGACGAGGGCGGACACGCCCCCTTGTGCGCGGCAGTGCTCGACGCCGTCGACCGCGCAGCGCGGGCCCTCGTGGCCATGCGAACCGAAGAGGGCGCGCGGCTGGCGGAAGACCTGGAGCGGCGGGTTCAGCAGCTCTCAGGATGCGCCACGGCGATCGCGGCGCGCGTGCCCGCCTGGGCGGCCGAGCGCCGTCTGGCGCTCCGCCAGCGGGTCGAGGGGCTGCGCGGCTCGTTACGGCTCGACCCGACGATGCTTGAGCACGAGCTCGTGGCGGCGGCCGAGCGCGGCGACATCAGCGAGGAGCTGGTGCGGATCGGCGCCCACCTCGCCGCGGTGCGATCGGAGCTGCAAAAACCCGACGGCCGCGGTAAGAAGCTCGAGTTCCTGACTCAGGAGCTCCTCCGCGAGTTCAACACCATCGGCTCGAAGTCCCAGGACACCCAGATCACGCACTCGGTCGTCGAGGCCAAGTGCGAGATTGAGCGCATACGCGAACAGGTCAGCAACCTCGAATGAAGCTCCGAACCCGTCCCACGCTCCTCATCGTGTCGTCGCCGTCGGGCGCCGGCAAGACCACTCTCTGCCGCAGACTCGTGGCGCTTCAGCCGCAGTTCGCGCTGTCGGTGTCGCACACGACGCGTCCGCCCCGCCCCAGCGAGCTCGAGGGCCGCGAGTACTACTTCGTGGGGGACCGGACGTTCGAGAGCATGGTCGAGACCCACCAGTTCCTCGAGTGGGCCAACGTGCACCAGCACCGCTACGGCACCAGCCGCGACGAGGTGGTGCGCATCTTCGCCTCCAACAAGAGCCCGCTGTTCGACGTGGACTACCAGGGCACGCGCTCGATCCTCCACCACTACGACAAGGCCATCAGCGTCTTCATCCTCCCGCCCAGCATCGGCGAGCTGGCGCGGCGCCTCCGGGCGCGACGCACGGAGAGCGAAGAGGCCTTCCGCACCCGGGTGGGCAACGCCGCGCGCGAGCTGGAGAACTACGGGCTCTACCAGCACCTCATCGTCAACGACGACCTCGACCGCGCCTACGCGGACCTCGAGGCCATCGCCCTCGGCAAGGAGTCCGTGCGCCCCGAGCCCACCCTCCTGGACGTGGAGCGGCTCATCGGCGAGGCGAAGAGCCTCGCGGGGGCCTGAGCGTGAGCGCGCCAGGCGCCGCTCGCATTCGCACACGCATCGCGCCCAGCCCCACGGGGGACCCGCACGTCGGCACCGCGTACGTTGCGCTGTTCAACTGTCTGTACGCGAAGAAGCACGGCGGGGACTTCATCCTCCGGATCGAAGACACCGACCAGGTGCGGTCCACGCGCGAGAGCGAGGCCGCGATCTTGCGCTCGCTCACGTGGATGGGGCTCCCCTGGGACGAGGGTCCGGATATCGGTGGCCCGTGCGGACCCTACCGGCAGTCCGAGCGAACGGAGATCTACCGCGAACACGCCGAGCGCCTGCTGGCGAACGGCACGGCCTATCGGTGCTTCTGCACCGGAGAGCGCCTCGACGCGCTGCGGGCCCAGCAGCTGGCCGAGAAGACCTCGGTCCAGTACGACGGCGCTTGCCGCGCTCTCAGCACCGAGGCGGTCCGTGAGCGCCTCTCGAGCGGTCACACCTTCGTGGTGCGTCTCGACTTCCCCAGAGACGGCGTCACGGTGGTCAACGACCAGCTACGCGGGAATATCTCCTTCGAGAACAAGCAGATCGACCATCAGGTCCTGATGAAGTCGGACGGCTTCCCCACGTACCACCTCGCGAACGTGGTGGACGACCACCTCATGGCCATCACGGACGTGATCCGGGCCGAGGAGTGGATCTCCTCAACACCGAAGCACGTGCGCCTGTACGAGGCCTTCGGGTGGGAGGCGCCGCGCTTTCACCACCTCCCGCTCCTGCGGAACGCAGATCGCTCCAAGATCTCGAAGCGCAAGAACCCGGTCAGCCTCGACTACTACGAGCGGATCGGGGTGCTCCCGGAGGCGATGCGTAACTTCCTGGGTCTCATGGGGTATTCGCTCCCGGACGGACGAGAGGTCTTCGGACTGCCGGACCTCCTCGAGTCGTTCGACCTCACGCGACTCAACCTCGCGGGTCCGGTCTTCGATCGCGCCAAGCTCGAGTGGCTGAACGGGGAATACATCCGGAAGCTCGGACCCGAGGGTCTGGCCGACCGAGTGCGCGCCTACTTCTCCCCCGAGCGCCTCCTGGAGGTGGCCCCGGTGCTGGTGGAGCGTCTGGCTCGCCTCGACGAGTTCGCGCCCATGGCCAGCTATCTCCTCGGCGGCGGACACCTCGCCTACACGCACGAGCTCCTGCTCTGTCAGAAGTCGCGCAAGGGCGTGGAGTGGGCCGAAGCCACCGAGATCACGGAGATCCTGCAGCGTGTGGCCGAGACGCTCGACACCGTCCGCCCATGGACCGCCGCGACCATCGAAGCGGCTGTCGGCCAGCTCTGCACGGAGACGGGCTGGAAGAAGGGCAGGGTGCTCAGCCCCGTGCGCGCCGCAGTCAGCGCCCGCGAGGCCACGCCGCCGCTCTTCGAGATCATGGCCATCATCGGTGGCTCGGTGTGTCGTGCGCGGCTCCGCGAGGCCGCAGAGTGGCTGCAGGCGCACCCTCGCACGAGCAGCTGAACCCCTTCGCCGGCGCCGGCCCTGACGGGGTCGCTGGGCGGATCGAAGTCCCACTTCCAGTCAGCAGGCGCGCACCCGTTAGGACGCCAGAGCGAGCTCGAGCGCCGCCTCGGGCGTGGTGACGCGGCCCTCGAGCTGCGCGTCTTCTACGGCGTCCAGTCGTCGCTTGAAGTCAGGCCCGGGCCGGAGGCCGGCTCTGCGGAGGTCATTGCCGTCGACCAGCCGCGGAGGATTCAGGCGATCCCCCGGTGTGGCTGCCAGGAGCGCCGTGAGCTGCTCCACGGCCGCGACGTCGCGCCCCGAGGCCACCCGAACCGCGTGCTCCACTCGGGCCGCCTCCGGGAAGTAGAGCGCTCGGACCGTGCGCAGCGCTGCGGCCCCCGGCGCCCTCGCCGCAGCTTCGTCGAGCGCAGCGCGAAGGTCCGCGACGCCGACGAGGTGGTCACGCTCGGCTCGGGAGAGCTTGAGGCGCTCGGCAACCCCGGCCGCGGCCGAGCGCGGGAGCAGCGTGGCCAGCACCACGGGCAGGGGCGACGGCCCGAGCGCGCGGAGGGCCGCCTGGGTCACCTCCAGGGTGGACGCGTCGACCTCAGGCAGGAGGCACTCGAGCAGCCCGGTGGCGTCGAGCAGTCCCACGACCGTGGCGGGCTCGGCCTCGGTGCTCGCTCGGCGGAGCTCGTGGGCGACGCGCTCGGCCGCGACTTTGCGGATCTGTGGCGCAGACGCACGACACGCCTGCAGGGTGCTCTCGTCGAGACGGAACCGCAGGCACGCCGAGAACCGCACGGCGCGCAGCATGCGCAGGTGATCCTCCTCGAACCGCTCGGCCGCCGCACCGATTGCGCGAACGACACCCGCGGCGAGGTCGGCGCGTCCACCCACGAAGTCGACTACCTCGCCGGTCTCGGGGTGCTCGAGGAGGCCGTTGATCGTGAAGTCGCGCCGGAGCACGTCCGCCTCGGCGTTGACGAACTCGATGCGACTCGGCCGACGGCCGTCGGTGTAGTCGGCCTCCGCCCGGAACGTGGCCACCTCGTATTGCGCCTCGTGCTCGATCACCACGATTACGCCGAACTGTGCACCGACGGCCAAGGTGCGCGGGAACAGTCTTAGTACCTGGTCCGGCCTTGCGTCAGTGGCGAGATCGATGTCCTTCAGCGGTCGTCCGAGGAGACGGTCCCGCACGCAGCCGCCCACGAACCAGGCTTCGTGGCCGTGTTGCTTGAGGACGCGGGCGATTCGGCGGGCGCCCCGGAGGAGCGCGTGAGGCGACGGGCTGTCGGGCTGGCTCATGGCGGCGACCCTAACCCGGCGCCGCTCTTGGGTCACGTGCGCCTTGACTCGCCCCGGGGCGCGTGGAAACTTCGCCCGTTCCGTCCGCCCCCTCGGAGAGTCCCCATGTTGCACGCCCGTCTTCGCGCCACCCTCGGCCTCAGCGCGAGCCTCCTCCTGCTCGGTCTTGGCGCTTGCAGCACCGACGCGGGCGAGAGCACGGAGCCCCCCATCGGCGCAGATGACGTCGTTGTCCCGGACGTGGAGGAAGAGATCCCGGACCCGATTACGGTCCGCGTCGTAGCCTCGGTGAAGGAGGGGAACGCGCCGCTCGCTGTGAATCTGGAGTGTGAGGTCACCGGCGAGGATCCGAGCAAGCTGCAGTACGAATGGGACATCGCGGGGACGCCATCCAAAGTGCCGGCCCTCGACTGGACGTTCACGAGCATCGGGGACAAGAACGTGTGTTGCAGCGCGTGGCGTCCGGAGCGTCCGGACGACCAGGCCAAGCACTGCGAGATCATCCGGGTGCGCAACACGCCGGCGCTCGCGGTCGGCGAGCCAGCGATCTCCGGGCCCACCTCCGTCGGACCGAAGGACTGCCTCAAGGTCTCTACGGCAGTGATCAATAAAGGCGGGCGGGTCTTCGAGCCAATGGAGGTCGCCTGTGCGCTCAGCACGAAGGAGACCTGGGATCCCGCAGATGGCGCTGGGCAGATCGCGATCTGGAGCAGCACCATCGACTCCCTGAAGGACGGCAAAGCCGTACCGCAGCGTGTCGAGTTTCCGGACGAGTCGATGTGCGTGCCCGAGGGCACGGCAGACGGCAGCTACTATCTCCTCTGCAAGGTGGACGCGACCGATCTGCTCATCGAGGACGACGAGACCGATAATGTCCGGTTCGCGGCTTCACTCGTGACCGTTAGCGGCAAGCTCGGACTGAAGCCGGATCTCTCGGTGGGCTCGCTGGCCCTGCAAGCGGGTCAGACCTTCCCCAAGAACTGGGGCCAGAACGTCGGGTACGTAGTGCAGATCGGCAACAGCGGCGACGGGGCCGCAGAGTCGGCTTTTGCCTATCGGGTAGAGGTTTGCCCGGAGGGGACGGCCCCCGGAAGCGAGAAGTGCCAGCTCGTCATCGCTCCCGAGCAGTCGAATATCGTAAGCCTCGAAGCCGGCAAGACGATCACCATTCAGCGCAGCTGGACCATCCCCACCGATCTTCCGGACGGGCGGTACTGCTTCGATGCGGCGGTGGACGTCAACGACACGCAGCTGGAGTCGAATGAGTCCAACAACACCCTGGCTGATCCAACGGCATGCTTCGAGGTGAAGTACTCGGTGGTCGGTGGTGTGGACTTGAACCTCGTCGCAGTGACCTGCTCGCCATCGGAGGCCGCTTGGAACGGTACGCTCCTCGCGAACCTCACCGTGCGGAACGACGGCACGATGGACACCGGCGAGTGGGACCTCGAGATCGAGCTCACGGACAAGCCTGCCCCCAACGGCCTGTGGAAGCTCTGCGGCACCAAGTCCGATTGCAAGAAGCGCGGCAGTCTGGCTCCGGGCCAGGAGACTCTCATCCAGATCGTGGTGACCGTCTCGGGTGAGATCCCGCTCAAGGACTACACGTGTTGGGGGCGCCTCGACTCCGGCGACGCACTCGACGAGCTGAACGAGAGCAACAACAACCTGAAGGCCCCGTCGCCCGTCACCGTGGTCTCGAAGTCGCTCACGGACGTCTACATGAAGGACGTCTCCTTCACGCCGTCGTCGGTGAAGGCGGGGCAGACGATCGACGTGACCTACACGATGGGCAACCAAAACAAGTCCACCGCCGCGGGGGTCGCCGCGTGTGTGGTGCTCAGCACGGACGACAAGTTCACTGTGTCGGACGTCAACGCGAAGAAAGACATCGTGATCGACGAGGTGATCGTCAACGAGGTGCCGCCCGACTCAAAGCAGGCCCCGGTGCCGGTCACGCGCACTGTGACGCTGCCGTTGGCGCTGGACCACAACGTCACGACCTGGAAGGTCGGCGCGCTTGCAGACTGCAAGGGCCTGCTGACGGACGACACGGTCAAGACGAACAATGGCCTTGTCGCCACCCCGTCGGACCTCACCGTCAGCGACGCTCAGGGTGGCTGCTTCGAGGACACCTTCGAGCCCAACGGCGCCGGGGTACCAGCCACCATCGCATCTGGGCCCACGGCGAGTCTCGGCCTCTGCGATGGTGCCGACAGCTACTCGATCACGGTGGGCAAAGCGGAGACCCTGACGGTGGGCATCGACGTGCAGCCCATCCAGTGGATCGCCTCACTTAACCCGCCGGTCCCGGACCTCGAGATGCGCCTCTTCGACCCCGCGGGGGTCCTGGTCGACTCCGCGAAGCTGGGCCAAGGCACCGCGTCGGTCATCGCGTACGTGGTGCCTGAAGACGGCGTCTATCGGGTCGAGGTGGTCGCTCAGAAGACGGCCAACCGCGCCCACTACGCGCTCGACATCCAGGCGGCGCCGCCGGTTGACGGGATCGATCTGGTCGCCACAGAGGTGGTCACCTCGCCCGCCACCACCTTCCCGGGTGGTGCGCTGCACCTCGATTGGAAGCTGGTGAGCGCCGGGGACACGGCAGCGGGCCCGTTCAGCGTGGGGCTCTACTTCTCCACCGACACCACGTTCGAAGCGGAGACCGACCGCCGGGTGGGCACACTGACCTTCACCGGTGCTCCGGCGGCCAACAGCGAGAAGCGGCACGACATCCTCGTGCTACCCACGGATCTCGCGGGTGGGTCGTACTCGGTCTTCGTACGGGTCGACGACGGGGCCTCCGTGACCGAGGTGGTCGAGACGAACAACGTGGCCCAGGGTGCCGACAGCATCGTGGACGCAGCGAACCCGTGCGTGGACGATCCGATCTTCGAGCCGAACAACTCCCTCGACGTCGCCACGGCGCTGCCCGCGGAGACGGCCAAGTACGCAGATCTCGGGGTCTGCCCCGACCTCGACGACTGGTACCGGCTGGACCTGACGCAGGGACAGACGGTGACCGCGAAGGTCACGTACACCTATTCCAGCAAGGCCGGGAACCTCTACGTCCAGCTGGTGGATCGCAACGGCGTGGCGCTGGTGGAGGGGACGGCGACCACGAACCCCTCGGCGGTGCTGCCGTACATCTGGGAGACCGGCGCGTACTACGTTCGTGTCTACAACCCGAAGAAGACCGCTTCGTCGCTGCCATACAAGTACGGCCTCGACCTCACCATCGGCGCGGGCGCCGCGGCGGACGCCTGTGCCGGCGACGTGTACGAGGCCAACAACGACGCGGCTTCCGCGGCGCAGACCGGATGCGGGCTCCGGAAAGCCACGCTCTGCCTCAAGGACAAGGACTGGTACACCTTCAAGCTCCCGCCCTCCACGTCCGTGGGGGTGACCCTCACGAACGAGGGCAGCGACTTCAAGATGACGCTGTTCACCGACCCGAAGGGCAACAGCGTCGGCAAGACCACCGGCAACGGCGCCATCCCGATCACGGCCCCCGCGGACAAGTGGGAGACGTATTACCTCCTCGTCGAGAGCAAGGTCACCACCTCCTCGGCGACGGACTCGTTCGACTACGAGCTCTTCTTCGACGGCCTCACGGGCGTCGACCTCGAGGTCGTGGGGCTCAAGACGTCCACGGGCAAGGCCTACCAGGGCGAGGACGAGCAGCTGAACTTCACGATCGCCAACCAGTGCCTCGACCCGGTCGTGGACGCCGAGTTCGCCATCTACCTGTCGAGCGACGCCGTGCTGGACCCGGCGGACACGCTGGTCGAGCTGCAGCCCACGGGCCCGATCGCTGCAGGGGGAGAGCTCGCGCTGACGCAGAAGTTCACGGTCCCGCCGGGCGTGGCCCCCGGCGTGTACTCGGTGCTCGTGTCGGCTGATCCGGCGGGCCTCATCGCCGAGTCCAACGAAGACAACAACACGAGCGCTGCGCCCTTCACGGTGCAGAAGGTCTGCGTGGACGACGCGTCCGAGCCGAACAACACCGGGGCGTTGGCGGCCATCATCGGCAAGGGAACCAGCAGCGGCCTGCAGGTCTGTCCATTCGACGCCGATTGGTATCGGGTCACCGTGGACTGGCCCTCGCGGCAGCTCGCGGTGGATTTGGACTTCAGCCTGGCGGCGGGCGGCGACCTCGATCTGCGCCTCTACGACGCCCCGGGCGCCACGGTGCCGGTGGCCAAGGCCTACACCTCTAGCGAGGGCGAGCGGCTCCTCTACAAGGTGCCGGTGAACGGGAACTACTGGCTCCGCGTGAACGGGCTCTCCGGCGCCACCAACGCCTATTCGCTCACCGTGAGCGCACCGGCGTGCGGGGACGGCGTCTGCGCTGCCGGCGTGGAGGACTGCGCTACCTGTCCGGACGACTGCGGCAGCACCTATTGCGACGATGGGAAGGTCTGCACGGCGGATGTCTGCACGCCGGACGGCGGCGCTCCCGAGGGCTACGTGTGCTCGAACCCGTTCAGCGCCGGCCCGTGTGACGACGGGATCGCCTGCAATGGGGCGGACTCGTGCGGCGGGGGGGTGTGCGTCAGCGGAACTGGAAACTGCGATCCCTGCGCCGACGTGGAGCTGCCCACGACGGGCGTGGTCATCTCGCTCATCCCCACGGCGTCCGTCGCGGGCATCGATGTAGACGGCGACAGCGGGACGTGCGCGCCCGCCCCCTGCACGGATGGACTCGACAACGCGCTCGGCGCGTACGTCGCGGCCTTCACGGAGCTGGTCCAGGCTCACACCGACGCCACGCTGCGCCTCGTGATCCATCACGACGGCTCGGAGCTCACGCTCTACCGGGCGAAGCAGAAGGCCGGGGGCCTGACCATGCATCCCGACTCCCTCGGACCTTCGTGTGCCCCGCGGGCGGTCTTCGAGGCGGGGGCACCCGTCGGTGAAAAGGTCACGGCCGTGGCCACCGGCGCCTTGGCGCTGTCGCTGCGTGTGGGGATCGCGGACGTCGCGGTGGGCTGGCGACTCGCGTCCGTGACCTATGACACTGAAACAGGCACCGCGGTGATCGCCGGGTCGGTCACGCTGAGCGACCTCACGGCTGTGTTGGACGAAGTGGCCTTCGCCTCGGGCGCTGACTACCCCGCCGCATTCGACTCGTTGGTGCTGCCTGACCTCGACATCGATGGCGACAACACGCCAGAGAGCGTGAGCGTGGTGCTCAACTTCAATTTGGAGATCTGAGACAGACGCGCGGCCGCGAGAGGGCGGTCGGCGCGCGCGCCGCTAGCGCTTACGGCTCGGCGGTTTCTTCGGTGCCAGGAGCGGCGCGAGATATCGACCGGTGTGGCTCTCGGGGACGCGGGCCACGTCCTCCGGCGTGCCCGCCGCGACCACGCGTCCCCCGGCGTCGCCGCCCTCCGGGCCGAGATCGATCAGCCAGTCCGCGCACTTCACCACGTCGAGATTGTGTTCGATCACGAGGACCGTGTTGCCCTGGTCGACCAGGCGCTGGAGCACCTCGATGAGGCGCCGCACGTCCTCGAAGTGGAGGCCGGTGGTGGGCTCGTCG
>SXOO01000082.1 GCA_005776725.1 Pseudomonadota bacterium | reverse complement strand
CGTATTGGGCTGAGCGACGCCGTAGCCGGCCAGCGCGTGCCAGCCTTGGGTGAACGAAGGCGCCAGGTCACAAGCCGCCAGATCCGAGTGCCCGGGACCCCCGTGAATGCCCTGGTATGGCGCCCGGCCGTAGGGGGGGCGGTCGAAGGGCGCGCACGGCCCGGACGGCGGGACGCCGCCGAGGTCTGGCGAGGGCTCCACGGCATCGGGCTCGCCCACGTCGGCGACGACGTCGTCGCCACCACCGAGATCTCCCGCGGTGCCGGCGGTGCTCGCGGCCTCCTCCGTGCCACACCCCAGGAACGATGACGCCGTGATGAACACGAGCCAGAAGCGCATGGTCCCTCCTCCGCCAGTAGGCTGAGCCGTGCCCGGCGGCCAGCGAGCCAGGTCGTCTCGCTCTTACTCCAGCCCGCTTGGCCACGGCGAGCGGGCGTCGTTCGCGACCGGCGTACCTGCGGAGTCCAGCACTATACTCGACCCGACACCCTCTCCCCGCCGACCGCGGGGGGCGGGGCGGCGGCCGCGGGGGGCCGGCCCGCGCCCCAGGGCCCTGAAAGCGCCCCAGCCGCCGGAGCGCATCAACGCCTCTGAACGGAAAGGCTCAGAATAGCGAGTAGATGAACTCGCCGGCCGTCATCAGCCCGCCTTGCACCAGAAGTATCAACGCCGTAAGCGCTGTGGTGAGGTACCCCATGATGAGGCCCGCAACCGCCATCCCTTGGCCCGAGAAGCCCCTTGGGTTCTCCCGGATCTTGGCTCTAGCGAGGTGCCCACAGATGATTGCCGGAACTCCAGCGAGAGGACCGAACCAGAGGATGCTGAGTATCCCGAGCACCAGGCTCCAGACGGCAGCCGGTGTAGCCGGTGGCGAGGACGGGCTCCGGCTTGGCGGTTGAGGTCGATTCATAGGGCTCCTGTCAGGTCGGCATGGGGGCCGCCCTTCTAGATCGCTCTTTCGCCCAACTCGAGCGCGAAGAACAGTGGCCACATGGGTTACCGACGACGACCCGTTGCCCTCCGGTACCAGGTCATGGCCCGCCGCAGCGCGTCTGTGCGCGTTGGCGCCGTCGTCCCGGTCAGGGTGTCCAAGTACTCCCACGACCACACGGTAGAAACGATCGTGGTGGCCGACCTGCTCGTAGCCAGGAGGCGGTCACGTAAGTGCTGCGTCCGGTGAGAACGTATTGCGCTGAGCGACGCCGCAACCGGCCAGCGCGTGCCAGCCCTCCGGTGAAGGAAGGCGCCAGGTCAGAAGCCCCCAGATCCCAGTGCCCGGGTGGGCGCCCCCCAGGGGCTACGGCGGGGCGGCGGGCGCGGGGGGCCGGCCGGCGGCGCCCACCAGGGGCACGAACGCGCCCCAGTGGAACGGCGCCACACCCTCACCCGACGCGGTCAGCTCCGCGATCAGCGCTCGTTTGGCGCTCCGCAACGCCTCCACGGCGTCGCCGTCGCGGGCCAGCGCGGCGTAGAAGCGCTCGAAGAGGCGCGCGGTAGGCTCCGACGGCACCTTCCAGAGCGACACGAGGGCCACTCGCGCCCCTGCGATGAGGAACGAGCGCCCTAGCCCGAGCGCGCCCTCACCGGCCGCCGTTCGCCCCAACCCCGTCTCGCAGGCTGAGAGCGCCACGAGCTCCGTCCCGCGAAGGTCCAACCCTGAGACGTCGCGCGCGCTCAGGAGGCCGTCTCCGGTGGCGCTCCGGTTTGCCCCCGAGAGCGCCACGGCGGTGAGGCGCAACGGATCGACCGCGAACGTCCGCAGCTCCAGGCCCGCCTCAACGCGCGGGAGCTCCGTCCACGCGTTTGCAGCGCAGCGCTCGGCGGCGGCAAAGAAGCCGTGGGTGGCGATGTGGACGATGCGCCGCCCTTTCAGCGCCGCGCGCACGGCAGACGCGGGTGCGTGTGCGCCCGTGGCGAGGAGGACGGGCCCCGCTTCGGTCGAGCCGAGCGTCGCCGCCACGGCCGACGCCTCCGTGGGGGTGAGGTCGGTCCAGCGCGCGTCGTAGCCGCAAACGCCGCTCGTGGTGCCGGAGCGCCGGGCGATGACCACCGGCTCGGCGCTAGGCTTGCACACACCCCCATCGCATCGAAGCCACGAGGCAACCGCTTGGTCGTCGCGCGGAGGCTCGGCGTCGTAGGCGAGATCGCCCACGACGAGCGCGCCCTGCGCCGGACCTGCCGCCGGCGCGGCGAGGAGGGCAGCGGGGTATGGCAGCAGCCCCAGGGTCCAGGTCTCGATCAGCGGCCGACGGTCCTCTCCGGGGAGCGCGTCCAGCGGCACCTCCGTGAGGCGCCCGTCGGGGACCACCCAGACCCGCCCACCGGACGGCAGATGGGCTGTGAGCGGGCGCCAGACGCGCGCCGCCAGAGCGGCCCCGGCGGTGTCCATGCCGTGATACGCCGCCTCGCAAGCCCCGCCCGACTCCCAGCAGGCGCCGGCAGCGTCGGTCGCGCGCCGCCACGCATCCACGGCGGCGTCCACGGCCGCCATGGGGCCCAGCTCTACCCGGCGCACGGTACATGATGGCCTACCCGTGACCACGAGCGCGGACAGCGACGACCGCGTGCGCTCGTCTGCAGGCGTGGTCGGATCGTCTTTGCGCTTCGGGTCAAAGCCGCGCCACTCCACGTAGTCCACCAGCGCCGCTCCCCCGAGCGCGGCACACAACGCCTCGGGCGTGGCGTCGAGCACGCGGCGCCGCTCGGCGAAGCCGGGGAGCGACGTGCGCAGGGCCGTCTCGAGCTGATCGCGCGTGGCGACGGCGGCGGCGTCTCCGCGAAGCACCGCCCGCTGCGCCGCCGCGAGGCGCGCGAGGAGCCCCCGCTGGTCGGAGGACGCGGCTGCGGACAGGCGCTGCAGGTCGCGACGTGTGACCTCGGCGGCCGTTCCCAGTCCCTGCCACTCCAAGGCCGCCGCCAGGCTCCGCGTCGGGTCCTCCGTCACGGCCATCAGCGCCTCGAAGGCCGGGCGGCCCGCCGCAACACGCGCCACGAGGTCGAGGTCCGAGGGGGATGCGTCCAGCTCCAGCACGAGCGCGGCGCGGAGGCCCGTGGACGCTCGGCTCGCGGCTTCGCGCGCCCCGACGCGGTCTCCGAGCGCCGCCAGCGCGTTGGCCTGATTGACCCGGTGAGGCGCGAGGTTGGGCGAAGAGGGACCCAGCGCCGTCTCGAGCCGAGCGATGGCGTTGCCGAGCGCGTCGGCAGCGCCCCGGGCGTCGCCAGCGTCCAGTAGGGCCGCGCCGAGACGACCACGCGCGGCCGAGGCTCGGGCGCTGGACTCGCCATGGGCCACCCGCAGCTGCGCCTCGGCCTCCCGCGCCGCTGACGCCGCAGCCGCCGTGTCGCGCCGAACCATGTGCACCGCGGCCAGGGCATCCAGGGCGTTCCCGAGCGCGGCCGGGTCCTCCAGAGCGCGAAGGCGCTCCACCACGACCGCCAGCTCAGCGTGCGCCGCGTCCGGCTGTCCCAACATCGCCGTGGAGTAGGCGAGGTGTGTGCGCAGGGTCAGGCCCTCCACGGTCGAAGACGCTCCCCCGGCGGCCTCGAAGGTGGCCACCGCTTGCCGCCACAGGCCGGCCGCGGTCGTCGTGTCACCCAGGCGAAGCCAGAGCATGGCCAGATCGCTCAGGCTCCGGGCGACCTCCACGGTCTGAGCGTGCCCGGCCAGCAAGGCGCCGGCCTTGGGCGACCCGTTCGCTGCCCCGGCGGTTCCCGCAGCGCTCGCCAACGAGCGACGCAGGGCCAAGGCCGCCTCGAGCGCCCCGCGCGCGCCCTCGAGATCACCCGCCTCCAACAGGATGGCGGCCAGGCCGTTCTGCGCCTCCGCTTCCACGGCACCGCCCACCTCGGCTCGACGCCGCTGAGCCACCTTCAGCGCCTCCCGGGCCCGCTGCCCCGCTGCGTCCAGCCGGCCCAGCGCCAGCTCGGTGCCAGCGAGGTTGAGCAGCGCCCGGACCTGATCCGCGAAGGCGCCAGCGGCCTCGAGCGCCGCGGCAGCGCGCTCTTGGTGGTCGCGCGCTTCGGCGAGCCGCCGTGCGGCCGCATAAGCGAGGCCGAGGTTGTCGCGCGTCACGGCCGTGGTCACCGCGGCCGGCCCATGCCGCTGCTCCTTTCGCACCAGCGCCTCCTCGAGGTGAACGATGGCAGCGTCCGTGCGCCCGAGCTGGAGGAGCGCCGTGCCGAGGTTGCTGTGCGATACCGCGACATCATTGCTGTCGGGGCCCATCACCACAGCGGCGACAGCCAGCGCACGCGCGTAGTAGCCGGCCGCCGCTTTCGGGTCGCGCATCGCCGTAGCGATGCCTCCCAGGCGGTCCAGGGCCTGAAGCGTGGCGATGTGCTCGGGACCCAGCACGAGCTCCCGCACTTCCAGCGCTTCTTCGAGGTGTGCCCGGGCGTCCGAGAGCCGACCGGCCTGCTGCTCCAGCTCGGCCTGCTCCAGCCGCACGTCCGCCACGGACGGATGCGCTGGCGCCCAGAGCCTGCCCGCGGCTTCGACCGCAGCATCGAGCGCGCCGCACGCCTGATCGAGCTGTCCGGCGTCAGCGCGCAGGCGAGCGATGGTGCGGTGCGCGTTGATGATGCGCGGGTGGTCTCGCCCGACACCCTCCTCGAGCGCTGGAAGGGCCGCGACGAGCGCGTCGGCGGCCTGGGCGGGGCGCCCCGCGGCGGCGTGGTCCTCGGCCCGCGCCTTGGCCGACGCGACCCGAGACAGGGCGTCGCGCGCAGCGCTCGAGTCCGGGGCGCTGGGCACCGCGATCTTCACCAGGCCGGTCCAGTCGGCGTAGAGCGTCGCACGGCGGATCAACGCGAGCTCCAGCCCGAGCTTCTGGCCCACCGCAGGCACACTCACCGCGGATTGGGGGTCGTCTTCGGCCACTTTCCCCGCGATCACCACCGCGCGAACGCCGCCGAACCCAAGCGCCCGCGCGAGCATGCACGAGCGGGACGCGGGCCACTCGGTGCACTGCGCTCGGCACAACGTGGCGTCCTCGCCGGATCGCCCCGCGCACATCACGTCGGGCGCTGCGGTGGGCTCGGCGGTGAGCAGCGCCCACGTGAGCACGAACGTACCCGCTACCATGAGCTGGGCACCCAGGCGGCGTGGGGCAATGCCGGGCGGACCGCGTGCAGGCAGACATCGAATAGCATGGCCTCAGAGTATTGAGGAAGGGCGGGGTCGTCGAGCCGGCCTGACGGCGCATGCTGCGCCAGACCGGGGCAGCGTTTCCCCGAGCTCCGCTGCCGTGTGGAGGTGTTTCGACACCTCTACGCCGCAGTCGGGTTCCGGCGGCTCGTGGCCATCTCCAGGTGGTTCGGGATCTCGCACCTGCTGGAGCTCGGCTACCACCTCTTCGCAAAGAACCGGCTGCGCCTCACCGGCCGCTGTAACCCGGACGGCACGTGCAAGGTGCCGCAGAAGTCGCTGCTCGCACCGGAACACGGCTGACGTGACGGCCCGGGCCCGCTGCCTTCGCGCCGCATTCCCCGCCGCGGCTTCGGCGGCTTCACTCGGCCACCGCCTCGGGTGACCCAACGCTGCCCTTCGCACCATCCGACCCGACCCGCGCGACCGCACGCCCGTCATCACGGGCGTTGAACCTGATCGTGAGCGCCGCGCGGGCCGTCCCGGTGGGTGCGCGCCCTCCCCGTGCGGGCCGTCCCGACCACCATGACCTCGAAGCCGGAGAAGTAGACCATGGAGAACTTCATCAACGCAGCCGTGCACACGGGCGTCTCAGTGGGCGCCAAGCTTCTTGGAGCGCTGGCGCTCTGGCTCGTCGGCCCTTGGGCGTGACGCGAAGGTGGTCGCCAGGGGCCTCTCCCCCGGGCGCACCGCCCGGCCGGTCGCCGGCGACGTCCCACGCACGCAGGGGCCCATTTTCCACGAAGAGGACGAGGACAACGGCCTCTGTCTCTACACGGTGCACCACAAAGCCTTCGACTGCGGAGCGCTCAGCGTGAGCGCCCACCTCCGCATCCAAGTCTCGGCACGCCTGACCGGCTCGGGCCCCGTGTGCATGGCGCTCCTGGACCTCTCGGGCAAGTCGTTACGGCGCCCGCAGGCCGGCTACCCGTCCGTGCTCGGCGACTACGCGAGCTGGCATCGGGAGCATGTGTTCAAGGGTCTGGGTCGGGCGGGGGGGTGAGGCGGCGCCCGCGAGCTTCGGTCTCCTTCCAAATCGCGATGGCCCAGCCGGTGTCAATCCAGCGGGTCGATTCCTCCGGAGTGCCAGGCAGATAGCGCAGCTGATTGACGCGGTTTTCGTCCACTTCGCCGCCCATCGTGCTCGCGTCGTCAGCAGCGGCGAGCACCCACGCGAGATCTGCCAGAGAGACCGAACGCGACGTGGCCCCTTCAGCCGTGCTCGTGAGGACCATCCCGCCCTGCGACGTTTGCCCTGTCAGCGACGCCGTCGTTCCAGTGGAACGGCTGATGACGCCGCCAATACCGATGAGTCCCAGCGCCCTCTCGACCAACTCTCGAGCGCGTCGTGCAAGGGGCTCCGGCGTGGGCCGAGAGGCCGTTCGAGACGCCCCCAGGCGTCGCCACGTAAGGAAGTCGACCTCCGGTAGGGTCCACTCCGCCGTGCCCTCCACCTGCCGTGCGACGCCCAGCGATGTCAGCGTGTCGTCCCCGCGGCGTTCGAACACGAACGCGGTCTCGGCGGGGCTGTTCTGGCCAGCGTAGGTCAAACGGTCGGGTGCCCGGAGCGACCCTTCGCCATCAATGATTACGATGAGATGGCCGTGGTATCGGCCCGACTCGAGGACCGGCTCCACGAGCCCGAAGTGGGCTCCCAGCGCGGACGGGCTCAGGTCAGCGCCGCGCGCAGGGCCAAGCTCGTCAGGGCGGAAGGACTCTTCGAGCACGGCGATGGGGAGCGCCGCCTCGGAGGCGTCGAAAGAGGGGCCGTTGGGGTTGTCCGACACGAAGCGCAACCCGGTGCTGCCCTCAGCCGTGACGAGTCGCTTCACGTGATAGCTCGCGCCGCCATCGTGGCTCCGTTCCACGAACACGACTCGGCTCCGCAATGACGACAGTGTGGACTCTCGCGCGGGGCGAAACACGGCCCAGTCGCCGTCTCTCAGCGGCGCCTTTCCCCCACCCATGGACTTGCCCGAGATTCGGACGGCGAACGCATCCACGTGCGCGGTCGTGAGCGGCAGCCAAACGTCAGCGCCTTCGGGTGTGTCGACGCGGCCGCCGACGGCGCCTGCGGCCGCGCGGAGCTCGGGGTAGCCCGTGAGCCGCCGCCACGCACCACGCTGCGCGCGGACGAGCCCTTCGGGAGCGACGGAGAGCACGCCTGCGTGGACTTGGAAACGCACCTGGAACGCCGTCCCCGGCTGGCCCGCCGACGGTCCAAACCAGCGCCGAAGGAGGTCGCCCAGACGGTTATTGGGTTCGGCGCCGGCAGGCCAGGCGACGTTGCAGAACTCCTTCGAGAAACGGAAGACCCACGTCTTGTGGTCGGGCAGACGTACCTCGACCTCGCCGTCCGGCAGGTAGGCTCGTGCGCGATCGGGGAGCTTGATGATTGGGTCTCGGCGATTCCAGGTGACCTTGCATACGAACTCGGAGGCTGATTCTGCCGAGACGCGGTCCCGCCGCCGTCGGTACTCCGCGAGCCGGAGGTCGATGAGCTCCCAGACCATCCCGGAGAACGCGGGTTCGTCCGCGAGGTCGACGGGCACGAGTGAGCGGAACGCCTCGCCGTCGACTCGAAACCACGGGCGGCCCGTGGTGTCTTTGCCAGTCCAAGCAGCGATCGGGTTCTTCATCCAGTACTGGACTTGCTTGTGCCGCTCGGCGGGCCCGGCCGGCGGCTGGCGAAGCTCGTCCGGGAGGTCGCCCATAAGCGCCGGTGAGCGCTGAACGATCTCGAAGGAGCGCGCCACGAGCTGCTCGATGGGGGCGCCGCGAACGAGCCCGCCTTGTTCGACGAGCGCCTGCATCGTGACCATCTTGAAGCTCTTGGTCATCGGCGTCGTCTCGAGCTCTCGGAGGAACGCGCCCGCCGTGGCATGAACGCGACGTTCGCTCTCATTCAGGTGCCCCTGGAGCGCCACCCAGTTGAACCACGCGCCGTGGCGCTCCCGGATTCGGGAGGGGAGATAGCCGAGCCGAAGGAGCTCGCCCGGCGTGGGGCGCTGCGAGGGGTCGTCGTTCGCCCCGCGGGTGGCGGCGAGGTCCTGATACCGGGACTCGACCTCGTCGGCTCCGCTCACCCGAGTCAAGGTGGCCAGGAGGTCCTTCGCTTCGAGCTCGAGCTCGACCGAGCAGCCACCGGGCAGACTCCAGCTGCCTGCGGTTCTCAGAAACTGGCTGAGCGGTGCCGACTCGCCGCTCGCCGCGCTCATCAGCGTTCGGAGGCGCTCGACGAAGACGCGGTGGTTGCCCACGAAGTCGACGACGGTAACGCCGGACTTACCCTCGGCGCTCCGGAGACCGCGGCCGAGCTGCTGCAGGAAGACCACCGACGACTCGGTGGGGCGCAGCATGACGATGCGGTCGACGCTCGGGAGGTCGACGCCTTCGTTCAGGATGTCGACCGAGACCACGGCGTCCAGCTCGCCGCCGGCCAACGCGCGCAAGGAGCCATCTCGATCATCGGAGCCCAGCGCGGAGAAGATGCACGACACGCGCATTTCACGGGCACGCAGCCAATCCCGCACGAAGAGCGCGTGCGGGACGCTGCATGCGAAGATCAGCGTCCGCTTGCCAGGCCACTGGCTGAGGGAACGCCACAGCGTCTCCATCCGGGCTTCTGTCTGAGCGGCGGCGGCCAGGGCATTCGGATCGAAGCGTCGATTCCGCCACGGGATGTTGTCGTAGTCGATGTCGTCCTTCACCCCGAAGTAGTGGAAGGGCACCAGCTTCTGCTCGTCGATCCCGCGCTTGATCCCGGCCTCATAAGACAGGTTGTCGTCGAAGAGGCCCAGGATGTCGGCACTGTCGGCACGGTCGGGGGTCGCGGTGAGCCCGAGGACGAAGCCGGCATCGAGGGCGCCCAGAATGCGGCGGTAAGACGCCGCGGCGGCGTGATGGACCTCGTCGATGACGACATAGTCGAAGCGCTCCGCTCGGAGGCGCGCGAGTGCCGAATCCCGGGCGAGCTTGGCGACCGAGGCGAAGACCAGATCCGCGGTCAGCTCGCCCTGGTCCTCCAGAAACCAGCCGACGCGTGCGAATGGACCCAGCAGCCGGCGAAAGGTCCCGGCGGCCTGGTTTAGCAGCTCACGGCGGTGCGCGACGAAGAGGAGCCGCGGTCGGCGGCCGAGTTCGATCTCCACCGCGGCGAAGTCGAAGGCCGAGAGCCACGTCTTCCCGAGACCGGTCGCGAGCACGACCACGGCGCGTCGTCGCCCCTCCCGTCGCGCCTTCGCTAGCGCTTTGAGGGCTTCGCGCTGCACGACGTGCGGCTCGGGTGGTGGCCAGGAGTCGGGCTCGGCGTCGCCGGTGGGGAGCGTGGCTGGTCGTTCTCGCGCGCGCTTGGCGTAGTCGTCCAGCCAACCGGGTGTCAGTGGCGTCGCGACGGCCCACAGGCGGTCAAAGGCGGCGGCGATCTCGCCATACGCCTTCGAATCTCGGTCGCGGTCGACCCGCAGGTTCCACTCGAGCCCCGACCCGAGCGCCGTCGAGGAGAGGTTGCTGCTGCCGACGAAGGCCGTCGCGAACCCGTCCCCCTCGAAGCGCCAGGACTTCGGGTGAAACGAGGACGCGCCGAAGTGGCGCATCGCGACCTGGAAGACTCGGGTCTCGATGAGTCCTTGGGGGGCCGACCAGCTGGTGCTGGCAGAAGCGTCGTCGTCGTCGGTCCCGGTGTTCTGGACCTGTGCCATGTCCAGCAGCCGCGCCAGCGCCGCCGCCTGCGTGATCTCCAGGTAGTCACCGGTGAGTAGCGAGACGCGCGCGCCGCGCTGCAGCGCGCCAACGAGGTGTGGATAGAGCACCCGAAGCCCGGAGTCCTGAACGAACGCCGCCAGAATCGCGACTCGCTCGGCACGGTCGATGAGCGGCAGTATGTGACGTGAGAAGGGGTCGTCTTCGCCACCGGTCACGAGCCGTGCGGGCCGTTCACTTCGCGCGACTTTGGGGACTCGCTCTCCGGGAACAAGCGCAATCTCAAAGTGTTCCGAACCCGCTCCGGTCCCCAAAGCCAAGTCGGACCGCATGGCCCAAGTGCTCGTCTCGTCTTGTCCAGCCAGTCCGGCACGAACGCGATCAAGAACGTCGAGCAGGTCAATCTGCTCGGCTCGACTCGCCTCGGACCACGTCGCGAAATGCCGGCGGCTGTAGAGCGTGACTCGCGGGCGACCAGTCGCGTCGACGTTCACGAAACAGAGCGTTAGTGCTGTCGAGAGATACGGCGTGGCCGCAATCTCGTTTGGTTCACACCGCCGGCACCGTCCCGTCATCGCGCCTCACGTCTGCAAACGCTCGACTCACGCGAGGTGGACGAGTACCTGAAGCGCGATGATGCACCAAACCCACCTCGACGCCACCTGCTCACGTCACCTTCGATTTCGCGACCTCATCGAGTGCGGCGAGACCTGGGCGCGGCTCACGGGAGTCGTCGACAACACCCCGCGTCAGGCCGCAACTTGGGATGGGCTGCGGCGCATCGCGACCGACGTCCTCGACCCCGTCATCGACCGCGCGAGGCCGGCGGACCCGATCGCGGAGCGACCGCCCGTGAAGGTCGCGACGGAACAGGCGTCTGTGAGCGGGCTGCTACCGGCGTTCCGGCAGCAGGCGAATCGCCTCAACGCGGGCTCCCTTCAGGCCATCAACCTCTTGACGAGCACTCGCGACGGGTACCGGCGGGACATCGCGACTTTCGCCAAGCGCTCGAAGGGCTCGGCCTACCGGTGCGTCACCGAGAGGTGCCGGGCGGGCACGAGAGACGTTTCGCCAAAGGGCCGGGCGTCCTCGACATGATCCTGTTTCACGACGCGGTCCTGAACGGCACCGCGCCTTGGCAGGGCTACTGACGTCAGAGGTCGCATAGGAGGACGTGCTGCCCGTCCGGTAGGCGTAGAGGGCGAAGTCGGCCTGAGGGCCGGGGCTGAGCTCGATGGTGACGGACTTGTTGGCGGGGACCGGAGCGGCGAGGGCGTAGAAGAGGTGGTTCCCTCGAAGAGGTCCGATTGTGTGGCGGGGAAGCAGGCGTTCGAGGAGTCCCACGCGAAGTCGAGGCTGGTACACGCGCCCGCACTCAAGTTCCCGCTCCCAGTGCTGGTCGTGCCCATGAGCGTGAGCTTGGTCACGCCGGTCGGCCAGGCCGCGAGGCCGGAGGAGCCAGGGAGCGAGTCCGGGCAGTGGGGCTCGGCCGTCTCCACCGTGACCTTGACGGTGAAGGCACCCGCGGTAACTCCGGCTGGGCCCGCGACCGAGAAGAAGACGTTGTACGAGCTCCCAGTTGGGTTGGTGACGGTGATCCACTCGCTGGCGCCGGGGTTGCCTGCCGCGGTCGAGTACGAGGCTTCGCAGACCGAGACGGACGGGACATAAGGCGGCACGAAGAAGGACGTCGTCGCCGTGGTGTAGACGAAGAGGCTGACGTCAACCCCTGCCGCCGGGATGACCTCGATAGTGGCCGTCGAGTTCGGGGGGAGCGGCTCGGTGAGCGCGTAGTGGACCAGGTTGCCTTGGAAGGCTGCGTTCTGGGTGGGTGGGAAGCAGGCGACGTCAGAGTCGGATGCGAAGTCGAGGTTCGAACAGGCGCCGTCCGCGAGGTCGCCGGTGTAGGCGCCGGTGCCCTCTCTGGCCATCACGACCCAGGGGCGTTCGCGGGTTCTACCGGCCCTCGCCGGCGCTCTGGGTGTCCCACGACGCCGAGGACACGGCGACACCGCTCGTGGTCTCGCCACAGGCCAGCAGGAACGAGAGGACCGCGAATCGCGAGAGCGTCATCGTCCACCTATACCGGATTCCCGGAGGGCTGGCCCTATCGACGTCGCGGCGCTCGCCGTAACGCCCGCCCTTGCCGGACCTGCACGGATTCAAAATCGGATTTTGAGTTCATGCAGAGCGGGGCTATCCTGCGAACATGATTGAGAGACGCGCTGCTGGCTTCCTTCGGAGATGCGCCCGCCACTATCCCGTGGTCACGATTACGGGGCCTCGGCAGGCGGGTAAGTCCACGCTCTGCGTGTCGGTGTTTCCCGACCTGCCCCGGGTGTCTTTCGAACCAGTCGACGTCCGGGAGTACGCGAGCAGCGACCCCCGCAGCTTCCTCCGAGACTACCCAGACGGCGCCATATTTGACGAGGTCCAGCACGTCCCGGGCCTGCTCAGCTATCTGCAAGAGCTCGTCGACGCCGACCCGCGTCCGGGGCGCTTCATCCTCACCGGCTCGCAGAACCTGGCACTCACCGCAGCCGTGTCGCAGAGCCTGGCGGGTAGAACGGCGGTCCTCGAACTCTTGCCGCTGTCTCTCGACGAGGTTCGGCTCTTTCCGGGGGCGGGGCAGTCGCTCTGGCCTCTCGTGTGGGCGGGCGGCTACCCCCGGATCTACGATCGGGATATTCCGGCCGGCCAGTGGATCGCGGACTACGTCACGACTTATGTACAGCGCGACGTCCGCGCCATTCAGAACATCCAGGACCTCACCGCGTTCACGACCTTTCTGAAGCTCGCCGCGGCTCGGACCGGTCAGGAGCTCAACCTATCCGACCTGGGCGCCGACGCCGGCGTGTCGCAGCCCACGGCCAAGGGCTGGCTCGCCGTGCTGGAGGCCTCGTACCTCTGCCATCGAGTCCCCGCCTGGACGCGTAACCTGCGGAAACAGCTCGTCAAAGCGCCGAAGCTCCACTTCGTCGACACCGGGCTCGTCTGCTGGCTGCTCGGCATCCGTGATCCAAACCAACTCCGGCTGCACCCCCTTCGCGGCGCGATCTTCGAGTCGTGGGTCGCCGCCGAGGTGTTGAAGGCGCGACGAAACCAGGGATTGCCGGCTCAGCTCTTCCACTATCGCCAAACACGAGGCGCTGAGATCGACCTGCTCATCGAGCGTGCCGCCGACGACCTCATCGCCGTCGAGTGCAAGTCGGGCGCCACAGTGCAGGCGGAGTTCTTCGCCCACCTCACGGCGTTCGAGGCTCCCGGCGTCGGGCCCTTGCCCGCGAAGGTTGAACGGCGTCTCGTGTATGGGGGCGACGTCAGCCAGCGTCGGACGGCGGCGGACGTCGTCTCTTGGAGTGCCGTTCAGGATTCGGCATGGGGGTGAGGCGCCTATCGGACCGCAGTCCCCTGGGCCATCCGAAGCAAGTCCGCGACGTATTTCTCGTCCTCCTGAAACACGGCGTGTCGCGCGGTCATCTCTGCACGCGTCACGCGCCAGAACTCGCTCATCTCGCGGAACGAGGTCTTGGACACGATGAAGGAGCTGAGATGGACGGTCTCGTCGCCGAGGCGTCCTTCGATCTCGCTAATCGTCTCCGAGAAGAGCAGCTTCGGGTCGTCCCACGGCACCTGCCGCACGCCCTTCGGGTCGACGAAGGCGATGTACTGATGGGCGCCGCGCACCTGCCAGACGATGAAGTCGGGGTGAAAGTTGCCGGCCTCGAAGAAGCCGAGGCCTCGGCCACGGCTGAGGTTACGCAGCAGGTAGAGCGAGGTGCCTTCGAGCTCGGCCGCGTGCTGGTCGTGGTAGCGCTTCAGGTCGTCCACGAAGCGGGCTTCGTCGGCGTTCAGACCGACCGGCATGAGCGTCACGGTGCCACCACCGCTCAGGGTCAGGAGTGGCCAGAAGAGGTGTCGGTCGCACATGACCGTCTTCAGGCCGCCGCACTCCCAATGACGCGCCTGGCCGGACAGGATCAGCGTCTTCAGCTCGTCGAGTTTGGCTCGGAAGGCGATGTCGCTGGGGTCGTACTCGATGGCGTAGTAGGGGTCGCCGGGCGTGTCGCCTTGGCCGAGGAGGTTCTGGTCGGCGGAGGAGAGCGTCTCGAGGTCGCGCGCTGGCTGATCGCCAACACGCCATTCGATCACCTGTACTTCCATGGGGACGACCGCCCGGTGCACGTATCGGTGGGCCCCGGGGAGCGCCGCGCGGTCGTGACGATGCTGGTGGGCCCGTCCGGGCGACGTATTCCAAGGAGCGTCCGGTCGCTCTGAGCGCCGTCTCGGACGGCGACGCATCAGAGCCGACGCCCAACGACTCACTCTCGGCGCTTACCGGCGCCGAAGAGAAGCCGCAAGCTCCTGCACCGTGAGTGGCGGCGCCATCACGGGACCTGCGCCAGGGCGCGCTGGAGCGGCGCCTAGTCGAAGCCGAGCGTGATGTAGGCGCGCGTGAGGACGTCCACGTACGACGGAGCGGGCCGCGACGGCGTCTGTCCCTCCTTCACGTAGACCTCGGCGTGGACCGGCGCGCCACCCTGTGCCACCACCCAAAGGCGCTGCCGCCGATACGCCGTAGGGTGCCCCTCGAACACGTCCAGCCGCTCGAGGTCCGCGGCGTCGAGAGTCCAGAGCAGGCCAGGCACGGATGAGGTCGCGTCCGGAGTGACGGTAGCAACACCGCCACCCCATCCCCGGCTGAAGCCCGCGAACCCGAGGACATAGCCCTCCAGTACTCCTACGCCCAGCGGCCGGGCGCTGGGACAACGGGCGCACATTCTGGCCTCGTCGAGGTTTGAGCCATAGGCGAAGTACGTGTGGGTCATGGGGAATGCTCCGTTGGCGACTCAGTTGTCGCGCTTCCAGTCAAATCCGACTTCTTGGCCCCGTAGAGATTGGTCATCCCGACGCCCTCATGCGCACCTGGGCCGAACGAGCCTTTGTTTTATTCGCGGCGCACGGCTCGGCCCAGTCTTAATTTCTCGGCGCGTAGCTCCCTGCCCCCTCCTAGGCGGGATGCCGATCCCTCCAAAGCCACAAGTCCGATTTCCGCAGAAGCGACACAGACATGTGGACTCGGGGACGCCGGCGGCAGCCCGCGGCGCCCAGGGAACGCTCCTCCGCAAGCCGCCGGCTTCCATGGTGTCAGAAGTAGCCCACGCTCCCGTGTCTTCCAATCCGGGGGGGCGGCCTCTCTCCGAGCCACCGCGCCCACCAAGACTCGCACCGCCGCGAGACGCAACGTCCAACCAGGGGCGATGACGCGCCCGCACAACCGCACTTGAAAGGAGCCCCGATGACCCGTCGACTGCCAATCTACCTACTCCTGGACACCTCGGGCAGCATGAGCGGCACCGCCATCAACGCCGTGAACCAGGGACTGCTCACCTTCAAGGACGCCATGTTCTCGGACCCACGTGTCATGGAGACGGCCTTCGTCTCGATTATTACCTTCGACAGCACTGCAAACGTCGCGGTGCCGCTCACAGACGTCGTGTCGTTCAGCCCCCCCAAGCTCACCGCGCAGGGCAGCACGGCGCTGGGGCAAGCGCTGAAGCTGGTGGGGGAGCGAATCAACGGCGAAGTCCAGGCGACGTCGAGCGCAGAGCAGAAGGGCGACTATAAGCCCCTGATCTTCGTCTTCACCGACGGGCAGCCGACCGACGATTGGCGACCCGCCGCCGCGAACCTCAAGAAGAGAAACTGCACGATCATTGGCTGCGTCGCGGGCGAGCAGGCTGATGAGCTCCTGATGAAGGACTTCTGCGGCCAAGTGGTCAAGCTCTCGGACACCGATGCCAAAGGAATCAAGGGGTTCTTCAATTGGGTGACGGACAGCGTGAAGCTTGCGTCGGCCTCCGCGGCCAGCGGTGCGGGGCAGGTGGGCTTCGTGACGCCTCCACCTAACCCGAACTCCGGCCTGCTCGTCGTCCCCTGAGCTGCCTCGCCGCACACGCCCGAACCGGTCACGTGGAACGCGTGCATCGCCGCGCATGGAGGAGGTCGATCATGGGGCAGAGTCACGACGGCTCCGAGCCAACCCAAGAGGCGGTCCCGACGCCCAACACGCCGGGGTCACCCTCGATGGACACAACAACCAACACCAGTCACTCGCTGCCACCTGAGCGCCCTGCCGATCCCAGCGGGAATCCTCCACAGCCTGGCGCTGATGGACCCTCTGTGGTTGCCGCGGCGACTAGCCAGGGCGCCCACTGGGTCTGGCGAGCCCCCCACCCCGACCTGCCCTACCCGAGGCCAGAATGGGATCTGGACGGCATCAGCATCAGCCACCAACTCGAGGACGGCGGCCGCATGATCGCGGCCTCCGTTCGTGGCCGAGGACACAAGCAAGACGCCCTCTACTGCGACGACGCGCACGCCTTCGTCGCCGTCGGGGCGTGGCGCGTCTTGATCGTGTCGGACGGTGCCGGAAGCGCGCTCTTCTCGCGTGTCGGGGCTCAACTGGCCTGCGAGGCGGCGCGGAAGCGCTTGGCGCGGGAGCTGGGCACCGTGGACCTATCTGGCCATACGCTCCGCGAGGAGGACTTGGAGGGATTGACCAAGGACCCCACCGCGGACAAAGTGCTCGACCACGCGTGTCGTGCCCTCGATAGCGCCTTCAAGGACGCGCGAGAGGCGATCGCGGGCTGGATCGCTGAGCAGAATGCCGATGGGGGCGAGAGCGCCGCACGCGACTGGATTAACCAGAGGTTCAGCGGGTCCGCGCAGTCCGATCGGCGACCGCCCGAATCCGGCTGTGCCTCCCTTCGCGTCCTGGAGGGTGACTGCAGCTGTACACTGCTAGTGGTCGCGTATGGTGCCGTAAGGCTGGAGAAGGCCGACGGGTCCACCCCGCAGATGGGCGTGGCGCTGTCTTGCAGCGTTGGCGACGGGATGATGGTGGTCTTCAGGCGGCCGTCGGCCCCGAAAAAAGAGAACGATGTGCTGCCGCTCATGTCCCCGGACACCGGTACCTACGCCGGGCAGACACTGTTCATCGATCAGGTCACGACCACCGAGGAGTCCCTCAAGCGTCGGCGCCGGCTCGCCTTTGTGGGTGCCACATCCGATGTCCTCGCGGTGGCGGCGATGACGGATGGCGTCGCGGACGACTACTACGACGGAAGGAGCGGGATGCGGCGCCTCTACTGCGACCTTGTCCTCAACGGCGTGCTCGCTGCGGTGGAGGGTCCTCCGTTGGCCGAGCCCATCGCGGAGGCTCAAGCGCTGGGCCGCTCCGTCGTCCAACAGGCCGTACTGGAGCTCATCCAGAACGACACGGCGCCGCGCGTGGTCCCTGTGAAGTACGCTGGGCGGTACATCGAGGCCACCGGACGGAGCGTCGAACAGCTGCTCGACACGCCGGGCCTGCTCCGTGAGATGGCCGATGCAGAGCCACGAATCGGCCCGCTGAATGACACGGCAGACGCGCAGGCCAAGCGCTTGCGAGAGTGGCTGGATGTCTACTTCGTTAGAGGCTCGTTCGACGACCGCACGCTAGTCCTGTTCCAGCCCCCCACGGAACCGCCAGTGAAGGAGCACTCGTGAACCCTATCGAGACAGCGACTCTCGTCGGTGAGGCGAGCTCGGTCGAGTTCGACACTTCGGTGGTCATGGAAGGGGGTAAGAAGCGAGTCTACTTCACCCGCGACAAGCGCTCAGTGGTGGCGTTCTTCAAGGATCCGGAGTGGGCTCAGGCGAACAGGAACCGCCTAACGCAGGTCGTGGCGCACTACAACCCGACCCGCGTTGGAGAACAGTACGCCGACTACTGGCGACGACTCTTCTGCTGGCCCACGCACCTGGTGACACACGCTGAGTGCGGGCTTGGTTTGCTGCTCCCGACCTACCCCGAGCACTTCTTCTTCAAGTCCGGGCGGCTAGCAAACCAGGAGAAGGACGGCGGCAGATACAACTGCACAAACCCGTCCACGAAGCGACTGCAGCGCTACGACCTCATCGCGCCTGAGGAGCGGGGTACGCTCGCGGGCTACCTCGGTGCCTTGAGTCGCGTGGCGCGCGCGGTGCACAAGATGCACGCCGCGGGCCTCGCGCACTCGGACCTCAGCGAGAGGAATGTCCTCGTCGACCCTGTCACTGGCCACGCCATCATCATCGACGTCGACGCCTTGGTCGTGACGGGGCAGTACCCACCGGAGGTCCTGGGCACACGGGGGTTCACTGCGCCCGAGGTCATGGCCACCAGGCACCTGCCCTTTGATGACCCCAAGCGAAAGCATGCATGCGCGGAGACCGACAAATACGCGCTCGCGGTGCTGATCTACCGGTTCTTGCTCGAGCGCCACCCCCTCGACGGGCCGCGATTCCTCAAGGGGCTGTCGGGTGACGCTGAGGAAGAGGCGCTGATGGGCAGCAAGGCCCTCTACAGCGAGCACCGAAACGATGGCGCGAATCGACCTAAGGCCCAGTTCCTCTCGGCGCGCATCCTCGGCAAGACCATCGACGATCTCTTCCACAGGACCTTCGTGGACGGGCTTCTCGATCCGCGATCGAGGCCAACGGCGAGCAGCTGGGCGGACGCTCTGGTCGAGGCCTACGATCAGGTTCTCGTGTGCAGCGACCCGGCCTGCACGCACAAGGGGTTCGTGCTCACAGCCGCAGGGGCGCCCCGTTGTCCCTACTGCAGCACGGCGTTCCGCGGCACTTTCAGTCGGATGACCCTAAGCCAGGAGGGACGGATGCACCCGGCGCCCGCTGGACTGCTCGTTCTGAACGGGTTCCGCAACGGTGACGGGACCCAGCTGTATCGCCACCACACCCATGCGGGCGCCCCGCGAGGACCCGGTCAGGACAACACGGTAGTCGCCCAGGTGGTCTACCTCGAACGGCCTCATCCGGACTTCTATCTGCAGAACGTCGCGCTTCCCGGAGCCCAGGTCCGCCACCCGAGCACCGGCGCCCCGGACTTCGTGCCGTTCCCCCTCTTGTCGAAGGTGAGGCTCGTCAGCGGACTCGAGGTCCGATTCGGCCTGGAACCCGAAGCGCGGACGGGGCGGATCGAGACCTTCCGCTATGGATGACGCACGCGCACGGGCCGGACAACGCGCCGTGGCGCAACGCGGTCCGCAAGCTCGGGCCGCCCGCGCGCAGGGGCGAGCGGCCAGCGCCACCGCTCGTCGCTCAGGCTCGCCGGTCTGTACCGGGCGCCATACCTAGGAGGAGCCGTTGCTCTGCCCAAGCTGCGACTGCGCCCTTCCCGAATCCCAACTGGGAAGATGCCCGTTCTGCGGCGCATCGACGACCGTTGCGTCAGCTGCCCCGGCGGCAGGCGCGGGCCGGCGAAGAGACGCTCCGAGGTCGCGGAGCTCGCCGCTGCATCAGTGCGGCGTGTGGCCCGCCGTTCGTTTGTCCGGGCCGCCGCAGACACCGCCGATAGAGACACCACCGCTCGCTCGGCCATTCCCGAGCGCCCACACCGTGCCGTCCGATCCCGTGGACGCCCTCTCGCTCGCTCTACAGGTGGTCGTGGACGAGTTCGGGATCGACCTGGCCTGCTCGGACCCGCCGTGGCTACAGAACCTGCTGGCTGACTACTCCCCTCATACGCGCGCCCTCAACCGAGTCGCCGCGCTCGCAGCGAGAGA
Organism: Pseudomonadota bacterium; assembly: GCA_005776725.1. Lineage (GTDB taxonomy): Bacteria > Myxococcota_A > UBA9042 > SXOO01. The sequence continues at coordinate 26,597 of SXOO01000082.1, read as the reverse complement.
GGGAGTGCCTGGGTGGCTCAGGGCCGCTCGGCCCGAGGAGATCGACGCCGTTGTGTCTGGGGCCGTGTCCCGGCTCGCGTCGACGATGGCGATAGACCGAGGAGCAGCGCACGCCGCGGTGACGGCCTGGGCGCTGGCGCTCCGCTCCATCCGGCAGCCGTGATCCCGGCCAGACCCAAGTGAAGGCGCAACACCCGGAGTCGAGGACCGGGACGAACGCAAGCCGATACGCACCGCGGCTCGGTAGAGGTCGCTGAAGGCGAGCATCGCGGGCGAGGTGCGGCTACGGCGGGCGGTGAACCTGTCAGATCCCGCCCGGCGGGCGCGTCCTTCTATAGCCAGCCCCCGCGGGCCGCGGCGCTTCACCGCTTGGAGGACCCTTGAGCCCACCACTCCCCACAACCGCCATCCCCTCTATCGCGGCCGCCGCAGAGCCCGGCTCGGCGTGCGCCGCAGCCCTCGACGCCTTGGGGATCGCCCTGCCCGCCCGCGACGCCTTGTGGGTGCTGAGCCACGTCGCCACAGAGCGGCGGCTGCTGCTGGTCGGCGATCCCGGCCAAGGCAAGACGTTGCTCGCGCGGCGCCTCGGAGCCGCGCTCGCTGGCGACGCAGTGGCGTGCCTGGATGCGGCGCTTACGTCGTTCGACGACGTACGCGGCTTCGTGCGCCCCGCGTCGCTCGATCGCGGCGTGGTCGAGGTGGTGCCTGGGCCGTGGTCGCCGTACGACGCCCAGTTTCTCTTTGTAGACGAGCTGTCGCGGGCCAATGCATGGCAGCAGGGCCGATGGCTGCAGCTGGTGCACGATCGGCGGGTCGATGGCCGCGCCACGGCGATCCGGTGGGTCGTCTGCGCGATGAACCCGGCGACCGGGGACGGGTCCGCGCCGCTGACGGTGCCTCTCGCCGACCGGTTTCACGCCGCGGTGGAGCTGACGCCGTTCTCGCGCCTCACGCCGGCGCAGCGTCTTTGGGTGGCGGCGGGCCTGCCCACACCCGGGGCCGGGACCGAAGCCAACGTCCGCGAGCTGGTGGCGCGGATTGCGGCGTCCACGGCCGCGGTGACCGCGGACGCCTCGACACGGCTGCGGCTCGCCGGGGTCGCGGTGGCCGCGGTGGAGCAGCTCAACGAAGCCGCGCGGGGCGCGGGGCTGAGCCTCGCATTACACGGCCGCCGGGTGGTCCACATCCGCGAGTCGCTCGAGTCGCTGGCCGGCGCGATTCATGCCGAGCAGGAGGGCACGCTGGACGGCGCCGTGGCCGAGCTGCGGCCGCGGCTGCGCGACGTGGTCGAGGCCACGCTGGGCGGCGTGTTGCGGGCGGCGGAGCAAGCCGAAGCGGAGCTGGACCAGCTGCTCGACGCCGCGTGGCGGGGCGCGATCACCGCGTGGGACGACGCCTACGACGTGCGCGTGACCGCAGTGGACCCCGCCGAACAGCGACGCGCGCTGGCGGAGCTCGAGGTGCCGCGCCTGCCGGCGGAGGACGCCGTGCGCCTCCTCGGCGGCTATTGGCGCGCAGCCGACGGCGTGCCGACCGGCGTCGCGCCAGTCGCGGTGCTGCAGCGCGACCTGGGGGACGCGGCCGCTCCGGCCGCCGACGCGTTCTTGTCGCTGCTGAAGCTGCGGCCCGCCTACGTTGCCGCGCTGGACAGGGTGCCGGCCCCCCTGCGGGCCTCACTGCCGCCCACCATCCACTCGACGGCGCTGTTCGACCAGTTCGCGCTCCGGTGCCAGGGCGGCGTGTATCACCCGCAGCTGCCGGCGGCGTCGAGCGCGCCGGACCGGCCGATCGTGGTGTTCACCCGCCCCACGCCGCCCTGGCGCGCGCTGGTCGAGGCCGCGGCTCCAGTGCGGAGGCCCGCGTGAGCCGCGGACAGGGTCCCGGGGGACAGGCGCCAGCCGACGAGGCGACCCGCCTGATCGAGCGGTGCCGGGCCTACGCAACGGGCCGGCGCGCGCTGACCCGACTATTCGCGCTGCTGCCCGGCGCGGCGGACGGGCCCCGCGTCACGCTCGGCGTGGCCGACGTCCCGACGGCGCAGATCCGCTTCGTGCCCAGCGACGGCCAGCGCGCCGAGCGCGGCGGGGCGGGCGAGTTCCAGATCCTGCTCGGTCGACGCTTCATCGCCGAACAAGCGAGCGCTGACGCCGACCTCGCGTTCTTGGTGGCTCACGAGCTGCTGCACCTGGTCCGCGGCGACCTCTGGGCCAGCGAGGACGCAGCGGAGGCCGTGGCGAGCAATATCGCGTCCGACGCGATCAACGACGCGTTCCTCCTGGGGCCCGCGATGGGGCGCGCTTTCACCGGCGTGGACGGTCTCTGGGGGCGGCGCGACCTGAGAGATCCGGTGGAGGCGCTGCTCACGCCGCTGGACGTTGCGGCGGCGCGCCTCGGCTACCCAGCCGCACGAGGGTGGGGCGACGCCGTGGTGCGCGAGCGCCTGTTCGAGCACGCCCGGCCACCCGCGGCGCCGAGATACCGCCCGGGCGAGTGGGCGGAGGTGCACGCCACCCTGGAGGAGCGCGGCCGCACTGGCACGATCGAGCTCGCCGAGGCGCTGCCACGCGTGAAAGGGCTGCTGGAGCAGCTGCCGAAGCCGCGCAGCGCGCGCGCAGGCGTCGGGGCCTCCGGTGAGGCGCGCGAGGCGCAGGCGGCCCTGCATCAGTCGTGGCAGGGCGCTGGTGGACCCGTCGACACGGTGAGGGTCACGCCGTGCCCGCAAGATCGCCTCACTCGGTGGCTTCGACGGTTCGTGGCGGAGACCGCCGCCAACACCGTGGAAGACGCGGAATCGGCCGCCCTGCGCGGCCCTGGAGACGGCGGCACCGTCATGGGGCGGCGCGCGGTGGTGGAGTATGCGGCCGGGCTCCGGGCCCTGCCCTTCGCGCGCCTCGAGCGCACCAGTAGCCCTGCGCTCGCCGGCGTGACGCTGTACCTCGACGCCAGCGCGTCCATGTCGGACGCCCTCCCGCCGATCGTGGGCGACCTGGGAGAGCGGGGTCGCTCATGGCTGGCGGAGCCGATCTGGGCGTTCTCGACCGAGGTCTTCCCGGTAACCGTGCGCGAGCTTCGGCAGGGGTCCGTGCCGTCTACGGGCGGGACGTCGTTCGACGTGGTGGCGAAGCACATCCTGGCCACTCGAACGCGCCGTGCAGCCTTGATCACCGACGGCGAGGGCGAGCTGGAACCGCGCCTACTCGCAGCGCTCCGCGACGCGGGTGTAGCGATCGCGCTCGTCTCGCCGGGCCGCCCCGGCCCGACGCCCTTCGACCCGGTGGTATCGAGACGCCACCGGTGGGCGCTCAACCTCCCGACCTGACCACAACCGGCGCGCGCTCTAGCGGCGCCACGACTCGAGGAGCCCTCAAATGCCCAGACCGACTCCCTTCGATCCGTCTCGCCTCACCGCCAACACGCGCGTGCGCCTGCTGGCGGCTCACGACGACCTCCCGGCCGGCGCGCTGTTGGTGGTGGAGCGTGTGGACCGGAGCGACGGCACCGTCATATGCACCACGCAAGACGGCACCTCTACCGGCTGGATACCGCGCAAGAAGCTCGTGCCGCACCACGCGGTGGGCTGGGACTTCCTGCGCAGCGCGCTGACGCCGGCCGGGCGGGCGCTGCTCGAGGCCTTCGACGGCCACGAGCGGCTCTCGTTGCGGGCAGAGGTGGCCGACGCCGTCATCCAGACGCTCCCCGACCTCGAGGCAGCGGTGCGGCGAGCGCGCGACGCGCAGCGAGATGTGACCGCGGCACCCCGGCGCTCCAAAGCCGGCCCAAAGCGCCCGTGGACCTGGCCCCCCAGCCCGAGGCCCGCCGCTGGGGAGCCGAAGCCCGACCTGGGAGATCTGGACGCGCTCGTCTTCGGGACGCGCGAAGGAGGTGTGTAATGTCGTGCATCGATGACCTGAACGACATTTTCCGGCCGAATGACGGGGCCCCGGCGCGCTTCGCGGCGGGACAACGGGTCCGTGTGGTGCGCGACAGCATGTCGCACAACTACCCGGTGGGCGAATGCGCCACCGTGTCGATCGTGGACACGTCAGACGGCACTTACCAGCTCATCGACGCGCGCTCGGGGCGCACCGGTGGGTGGGTGCCGGAGCGGGACCTCGAGTCCGCCTCGGCCCTGGGCTGGGAGTGGCTTCAGACCGTGCTGCCAGCCGAGGACTTGGCGCTGCTCCGTGCGTTCGATGGCCTCCACGGGCTGAACCTCGCCCAGCCGATCCGCGATGCCCTGCTCGGGGAAGTGCCGAACCTCAAGGCCACGATCTTGCGGGTCACGCCGGAACCGCTCCAGCGCGCCGCCACGACTCGACGCAAAAAATGAACATCGCCCCGCAAAAACGCCACGAAGTGTGTTATGCTCCTCTCCACGACGCAGCGTTGTTTCTCGAGAAGATGGCGTTCGCCGGCCTTTGCGCCGACGTGAGCCAACAGTACGGGTACGCCTATGGTGTGGGGGCGTGGGGCTTTGCTAACACAGTGGAGGGGGCGTGGTCAGAACGGTTGACAAAGACGTCGTTGTCATCGAATGGCGCGGACTGTGGCGCAGCGCGCGGATGTCGGGGAATGCACCGCACCTCCGCTCGCTGGCACGCCGGCTGACGCACTGTGTGCTCCGCATGCGTGACCAGCGCGCAACCGACGCGGAAGATCTGGCGCAAGAGGCGCTCGCCCGGGTGGTCCAGCGAGCGCGCGTCGAGGGCCAGGCGTGGGAGACGCGCTCGGTCGAGGCGGCCAATCCTGTCGCTGCCCTGACGCTGTACCTCAAGCGGGTGGTCGCGTCCGTGGCGAGCGCGCGGCACCGGGTCCAGTGGCGCAACAAGGTAACCTTTATGGCGGAGGCATCACTCGAAGACGAGGAGCGCCTCAACGCGCGGCTGTCGGCCTGCCGCGACGGCCTCGAAGACCCGTACGCAGCAAACCCGGCCCCCGAGGAGGCCACAGCCGGCGTCACTGCCGGCCGCATCGCGCTCGGTCGCGACGATCGGCGCGACCGGACTCGAGCGGAACGTCTGGCGGTGCGTCTGCTCGAGCCCCTCCTTCCGGCAGACACCTACCGCGACAAGCGAGTGGAGCTGCTGAAGCTCCGACTGCGGCTGGCGCTGGTCGAGCCCGAGGAGCGGACCCGGGTGTTGCGCGCGTGGATGGGAGCTCCACTGGGCGCCGACGAGCGGCGTATGCGCAACACGCTGGACCAAGGCTTCGTTCGACTCTATAGAACGTTGTGCGACGGCCTTCAGCGCGGTGGCGGCGCCTCGCCCCACGTGCACCAGCGTCGCAAGGCGCTGGTCGACGAGCTGTTCGCGCTCCAGGCCAGCCGAGACCTGGGCCCCGAAGGAGCGCCTCCATGGGTGACCCCGCACAAATCGTGCGCACACGGATCGAGCAGCTCGCCAGCGAGGTGATCGACGACGCGAGGCGCGCCGATCCGGAGCTGGCCGAGCACCTCGAAGGGCTCCGCCAGTGGTCACCCCGCGGCGGGGGGGCCCTGCGGGCGCTCGCCGCATACCGGCGCCTCGCCCTGGACGTAGCCCAGGCGGAGCAACGCGTAAGGCTGGTGGTCGACGAAGTGGCCCGCTTCACCGCTCGAGCGCCCCTCCCGCCCCTCGGTGAGGCGGCATTCCGCTTGCCCCGAGCTTGGGACGCGGCGGTCCCCCACCGGCAGAGCTGGTCGCCGCACTTGCCGATCGCGGCTCCCGCGTTCGAAGCGATGGCGATCGGCTGGGCCGAGGAGGCGACCGCGGCCGCCGCCAGTGGCTGCCGGGTGTGGATCACTCGGGTCTACGAGCAGCGCGAGGGTCTGGAAGGCACGGCAGAGCTGCTGGACGAGCTTGGCGGCGGCGGGCAAGCGCGGCAGCTGCTCATGCGCGCGGAGACAAGGGGACGAGGCGCGCTGGAGAGCGCAGGGGCTGCTCCCGAGCCAAGCGCGCTGCTCCTACGAGCCGTGGCCGCGCAGGCTGACGCATGGTGGCTCGACGCCGCCGGCGAGCACCTCTTGACGGAGGCCTTCGGCGACGGCGCCAACTCAGAGTGAGGAGGCAAGCCAGTCAAGCAGCCGTCCTGCTTCGTACCCGACGTCACCCAAACGTGTACTGTAGGCCATCGGGTGTTTACGCCGAGTCGGCGCCGCCCTCCCCCCCCGCCCGTGAGGCCACGTGAACGAGCACCGCATTCTCTCGCTCCTCCCCAGCACGACCGAGATCGTGGGCGCGCTCGGGCTCGCAGACCACCTGGTCGGCGTCACGCACGAGTGCGACGTGTGCCCAGACCCTGAGGGCCTCGCGACCGTGCTCGCGCGCGGCGTGCCGCGGGTCACGGGCACGCGCCTCTTCGTGGAGAGCCCGCCGGCCGGAGCGGACGGCTCGTCCCCGCTGGGGCAGGCCGAGATCGACGCCGCCGTTCGCGCGTCGCTCGCCGAGGGCGCGTCGCTCTACACCTTGGACGCCGCCGCGCTCCGCACAGCGCGCCCCACCGTGGTGCTCACGCAAGCGCTGTGCAGCGTCTGCGCACCCAGCGCCGAGGAGGTGGAGTCCGTGTGCCGCAGCCTGGCCGACTCGCTGGGATACGAGGGCGGCGCGCCAACCATCGTGTCACTCGAACCCAACAACGTGGCGGAGGTTGCCGCCTCGCTGGAGACCGTGGGCGCGGCCTGCGGCGTCCCCGAGCGGGGCTACGCGGCCAGGGACCGTCTGCTCCACGGCTTCGCGGCGCTCGCTCAGGCCGTGGAGGGCTCCGCCGAGCCGTCGCTCTTGTTCCTGGAGTGGCTCGACCCGCCCTTCGTAGGCGGACACTGGGTCCCGGAGCAGGTCACGGCCGCCGGGGCGCGCCCGGCCTGGCAACTGGAAGGCCACAAGTCCACCACGATCACCTGGGACGCGATCGAGGCGGCGGATCCAGACACCCTCGTGGTGGGGTGCTGCGGCTTCGACCTCGAGCGCAACGTACGCGACGTCCGCTCTCTCTTGGGCGACGCAGCCAGCGAGGCGGGGCGACGCTTCCGAGGGCTGCGCGCCGTGCGGGAGGGCAGACTCTACGCGCTGGACGGCAACCGCTACTTCGCGCGCCCCTCGCCCGCGATCCTGCAGGGTGCGGCGATCCTCGCTCGCATCGCGCACGCCCGGGAGCCCCAAGTGCTGGAGCGCCTGCGGGGGCTGAACCTGGCGCCCGAGGGCGGCTGGGCCCCCGTCCAGGCCGCCGCCGTGGCCGCCCCCCCGCCGGCGGAGCCCAGCTCCTCGGTTTGGGCCCTTCACGACGCCGCCTGCGAGGCCGGGGCGCTGCAGTACACCGATCCCGCCACCGGCTTCCGCGTGTTCACCCGGCTCGGCCTCGAGCGCCGAGGACGCTGCTGCGGCTGCGGCTGCCGCCACTGCCCCTACGGGCATGCCGCCGTGCAGGACCGCGCCGGGCGGATCCAACAGCCCGCCCTGCTCCACCGCTCCACGCACGCCGCGGGCCCCTCCACGGTGCTCTTCTGGTCCGGGGGCAAGGACTCGCTTCTGGCGCTTCGGGCCCTGCTGCGCGCCCCGGAGCGCCCCTCGCGGGTGGTGCTGCTCACCACCTTCGACGCGGCCACACGCACCGTGGCGCACCAGGAGGTCCCCATCCACGCGGTCGTGAGGCAAGCGGCGTGGCTTGACCTCGACCTCGTCGGGGTTCCCCTCCACCCCGGCGCGCCGTACCTCCGGCGGGTGATGGATGGCCTCGCCATCCTGCGCTCAGAGGGCCTCGCGCCGGACGCGTTGGCGTTTGGCGACCTTCACCTCGAGCACATCCGCGCGTGGCGCGACGAGGAGCTGGCCACCACTGGGCTGCGCCTGCTCTACCCGATCTGGCAGGTCCCGTACGCCGACCTGCTCGACGATCTCGAGGCCAGCGGCGTGCCCTGCCGGCTCTCGGCGGTGGCCGGGCGCCCCGATGTCACACCCACAGCGCCGGTGCCCGAGGCGGGCGCGCTGTTCACGCGCGCCCTCGCAAACGACGTAGCCCGCGCGGGCTGGGACGCGTTCGGCGAGGTGGGCGAATTCCACACGCTGGCGGAGGTGTGGGCGGCGCCGCGCGACCAGGTGGTTCCAGGGTCTGGGATCCGCTAGCGCCGACCCCGGTTGGGCCCGTCCCGCCGGCGCGATCGCGTCGAATCGCCCTCTCGAGCTGCATGGCTCCACTGCCCTCTGGGTCCTGTCGAGCGGTCCTGTAAAGCTGACCTGTCAGCCGACAAGCCCACCTGTCTCCCTCGCAGACGCTGAGTCCCGCGAAATTCACCGGAGCGCGAGAGCGCGGAAGTGAACCGGGCCGAGGAGCTCCGCGGCCTCGGACCCATGTGAATTGCTGATCAGAGCTCGCCTGCGCGTGCTGGCTTCGCCCTTGCACAAGCGCCCAGCCTGGACCCAGCCCACCCCAAGAGGTGCACCCAATGAAGTCATCCCTCCTCGCGACCTCCAAGCGAACCCTCATCTTTCTCTCTCTCGCTGCCGGAGCCGCCGGTTGTGAGTCCGAGTCGAGCTCGAGCGGCGCCACAGCCGACACGACGCAAGTGGCGGTCGACGGAAGCAGCGACAGCGCCGACGGCACCGATGCCACCGACGGCGCAGATGCCACCGACGGCACCGCTGCCACCGACGCCACCGACGGCGCAGATGCCGTCGACAGCGTGGCTGACGCGACTGATGCCACCGACGCCGCAGATGCCACCGACGGCACCGATGCCACCGACGGCGCAGGTGACGGCGCAGATTCGTCTGACGCCGCGGCCGACGGCGCAGACGCCACCGACGGCGCAGATGTGACCGACGGCGCAGATACCACCGACGGCGCAGATGCCACCGACGGCGCAGATGCCACCGACGGCGCAGATGCCACCGACGGCGTCGAGCTCACTTGCGAAGAGCCGGGCGAGGTCACCACCCCCACGCCGGTCTGTGACGGGTCCACCACCACCTGCAACGTCGAAGCCTTCGAGTGCACCCGCACGGCCAAGGCGCTCTCCTGCGAGCTCGACGCGGAGCCGGAGTACGCCGAGGTCATCGTCTCCGACAAGCGGGTCATCACGGCGAACGGCGTGGTCACCCACGATGTCGGGCCCTTCCCGAACAGCGGGAACCCCAACGCCATCTCCGCCCAGAGCTACAGCTTCGAGGTGCCCGTCACGCCGAGCGGCTCGGGGTCCGGGCAGGTCAAGTACTTCGGCATCCTCACCTCGGGCGCCGTGCTCGATCCCGGCACGGCAGAGACCTGGAACGACGACAACGGCTGGCGCTACGAAGCCCTCCGGTACGGCACGGCCACCGACTACTTCAGCGCCAACGGCGGCAGCGACGAGACCTTCCATCCGGACGGTCTCGGGCTCGACTGCAACCTTGCCCACGTCCAGCCGACGGGCGCCTACCACTACCACGGCGTCCCCACGAGCTTCGTGCCCACCTCCCCTGCCGTCCGCTTCATCGGCTGGGCCGCCGACGGCCATCCGATCGTCGCGCTCTTCGGTCATGCGGACGCCACGGATCCGGAGAGCGAGGTCCGCGAGATGCTCGCCAGCTGGCAGCTCAAGTCCGGAACGCGGCCGTCCGGCGACTCCGGCCCCGGCGGGAGCTACGACGGGACCTTCGGCGCGGACTGGGAGTACGTGGCGGGCAGCGGAGACCTGGACCAGTGCAACGGCCGCAACGGCGTGTACGAGGACGCGAACGGAGACGTGGTCTCGGGCTACCACTACGTCCTGACCCTTACCTTCCCGTACATCCCACGCTGCACCACCAACACCGCCGACGCGTCGTTCACGCAGGGCGATGGCGGCGGTGGGCAGCTCCCGGGTGGCGGGGGACCGCCGGCGTGTACTCCCGGGCAGACCAAGTGCTGCGGCGACGGCGTGTGTGACGGTCCTGAGACCGCGGCGAACTGCGCCGCTGACTGCAACTGATTCCCATGGCGCGCATCGCACTGCTGCCCTTGGCTTGGGCCTGCCAGGCCCTCCTCACCGCGTCGCCCGCTCTTGCCCACGGCCTCGACGCCGGACGCATGACGGTCGAGCTCGAACACACGGCGCTCATGGTGGTCGCCACCCCGAAGGCCGCACAGTTCGAGTTCGCTGATGACAACGGCGACGGTCGGCTCAACCGGCTGGAGGTCAAGGCGCATCGGCCCGCGATGCGCGCCGTGTTCGACGGCGCCGTCTCGGTCACGGCGGACGACGGCGCGACCCCGAGCTGCGAGCGAACCGACGTGAGCACGCCGGTCTCCGGCTCGAGCCCTCTCGAGTCCACCGACCATGTGCGAGTGACCATGCGCTGCCGCTTCGCCAACCCGCCGTCGGCGCTGCGAATCCGCTACGGCTTCGCCTCGTCCGAGGTGGTCGTGGTGGAGGCGGTGCGTCTGCGGAGGCCCGAGCCGGTGGGCGGCCGGCCGTCCATGCCGGTGCGCGTGGGCCCGGCGGAGCGGGTGGCCCTGGGGTCGGGCGAGGCGACGGCCCGAATGCTCGTGGCCCAGGAGGCCGCCGCGGCCGGCGCGCCCACTGAGCCGCCCGCGCCGCAAGCCTTCGGCTTCGGCGGGTTCGTCTGGCACGGCGCGGACCACGTGCTCTTCGGGCTCGACCACATCCTCTTCATCGTGGCGCTCGTCCTCGCGACGTCACGACGACGAGAGCTTGCGCTCGCGGTGACCGCGTTCACGATGACTCACACGCTGGCGCTGGCGGCGGTGATCGAAGGTTGGATCGCGGCGCCCCCGGGCAGCTGGGTGGAGCCTGGGATCGCGCTCAGCATCGCCCTCACCGCCGCGATGGTGGCCCTGAACGCGTCTAGAACACCAGGGTCGGACAACACGGCCCTCCTCACCCGCGCGGCCGGGGTCAACTGCACCGTCGCGGCGATCTTCGGGCTACTGCACGGGCTCGGGATGGCGTCCACCGCCCTTGAGACCTTCGCGGACGCGGCCTCAAGCATGCTGATCCCATTCACCCTGGGGGCGGAGCTCTCTCAGCTGGCCATCGCCGCGGTGGCGTCCGTGCTGGTCGTCCGGTTCCTCGACTCCTCGCCGCTGACGCTGCGCTCTCTCCGCTTCGACAGGCGACACGCTGCCGGGGTTCTGGTGCTGGTCGGCGTCACGTGGTTCGGCCTTCGAGTCACCAACGGTGACGAGGCCAAGGAACCGCTGTTGGCGCAGCTCGCCTCGGAGACCACAGAGGTCCCGGAGTAACTCTCCTCCAGTGGAGCTAGACCGCGCGCCGTGTGGGCGTCAGGGCAGATAGTCCACCCGCACACGCCGATTGGTCGGACCGCCCGGCATCCTCTGTAGCTTGCCGTGTGGCCAGCGGACCACGATCTCGTCCACGGTTTGTGCATCCCCAAGACCGAAGTGCACAGTCTCCCACGAGCTGCCGGCGGCGGACGGGGTCCCCGCCACCCACCGGGACCGCCAGGTGTCGCCAGTCCTCACACGCACCTCAGCGCCGATCGCCGGTCGAAACCACGGGTACCGGAGGTCGACCCCCAGCCAATGGCCGGTGGCGAAGTCGTTGCGCAGGATCTGAACCGGCGCGTCCATGCTAGAGACCGCCACGTCGAGGTCACCGTCACCGTCGAAGTCAGCGAACGCCGCGCCCCGACCGCGCGACTGCATGTCGAGCCCGGTGCCAGCGCCGCCGAGGCGCCGCGTGAAGTGTCCCGTCCCGTCGTTCTCGAAGTATGTGCGCTCCTGAGAGCCGACGTCGCATCCCTCGAGAGGAGGGACGCCGTTGACGATGAGGAGGTCCACGTCACCGTCGAGATCGAAGTCGTGGAGGCCAACGCCCCACCCAGAGAACTGGCGGAGGTCGCCGAGTCCCCGGGCGTCGGCCTCATTCGCGTATCGGCCGTCAGCCTGGCGAACCCAGAGCGGGCCCCCGTCGCTCGGAAGGTAGTCGGTGACGATGATCTCGGGGTCCCCGTCGCCATCGATGTCGCCAACGTCCGAGCCCATGGCCGACGTCATGGCGTCGAAGCCGAGCGCCTTGCCCGCCTCCTGGAACCCTCCGCGCCCATCCCCGATGTACACGCGGTCCAGCTCGTGGCCCTCGGTCCCCACGAAGAGGTCCAGCGCACCGTCGTGGTTCACGTCGAAGCTCATTGTCGACTGGACGCGCTCGCGGATGAAGGATCCGTCGGGTGCCGGCTCCCCTCCCTCCAGCGCCGCGAAGCGGCTCTCCGGTACCGACATCCCCGCGGGGTTGATGGCAGCCGAGCAGTCGATGACCGTCTCGAGAGCCTCCAGAGACATGTCGGCGGGCACCTGGATGAAGCCGCCGAGGAACGCGGTGAGGCGGCCGCGATAGTCGAAGTCTCCCAGCGTGAGCGTGAGGCTCAGCACACCCGCTTGCGGCGCTGCGAGCTGCCCCGCGTAGCTGAACGTGCCGTCACCCCGACCCTCCCAGAGCTCCGACGTGTCACTTCGCAAAGCGAGGACGTCGAGGGCTGGATCACCGATGAAGCCGCCGACCACCGAGTAGACGGCGGCTACGCTGCTGCCCGCGACCGGGGCCCCGCCCGCGCCGGCACTCGAAGAGGGTCGCAGTCCAAAGTCGGCGGCATGCCAGAAGGACGCGTCGCCCCGGTTGAGCCAGACCTGGAAGTGTCGCCCGCCCGGCACCACGAGGTCGACGTCACTATCGTCGTCCAGGTCCGCCGCGCTCACCCCAAACTCCGTGATGGCCGTAGGGACCGGCCAGCCGCCGCTCCAGTGGCTAACATCCACGAAGAGCAGCCCGACCTCCTGAGCGGGCGCCAGCCCGGGATGCGGTGGCTCAGGGCGCAGCCGCGGGGCTTCCACCTCGCCAGCGCACCCTGCTGCCGCACCCAGCAGAGCCGCCAGAGCGCCAACGAACCCACACGCCGGCATCCGAATGCGCTTGCGTGACGGGGGCCGCTCGCACACGGTGGGGGACGCTCCCCACACTGCGGAGGCTCGCCCACCCGCCGTCGCTCGACTCACTGGCCTACTCCTTCCCTGTCGCAGTGGCGACAGGAGAGGGCAGGACGGTAACAAAGGGGTGACCCACTGGCCAATCGCGCACCCGTGGGCCACGGCTCAGGCGCCGTGTCCACTTGCCTGCAGTTGAAAGAGCTCGGCGTAGCGGCCGCCCGCACCGAGCAGCGAGGCGTGAGATCCCTGTGCTCGGACTGCCCCCTCTTCGATGACGACGATCGAGTCGGCGAGACGCGACTACCACGCCAATCGTCGGCGCCGCCGCGGGGCCTGGAGGCCCCCCGTCAGCCCCGCCTGAGTCGACCGAGGCGCGGATCCGACGGGCGTCGTTCGGGATCCCCGTCGATCGACTCGGCGCGGGCGAAGGCCGGACGGCGCACCATGGCCCAGGCCGCGAGCGCCAGAGCCAGCGCCAGGAGCGTCCACCCGATGGGGACGAGCGCATACCAGAGCCGAGGGCTCTTCCGCAGGAGCTCGATGGACTCCACGAAGACCACCTCACACGCCGTGCCACCAACGTCAGTGCGCGTGATGCTAGTCCGTCGCATGCGGGTCCAGCTCGGATGCTTGTAATTGACCAGCAGCCCCTGAAACCGAACCTGATCACCGACCCGAACGCTACCGATCTGGCTCCGGATCGCGTCGCTGTCGGTGATGAGGTGGTTGTTGGATATCGAGGCCGAGTCGATCCGTTGTTCGCCAGAATACTGCCAGTGGCAGCTCCAGTCGTTGCTCCAGAAGTCGGCGTGCCTGAAGTGGCCAGACGCGACGTTCTGACCCCAAACGACGCAGAGGTCCTTGGTATCGAGGCTCGTCTCGTCGTGGTCGTCGTCCCCGATCGCCGTGATGTCGTTGTGAGTGACGACGATGCCCGTGAGGTCATAGGCAGCGACCGGCGCCACCTCGTAGGCCACACCCTCGTAGTTGATGGTGAAGGGACGGCGGTCGGTTGGTCCCTGCAGCGGCTCGCTCGCTAGCCCCGCCGCGAGCCTGCCGACTTCCGGGAGAGCCCCGCGCCGCCAGTACCCGAGGACGAGCGCGCCGAGGCCGACGGCCAGGAGCACCCGAGGGGCGACGGACGAGGGCTGGGACAAGGGCGACTCCAGGAGGGCATGGGGGGAAACTCGGGTCTAGTCTGGCGTCGCCAGCTCCCAGAACACGTGTGGACCGCCGCCGAGCCGCGTCCCCACGCTGAGGCCCACGCCGAACACCGACCGCTCGTCTTCGGCGCGCCGAACCCAGTGACTCGCCGCGTCCACGTCGCTGCGGCCCACGGCGGGCTCGCGGAAACGCAGGCTGAAGCGCCGGAGCGCCGAGGGATCGCCGGACGTGCGGTCGAGCTCTCCGGTGGTCAGGCGGCCGTAAGCGCCGGAAAGCGCGGACGGATCGGCCCAGAAGTCCGCGTGGTCGAGGAACAAGAGGTGCGGCAGGTTGATCGCGAGCACCGTGGGCACCAGCGACGGGAACCACGGACCCGGGAACTGCACGGTGGCGCTCCCAGGGAGCTCCGGGCTACCCCGCGTCCGAGGGCGATGGGCGTTGCGCGTGGACATGACGTCCGGGAGATACGCGTTGCCGGCGCCGCCGTGGCTCACCACGAGCTTTGGCGGTAACCCGGTGATCCGAATGGTCTCCGCGGCCCCGCCGGCGCTGGCTGTGGAGAAGTCGCGCTGGGTTGTGTGGTGCGCCCGCTGTGCGAACAGGAGATCCATGCACCCGGCGCACTGGTCCGAAAACACGAACCGCCCCTCCACGAGCGGGAAGTGATGACCGAGGTACTCGAGGTGCCCCTCGCGGGCCGTGAAGCCGCCACGAAACGCTGGCTTGCCTTCGCGGAGCGAAACGTCGAGCTGGCCGTCGAGCCAGAGGTTGAGCGGCGACCTCCAGGCGTGGAGGCCATTCGGGAAGCGCAGGGACACGTCCCAGTCCCCGAGGGGAGGCAGCTTGGACGCGGGCGCGCTCCTCCGGCGGAGCACACCGACGGCGCTGGCGCCGTCTTCGCCCACGAAAGACACATCGCCGAGGCTCGAGGTCTCGCCCGCGTGCCGCATGAGGAAGCGGTCTGGGCTCCGCAGCTCCAGACGCTGGGCGGTCACCTGGATTCGCCCAACCGGCGCCTCCCGGCTCAGCTCCACTCCGAGCTCTGCGGTGAGCGTCGCCTGGGGGGCGTCCAGAGGCCCGATGAGCAGCCACTCGGTCGCGCTCAGCGAGAGGCGGGCACCCTCGACTCGCCGCAGGCCGGGCGCGAGCGCGAGCGCGCCGGTGACGTGGAGGCGCCGAGCCGGGTGCTCGGTGTCGGTCTCGAAGAGCTCGACGGGGTCGAGGTGAACCGAGCGCTCCCCCAGCCTCACCCGGATGCGCCCGTCCCGAACACGCCGCGTGGTGCCGGGGAGCGTGGCCGCGATCCCCGAGACCTCCAGCGCCCCGTCCAGGGCCAGGTGGTCCGCGCCGACGCGGCCGTCTACGACTGCGAGCACTACGTGGCCCTCGAGGTGCCCCTGCAGCGTCCCGTCGACGGGCAGCGCCGCCCCCCGAAGCACGAAGGCGGGAAGCAGCTCGCGCAGGGGCGTGGGCACGGCGTCCACGATGAGGCGGACCGAGCCGCCGGCCGCGAAGCGCTGAGCGACCGCCGCGCTGTCGGCGCTGGCGCGAACCGAGACCCGGGCCGGTCCCTCGACCGGGCCGAGCGCCAGGTCCAGGCTGATGGGGCTCGGGCCGCGCGACCACTGGGCTGAGAGCGCCAGGCGACCCGCCCCCCCCGCGACGCTGTCCCACCCCGTCCAGTCGCCGGCCAGAGACGCGGTTGGCGCGCTGACGGTTCCACCCACGTCCACGGTGAGCCCCAGCGCCCCGGGGAGCGCCGCGAGCGCCGGCGCAAAGCCGGCGTACGCCGAGACGAGGCGGCGGGGCACCTCGAGGCGCAGCGCCAACGGGGCCTCGCGGACGGCCTGCGGCATCCGCGACAGCGAAGCGGCGCCGACGCCGACGGTCCCGCTGCCACAGATCACGGTGGAGGCCGGCAGAGCGGGCGCGAGCGCCGCGCGTTGGCAGACCGCCAGGTCGACGGTGTCGAGGGTGTGGAGGGTGTCGACCGGGGCGTCCGGGTCGGCCGGTTCGCCCGCGAGCCCGTCGAGCCTCCCTAGGATCGCGACGTCGGTTCGGTCGCGATGCGGCGCGAGGACCAGATCCAGGTCGAGCGCCGCGGCGGGCTCCGCCTTCACAGGTACCCCGCGGAGGCCAACCGTCACCTGCCCGGTCACGTCGCGGAGCGTGCCTGAGAGCTTGGCCTCGAGCGCCGCGGTGGCTCCCGAGAGCTTCGCTGTGGCGGGGAGATCCGCCAGCGCGAAAGGGGGCACGCGGGCATCGAGCGCCCAGCGCGTGACCGGCGCGGCGCGGGTGGGCGCTGGGGGCAGCTCCAGATCCAAGACGGCGTCAACGAGGCGCGCTCCTGTGAGACGCGACACCCGCGCCTCCGCGTGGAGCCGCGAGCCGAGCGGTCCGTTCGGGGTCCAGCGGGCGTTCACCGCAGCGCGCTGCCGCCCCAGCGCGGGAACCAGGGGCCCCACCACCTCGAGGTCGAGATTCGCCGTGGGCCGCGTCAAAGACCCCACGACGTCCACCGAGCCGGAGATCGTGAACGGCCGCGCGAGGCGCGCGGGCAAGAGATCGCGCAGCGCTTGGAGCGCGACGTCCCGGACCTGGGCTTTCAGCGACCAGGGCCCTTCGCGATCCACCGCCACCGCGCCGCCAACGGTCGCCAGCGGAACACTCGCGTCCAGTGAGAGCAGCGGGCGTCCCCTCGAGACGTCGAGATGGACGTCCGCGCCCGTGGCAGCCGCCTTGCCTACCAGCGACACCGTCAGGGGCTGCGCGCCGCCCCCCGGGGTGACCTCCGCGGCGAGGTCGAAGCCAAGCCCTGGCGCCGCGGGGAGCCCAGTTACGTCGATCTTGCCGGAGACGCGCCCCGACACCTCGTCGAGCTCGCGCCCAGCGAAGGCGGCGAGGACGCTGAGCTCCAGCCCCTCCAGCGCCACCGCGACCGTCTGGGATCCGGGCACGATCGACCAGACGATGGTCATGGGCGCCGTGAGGCGCGACGTCAGGCCGGTTCGCGTGGCCTCCAGCCGGGTGACCGTGAGCACCACGCGCTCCCCCGCGACGAGCGCGCCGCTCGCTTCCAGCTTGAGCGCGAGCCCGCGGTCGTCTCGCCCGGACACCGCCAGCCGTAGCGAGCCGGCGTCCAGGCTCAGGTCGAGCTGCACGACCTCGAAGCGCCGCGCCCGCACCTCGAGCCCGGCGGCGGTCACGCTGAGCGCCCCCTCCGGGACCCCGCGATCGAAGCTCAGCTCGCCCTGGACCTCTACCGCCTCCGCCGACAGCCGCGGCGTGGCGACGTCGGTGGCGGAGAGCGCGATCTTCATCGCGCCGCGGTCCATGGGGACACGCTGGGCCAGGTCCGCCGGGAGGATGGACGGCAAGAGCTCACGCGTGCGTCGGCCGAGCCCACGGGCGCTGAGGAGCAAGTCGATGTCGAGCTCTCCAACCGTGACCGCGGGCCCGCTCGGGGACAGCGCTTGCGACGGAATTGGGGAGTGGGCAGCCCCGCCGCCAGGTTCGCTTCCAACCGCCTGCGCTGCCCCGAGCAGGCCCACCTCGCGCAGCGCCTGGAGCGTGGGCGCGAGGTCGCCCCGGCTAAGGACATGGGCTTCCAGGGCCTGCGTGGCCGGGTCGAAGGTGACGCTCCCGGTCACTACCCGCTCGAACGCGGCCGCCTTCACGTGCTCGACCGTCCACCGCCCGCGCTCCACGGACGCCACGACGCGGAGGGGGCTCGAGGGGCAGGCCTGGCCCGAAGCGCAAGGCCCCTGGACGGTGAGCGCGCCCACCTGCGTCGCGCCGAGCTCCAGCTCGCCCGAGGCCACGAGCGTGGCCGGGGTGACGCCGCGCCCGCGCACCGAGAGCGTCAGCGAGGTATGCACCGCGGGTCTCGCGGGGGCCTGCGCCGCAGGGCCTGGGGCAGCGGTCTTGCCGTCCGCCGGGCGTTCAGGCTCGGACTCACCGGCGGCCGCGACCGCTGGCGGCTGCCGGATGAGGCGGTCGGTCCGAATGTCCGCCCCGACGAGGCGAAGGTCGTAGCCTGGGGCGCCCACATCCGAGAGATCCAGGCGACCGCTGAGCGTCAGCCGCCCCCCTGGGGTCACGACGAGCCCCGAGACCTGAAGCGCGCCGGCGGGTCCGCTGGCCCGCGCGGACACATCGAGGTCGCCCACGAGCAGCTCCCGCCCGAGCAGCGCATTGAGGCGGCTCGCGTCCACGTGCAGGCCCTCGAGCACGAGCCCGGGAGGCTCTTGCGCGTGGATCGCGGCCAGTGGGAGCTGGACTTCCAGCGAGGCCACGCGCACAGCGCCCAGCTCGAAAGCGGACAGGGCCAGCTCCACGCGCTCGTCGGAGATCGTGGCGTCGAGGCGCGTCAGGTCCACCGGCACGGTGTGGCGACGCGGAGGCAGCGGGGCGCCGCCCCCCTCGCCTTCTGGGCCCGCGGCGCGGCTCACCTCGGCCACGCCGCGCAGCTGCTCGATCGCGATCACGCGGCGCACGCTGGTCGCGTCCAGCGACACCCGCGCGCTCGCTCGGGGCACCTCGACCGTGAGCCCGGGCCGCTCGAGTCGCAGCGTAGCGCCTACCTCCTCGAGCGTTATGCGGCGGCGCCCAGCTTCTGCCTCCACCACCACCCGCCCAGCCAGGTGCACGTCGCGGAGGGCCAGCTTCAAGGCGGGCAGCGCTGCGTCGAAGGACACCCGCTCCACCACCACGCGCTCGAGGACCACGCTCCGTGCCTCGCGGGGTGTGGTGAGCCAGGGCCGCAACACCCGGTCCAGGTTGAGCGCGCCGTCCTCCCCTTGCTTCACGTTCACCGCAAGCCCGTCGAGGCGCAGCGACCGAAGCCGCAGCGGCGGGCGACTCAGGCTCTCCCAGTCGAGGCCGAGCTCCAGGGTCTCGAGGCGGACCACCTCCACGCCCTCCGGATCCCTGAGGACGAGGTCGTGGAGCGTCACGTCCCCGAGGAGCGTGGCGTCGAGCCGCCCCAGTGTTGCGGAGCCGTCGAGCTTGGCGGCGAGGGCCGCCTCGATCCGCGCGCGGAGCATCTCCTGGCCTGACGCCGTGTGGACCCACGCCAGCGCGGACCCCACGAGCGCGACCAGCACCAACAGTGTCCAGAGCAGCGCGCGGCGCGCGCGTTGCCAGCCGCTCCGGCGCACGGCCACCAGAGGGACGGGCGGGTGAATCGGGTCGGCGCCGCTCAAAACGACTCCCCCACGCGGAAGAAGAACTGGTACGGCTCGAAGGTGTCGCCGGGCACCACGCGGCCGCGATCGAGGATGCGATAGCCGAAGTCGAGGCCCAGCGGGACGTGCCAGAGGCGCACCCGGAGGCCCAACCCAGCCGCCAGGCCCACGCCGTCCTCGAAGGGGTTGGCGGTGGCTGAGACGGCGCCGAGGTCGGCCCACAAAGACGCCCCGACCTGCTGCACGAACGGCAGCCACCTGAGCTCGACCGACGACTCGAAGAGCCCGAGGCCGCCGACTTGCAGCCCGCCCTCCGGTCCGAACGCCTCGCGCCCGAAGCCCCTGAAGCCCCACGCGCCGCCGCCCAAGAGGCGCGCACCGAGCGGGACACCCTCGTCGCCGGTGAGCACGATGAACGACCCGGCGGCGCGGAGCCCCACCGCCAGCGCATCCCCGACCGGGAAGAGCTTCCTGAGGTCTAGAGCCAGCGTGAGCCAGCGGTGCGTGCCCACAGGCGCGCCGACCGAGGCGTCAATCCTGGCCGCCACGAGGTGCCCCTTCCGGGCCTCGACGGGGTCGTCGCGGCGGTCCCAGATCACGCCGGCCTGCACCCTCAGGTTGTGGGCGTCTCCCCCATCGGAGAGGGTCACGGCGGAGCGCTGCTCTGCGTCCAGGCCGCTCAGCCCCCGCTCTTGGGCGAACGCATACAGGAGATCCAGCTCCACGAAGAGACCGGGCGCCAGGGTCGCCCGCCCCCCGGGGCCCACGGCCGCCTCTCGCGACGCGCCGGATCCGAAGCGGCGGTCCTCGTACTGGGCGGTGACCCGCAGGTCGCCCAGCCGACCGAGCACGCCAACGTGGGTGGTACGGAGCCGCGCAGCGCCGTCCAGCCCATGATCCCCGTCCTCGGCCCAGAACCACCCGTAGCCCAGCTGTCCGCGGGCCGTCAGGTGGTGCATGGAGCCCAGGAGATCCGGCATCACAGCCTCCGCGCCCACGAATCCGTCCAGGCGAGCCGGGTCGAATTCGACGCCGCCCTCGAACCTGCCCTTGACCCGCGGGGCCTCGATCACGCTGAGGGTGATGTCCAGAGCCGACGGGAGCTCCCTCGGGACGAGCGACCCGTCCTCCCGGATCCGCTCGTCCGGCACCACGCCCCCCGAGTCCGGCGGCGGGATCCCGATGTTCAAGATGACGTCGGCGCCGTCGTTCACTACCACGTTGTAGAACGACCCGGTGTCCAGCAGATCGAGCCGGGCTGCCTCCTGGTCCATCTTTCCGTACGGCTCACCCGCCACGAGCCCGGCCCGCCGCACGATGTCATCGGCGCTCACCCGGTGGGCCCCGACGACGCGCACCGTCCCCACCGTGGTGAGCGGGCCCGGGTCCGCGATGTAGCGCCAGTGCACCTCGCGCTTGCCGCGGTCCACCCAGGCTCGCGACAGCACTGAGGCGTGGGCGTACCCGGCCCGCTGCAGCACCTCGGCCATCTCCCAACGGCGTAGTCGATACCTCTCCAGGTCGACCGCCGCGCCGACCTCGAAGCGCGCGAGCGGACGAACGGCCGCCTCGAGCTCGGACGGGAAGCCCTGAAACGCGAGGCTCGCGATCGAGAACGGCGCGCCCTCGTTGATCACCCAGGTGAGCGTGACCTCGCGGCCGCCCTTCAGCTCGTGGAAGGCGCGCTCCCCCTCTGTGACCGTGGCGTCGAAGAAGCCCCGGTTCTGCCAGAACGCCAAGACCCGGCGCCGGTCCTCGGCGACGCGGTAGGGGTTGAAGTAGCGATGCGTCTGGATGACGCCGCCGGCGCGCTGGGCGAGGAAGTTCCTGAAGTCGCCGAGAGGCACCGAGAGCGCCTGCCCCCCTTCGCCCACGAAGCGCACCTCGCGGACGCGGGTGTCGGTCTCGCCCGGGACCTTGGGCGGCCGAACGTGGGTGCACCCGATGAGGACGAGAGCCAGCAAGACCCGGAGCAGAACGGAGCGCACAGACCCGCTACAGTCGCGAGTGCGCGGCGCCCTGGCAAGCCCGGACGTGGGTCCGACGCCGCTCCCCGTAGGGGACCGCAGTCCCCCTGGAGGCCCTCGGGTCCCGTGGGTCAGGGTAGACACCCGCCCCTCGCGTGAGCCAGGATGACGCAACGAGGTGTTGTCTTGCCGAGTTCAGTGCCAGTCAGTCAGCATTCGCCCCTACGCCCACAGCCGCTCCGTGACGTGCTCCGCACGGTCACCGCCACACGGGCCGCCGGCCGGACCCCCGTGGTGGTCTTCGACCTAGACCACACGCTCTTCGACAACGGCCCCCGGACCTGGGCGATCCTTGCGGAGTACCTGGACGCGAAGGGCCCGAAGGAGGTGCGCTCGCGCCTCGACTCGCTGCCGCGCTTCAACCTGCCGTACCTGTTGAAGGACATCCTTCGCGGCCCGCTGGAGCTCGCGGACCCCGAGCTGGAGCGGGCGCTCTTCGACTACTGGTTCGCCCGGTTCTTCCAGGACGCCTGGATCGACCGCGACGTGCCCTACGACGGGGCGGTGGCGTTCGTTCAGGAGGTCTTCGACGCGGGCGCCACCGTGGTCTACCTCACGGGGCGCGACAGCCCGAACATGCTCATCGGTACGGCCGCGAGCCTCCGTGCGCATGGCTTCCCGGTGGGGGTGGCGCACACCGCGCTCGTGCTGAAGCCGAAGTTCGAGATCCCAGACGCCGAGTTCAAGAAGGACGCCGTGGGCTTCATCGCCACGCTCGGGGACGTTGTGGCCTTCCTCGACAACGAACCCGCGAACTGCAACGTGGCGGTCCGAGCGTGGCCCCGCTGCCATGCGCTCTTCATGGACACCGTACGGGCTCCCGGGCCGCTCGACCTCGACCCCGACGTCGCCACCTACGCGAGATACGAGGACCCGTGAGTCCGCCTGTCTTCTCGGTCGCGCTCGGTGACGCCCAGTCCGTCAGGCAGCGTTACCGCGCCGAGCTGTCTCACGGTGGGTGCTTCATCGCGTCGGCGGCCCGACCCGCCCCGTTCTCCATCGTCCGCGTGCGCTTCGAGCTCCCCGTCGGCCCAGCCGTGGATGTCAGCGCTGCGGTGGTCAACCAGACGGCCGTTGGCTTCTATGTGCAGTTCACCAAGGGTCCGGACGTCGACGCGCTGGTCTCGGCGGTCGAGTTCCTCGAGTCGCTGGCCTCCGGATCTCAATCCGGGCTGGTCGAAGACCAGGCTGTGCCGCTGAACATGACCTCGGAGCCTGACGAGCGTCGCGAGCTGCGTGCGGCTGCACTTGCCGCGGCGGCGAGCGCGGACGCGCTGCCCGCGGAGCTCCGACCCTCCGACGAGCAAACCAGCGCGCACCAGCCGGCGCCGGGCGAGGTCTTCTTAGAGGCTCTGCCGGAGGCACGTGAGCCCGGCATTGGCCAAGACGCTCTCCTCAGCGCTGGGGGCGCGAACCCGCTGTGGTCATGGATCAAGGCCGACGCGCCGCTCCGAGAGCAGCTGGCGGCGCTCAGCGCCGACCAGCGGCGACAGCTGGCGCGCCTCGGCCCACGGGCCGTACGCGACGCGCTGGTGGGCGACTCGGATCTCGGGATCGCCCGAGAGGCCGTCCTGAATCCCCGGGCCACCGAGGACGAGCTCCTGGCGTGGCTTGACCGAGACGACCTTGCCCTGGACACACTGCTCGCGTTAGCGCACTCCCGCGCCGCGCGGTGTCGACCCAAGGTGCGCGCCGCCCTGGCGCAGCACCCGAGGCTCCCCGACGACGAGCGCGCCGCGCACCGCTAGGACGGGTGCTGGTTGCGGCGTCTAACGGGGCGCCACCGACGCTCCGGGCGACCCACGGAAGGTCCACGCGTTGTTCAGGAAGTAGTTCACGAAAGTGGCGGCGCCAATCCCGGTCAGCACCGACAGCGTGTCGCGTCGCACGTCCAGGCCGAACGGCAGCTCCATCTGCTGGAGCACCGCCCGAGTGCCATAGCCCACCCCCAGCTGGATCGCTCCACCCACGGAGGCGACCAGGTAGAAGGCGCCCAGGCGCCGAACCCGGCTGAAGTTGGCGTCCTGCCGCCGATCCCCCCACGTCCAGAGGTCGTTCAGCAGGAAGTTGGTGAGGATGGACACCAGGATCCCGGTGGCGTTGGCCGCCGCGTACCGCATGTCTGGACCGAGGCGATCGCCGAAGGCCCACTGTGCCAGCTCGAATATGCCCAGGTTCACGACCACGCCGCTGGCGCCCACGGCGCAGAACTGCAGGAACCGCCGGCGCGCCGCGTCTAGCCCGGCCATGAGTCCTCCGACGGGACGAAGGCGTGGATCTCTGGCGCGAAGCGGCCTTGCGTCCGAGCCCGCACGATCGCCTCGGCCTCGCGAGGGGTATACGACTGCGAGAAGTGCGTGAACACGATGTGTTCGTTACGGAAGTGCTCCGCGCGCTCGAGCACCTGATCGAGGTGGACGTGACCGTGCTGGAGGCACGCGGCTACGTCCTTCTTGTCGTCGATGTAGGTGGCCTCGAGCAGCAACACGCGCGACTCGTAGAGGTGCGGCTGCTTGTCGAGGACCCCGATGGTCGTATCGCCGGGGAAGCTCAGGATCGGGCGGTCCAGGGAGCTGAAGAGCGCCTCCCCGGCGCGTTTTCGCGCTGCGATCTCCGCGCCTGGCAGGGAAGAGAACTCCGGGAGCAGCTTGGTGACTCGCTCCCACACGGTGTAGCCCATGGTGGGCAGGACGTGGGGGCTCCGAAACGCGCGGACGAAGCGCCCACCGGGCAGCGGCACCTCCGACCCGGCCTCGAGCGCGTGAAACCGGACCCGGTAAGGGAACGTCTGCACGGACTCGTAGGCGGCGACCACCGTGCGGAGCGCGGGCACGAGCCACTCCGGCGCGAAGACGTCGAGGGGCTCGGGAAAGCCGTACACAAGCCGCAGCGACAGCCACGGGACGAGGCCAGCGGCGTGGTCGGCGTGCCCGTGCGTGATGAAGAGCCGCGGCGTGGAAACGAGCGACCGGGGGCAGTGGCCACAGTCAAACGCCACCCCGAGTTGGGGGCAGTGCAGCGAGGTCTCGATCCCGCCGAGGCTGAGCCCGCGGATCGACAACTGCCCAGCGGTGACCGTACACGGGACCGCCATCAGCGACTCGCCCCGGGGAGCTCGAGCCCTACCGTGTCGGGCGGGTCACCCGTGGCGTCGCCGCAGCCTGCGTCACCACAATCGGGGGCTCTTTCGGGTACGCAGTAGCCGAGTTCGAAGACCGTCCCGGGCCCGCAGGCCACCGGCACGTTCGGCACGCACTGCCCCTGCTCTTCGTGGGTCCCCACGCCGCACTCAAGCCCGGCGCAGCCGGACGACAGCAGGAACAGCAGGAGGAGCAGACGCATGGGAGGCGGCATCATGCTGAAGCCCACCGGTGCCCGCAAGCGGCTGTGGTAGGTTCTCGCGCCGTGCGTTTCCCTGTCGTCTTCAGCCTCGCCGGACTCCTCCTCTGCACCTCGGGCGCGTGGCTCGGTGGCGTCGGGTGGCTGGCTGTCTGGGTGGGGGTGGCGTTCCTGTGGCTGGCGGTCGTCTACGGGCTGGACCGCCCCCAGTGGCTCGGCAAGTCAGCCGAGGGTCGAATGCGGCCACTCACCGTGGCGCTCTTCTTCCCCTACTTCGGCTTCACCTGGACCATGTGGCACCTCTTCCACGGGATCACCAGCGAGCCCGCCTGCCACGAGGTGGCGCCCGGACTGTGGCTGGGTCGCCGCCCGATCCGAGTAACGCTCGACCCCCGAGTGAGCCTCATCGTGGACTGCACCGGGGAGTTCCCCGCGGCTCGCCGCGCCGGTTGCACCTATGCGTTAGCTCCCGCGCTGGACGCTCGGGCGCCCGCGCCGCCCGATCTCGACCGGGTCGTCGCGCTGGCCGCCACCTGGGACGGCGCGGTCTATGTCCATTGCGCCGCCGGTCACGGTCGGTCGGCGCTCGTCGCGGCGTTGGTGGTGTTGCGCCGCGGGCTGGCCACGGACCTGAACGCTGCGGAGCAGCTCTTGAGATCGCGCCGCCCCGCGGTCCGCCTGCACACGCCTCAGCGGCGGGCGGGAGACGCGGCGCTCACTCGCCTCCGCGACGGCGCGTCAGCGCAGGCCGTCTTGAACGGCTAGGCGCTGCGCCTCGGCAAGGCGGGCGATGCCGGACTCCGCGAGGTCGAGCAGACGGGTCAGCTGCACCCGCGTGAACGGCGCCCGCTCGGCCGTGCCCTGGACCTCGATGAGGCCCGATCCGGGGATCCCGACCACGTTCATGTCGGTGCCGGCCGCGCTGTCTTCGAGGTACTCGAGGTCCAGGCGTGCCTCGTCGTCCACGAGCCCCACGCTCACGGCGGCGACTGGGTGGATGACCGGGCTGGCGGCGAGCAGCCCCTTGCGAACGAGCCCTTCGCAAGCGAGCGACAGCGCCACCCAGCCTCCGGTGATCGCGGCGGTGCGGGTGCCCCCGTCCGCGTCGAGCACGTCGCAGTCGACGGTGATGGTGAACTCTCCGAGACGTACCAGGTCCACCGCGGCCCGCAGGGAGCGGCCGATGAGCCGCTGGATCTCCACGGCCCGCCCGTTCTCCTTGCGGGGGACGCGGCGATCTCCGCTGCCGGGCAACATCGCGTACTCCGCGGTGACCCAGCCTCCGGGCTCCCGCTTCCACTTGGGAGCGCCCGCCTCGACGGTGGCCGCGCACAGCACCGCGGTGTTGCCCGTCCGGATGAGGCAGCTCCCGGCCGCCTGACGTTGCACGTGGGTCTCGAAACGAAGTGTGCGAAGCGCGTCGACGGCGCGACCATCAGGTCGGGGCATGGCTCGGTGACCTCTCTTGGGGGGGTTGCTTGACCGGCGGACCCTACGCTCTAACCTACCGCCCGCCAACCGCCCCAGGATTCCGCACTCATGAAATTCGGCCCGCGCCAGCTCGACATCGACCCTTCCGAGACCTCCGAGTGGCTCGACTCCTTCGACTCGCTCGTGGAGCGCCACGGGATGGAGCGAGCGCACTTCATCCTCATGTCGTTGCTCAAGCGCGCTCAGATCGCAGACGTCGCGCTGCCGGCCCTCGTTCAGACGCCGTACGTCAACACAATCCCTCTAGACATGGAGCCCGACTACCCGGGTGACGAGAAGATCGAGAAGCGGATCCGCCGGTACATCCGATGGAACGCGGCGGTCATGGTCATGAAGGCCAACGCACGCTTCCCGGGCATTGGAGGACACCTCTCCACCTATGCGTCGGCTGCCACGCTCTGCGAAGTGGGCTTCAACCACGTCTTCCGCGGCAAGGACCACCCGGGCGGGGGCGATCAGATCTTCTTCCAGGGCCACAGCTCGCCCGGCATCTACG
>SXOO01000081.1 GCA_005776725.1 Pseudomonadota bacterium | reverse complement strand
CCTCGACATCTCGGCCACGCACGAAGACCGCGGCACCCTGTTCGACCTCGTCTCACGCACGGCTGAGGCGGTCACCATCCCGTTCACCGTGGGGGGCGGGGTCCGGAGCGTGGCCGACGTCCGCGCGCTGCTTCGCGCTGGCGCCGATAAGGTGGGGATCAACTCGGCCGCGGTGCGCGACCCCAGCCTCGTGAGCGCCGCCGCGGAGGCCTTCGGCTGCCAGGCGATCGTGGTGGCGATCGACGCTCGGTCCACCCCCGAAGGACGATACGAGGTGGTCACCCATGGCGGCCGGACGCGCACAGGGATCGATGCCCTCGAGTGGGCCCAGCGCGTCGCGGAGCTCGGTGCCGGGGAGATCCTGTTGACCAGCATGGACAACGACGGCCGAAAGGACGGCTACGACCTCGCGCTCACTCGCGCGGTTGCGGAGTCGGTCACGGTGCCCGTCATCGCGTCGGGGGGCGCGGGCACGCTCCAGCATCTCGCCGATGGAGTGCTCGTGGGACGCGCTGACGCGGTGCTCGCCGCCAGCATCTTCCACTACGGCGAGTTCACCGTCGCCGAAGCCAAGGAGTTCCTCGCGCAGCGGGGAATCCCCGTCCGGAGGTGCGTATGAACGGGCTTCGTTTCGACGCGGCTGGGCTCATCCCCGTGGTCGTCCAGGACGTGCTCTCCGGCCGAGTATTGATGGTCGCGTGGATGAACGAGGAGGCGCTCGCTCGCACGCTCGAGTCGCGCGACCTCTGGTACTGGAGCCGAAGTCGTGGAGCCTACTGGCGA
The DNA here is from genome assembly GCA_005776725.1 of Pseudomonadota bacterium. Taxonomy (GTDB): domain Bacteria; phylum Myxococcota_A; class UBA9042; genus SXOO01. Next base: position 7,321 of record SXOO01000081.1, on the reverse strand, counting down.
AAGGGCGAGACGTCCGGACACACGCAGCGCCTCGTGGAGCTGCGCGCCGACTGCGACGGCGACACGCTGCTGGCAAGCGTGGAGCAGACCGGCCCCGCCTGCCATACGGGAGAGCGCAGCTGCTTCTTCACGGGGAGCGCGGGCGAGGCCGGGCCGCCTCCCGGCTCCATGCTGGACCGGCTCGAGGATGTGGTGGTGGCTCGAAAGGCGGCGAGCGGCGAGCGGTCTTACACCCGGAAGCTCCTCGACGGGGGTGCGCCCCGCATCAACGCGAAGCTCATGGAGGAGGCCGGGGAGCTGGCCGCGGCCATCGACGCCGAGACGGACGATCGCGTGGTCAGCGAGGCGGCCGATCTCTGCTTCCACCTCATGGTGGGGCTCGCCCACCGGGGCGTGGCGGTCGAGCGGGTCTTCGCAGAGCTCAGCCGCCGCTTTGGCACGTCAGGGCTGGTGGAGAAGGCGTCACGGGGTGTGACCGGAGGGAAGGCAGGCGCTGGCGACGCGTGAGCGTCTGTGCCGGCCGCGAGCTGCGCGGCCAGGGCGGGCGCGAGAGGGGGCTCGCGCCGGTGAAGCTCCTCAGCTGACGCGCGAGCGTCGGGCGACGAACGTGAAGGCGAAGAGGGCGAGGAGGCCGAAGAGGTTCTCCGAGCTGCCCGTGGTCGCGGTGCAGCCGGCGGACGCGCCGCCCGAGTTGCCACCCGCCGAGGGCGTGCCGTCGGCGTCGCCGCCACCGGTGTTGGGCGCCGTGGGGAGGCCGTCGTTCTCAGCGTCCACAGGGGCAGACCCGTCGCCGCCGCCGTCGCCGCCGCTGGTCTCTTCGGTGGGGCCCTCGCCGCCACCTGGGTTCATGCTGGGCTCCCCGGTTGTTCCGGCCAGGTTCTTCCAACCAAAGCCGCAGGTCTTGGGCACATCGGCGCTCTCGTCGCAGTTGCCGTCGCCGTCCGAGTCTGCGCACGGCATCTTGGCCCCCTCGTCGCAGCTACCGTCCCCGTTGTCGTCGAAGCAAGGGACGCCCATGTCGACCGGGGAGCTAGAGCCGCAGAGGAGACCCGGGGCGCAGTCGTCGTCGCTCTCGCACTCGACCACGAGCAGCTCGCAGTACTTCTCCGCCGACGGCTCGCAGACGCAGTCCGAGGGTTCTTCCGCAGGCGGCGGTGCGCCGCTCCCATCGTCGCCCTCGCTCGCCGGCGACGCCGCGCCGCCGGAGCAGGTGCAGGACTCGTAGGCCTTGCAGGCGAAGCCGGCGCCGCAGTCGGCGTCGTTCTCGCAGGTGCCCTCCCAGTCGTACTGGCACTGGGTCGTGGTGGAGGTGTCACACTCTGGGGCTTCGGCCGGGGGACACTCGCCGTCCGGCGTGCAGGCGACCGCCACGTCCGGGCAGCCGAGCTCGATAGTGACGCACTTCTGGCCCTCACCGCAGTCGGCGTCGACCGCGCAGGGCTTGGGGACGCAACCGTAGATGTCGACGGAGGGCTCCGGTGGCGGGCAGTCGCACTCCTCGGCGGGCACGTCGCTGGGGCAAGCACAGCCGGTGCTGCCGGACGAGCCCACGATCTGACACAGGTACCCCTCACCGCAGTCGGAGTCCGTCTTACACGCCGAGCCGTCCACGGGATTCTCCTCGGCCAGCACGCATTGGCCCGTGGCCTCGCAGCCTGGGTCGACGCACTCGGCGTCGTTGGGATCGCACGCGATGGCGGGGCAGGGGGCCATGGCGCAGGCCTCGCCCTTGGCGCAGTCGCTGTCGGCGGCGCAGGTCGCGCCCACTTCGGCGCTGGCCGCGCCGGTGGCGAGGAGCGCCGCAGCCAGGGTCGTCAGGGTCTTCATGGTCGAGCTCCATCGGCCGCGACCTTCGAGGGCGGCCCGTAGTTTGAGTCTGGTGGCCTAAGCAGGAAGCGTGCCGTGCTGACGATCTGCGCCGGACGCACTTCGCGGCTCACCTCGTGTGGTGCAAAACGCCGCGCTGTCAAAACGCTGGACGCCCCGCGACCTGGACCAGGTTCACGAGCCAGCGCGTGTGCCTCGCGATGTTCTGGCAAGAGGTGAGCTCCTTCTCGCTCTCGGGCGCGAAGTACCCAGTGCCAAGGTTAGCCACTGGGATCCCGCGCTCGAGGAACGGATCTACGCCCGTCCCGCCCCGGATTGGCAGGATATCGGGAGTTACCCCGTCGGCGGCCGCCGCCAGCCGAGCCCACTCGACCAGCTCGGGGAATGGCGCGAGGGCAGGGCCCATGTCGATGTAGTGCTCGTGGAGCTCCGCGGTGAGGCCGGCGGCAGCGGCGGCGGCGGCGACATGGGCCTTGCGGCTCGCGAGCAGGGCAGGGTCGAAGTCCCGCAGGCGGAAGGCCACCTCGACGCCATCACCGCTGCCCGCCTGGGGGCGCACGGCGTAGGCGTTGGAGTAGCCCTGGGTGCCGTCGCTGTCCTCCGAGAGCACCGGCTGGACCGGGCTGTTGCGGTGGTGCCAGGAGATGACCGCCAGTGCGCGGCCGACTGCGTCGAAGACGGGCGTGGGTCCGCCGACCTCGAGCACCTCGACCCCCGCGCCCCGCCACGCGTGCGGCGCCACCTCGGCCCCGAGGGCGGCGAGGAGCGCGTCCTCGGCCGCGCGGCCACTCACGGCGAAGCGGACGACCGCGGAGGTTTCCGAGGTGGTGTCCGTCTCGAACGCGACCGGGACGATCCCGGGGTGGGGCGCTCCGGCGCCTGGTGAGAGGCGCTCGAGCGCGCGGACTACCAGGGTGGTGGCGTTGAGGTAGCCCTCGGCCTTGGCGGTGGCCCCGTGCGACTTCGCGCCGTCGAGTCGCACCGTGACGGAGCGCGGGAGCTCGCCGAGGGCAGGGCCCCGGGGAACACGGATGAGGCCGTGGGCCGCGTTGAAGTTGGAGACGTTGATCTCGAAGGGCAGGAGGCCGTCGATCGTGTAGCCGTAACGGACCCCGAGCGCCTTCAGGCGGTCCGCCAGCTCTTCGACGGCGGCCATCCGGCCGATCTCCTCATCGGGGCGGAACACCAGGACCAGCGGGCCGTGGGGCAGCTCGGGGTTCTGGACCAGCACCGTGGCGAGGCTGAGGAGCTCGGCGGCGCCCAGCTTGTCGTCGAGGCCGACGGGGCGCTCGCCTGGGCCATGCAGGACGTCGTCGCCGAGGAAGCACCGGGTCACCGGATACCGCTCGACGGACACCTCGAGCCGAGAGTTGGCCGGGTAGTTGACGCGGCCGCCGTCCCACTCGGGCGCTCGGCACAATGAGGGCACGGCGGCGGTGCCTCGGGCGGTGTCGATGTGGACCATCAGGGCCACCGGGACCTGGGCGACGCTGGCGCCGCGGGCCGGCAGCAGCGCGACCAGGTTGCCCATCCCATCCACCTCGGCGTCGATGCCGAGGCTCTGCAGCAGTCCCTGGAGGTCGCGCACGAGGATCAGCTGGCCCTCCGTGCTCGGTGACGCCGGAGACCGCTCGTCCGACTGCGAGTCGATCGCGATCAGCCTCTCGAGGTAGGCGGTGCCGAGGGTGGCCAGCTGGTCGAACGTCTCGCGCGGGCTCGTGAACATGGGGTGATGCCGAGGCTCCTGGTGGGGGTCGTGGCCGTGCCTGAGACCGTAGTGGCGGCGGACGTGTTAGCGTGCGCCGATGGCGCGTCTCGTTTTACACCTCGTACTCCTGGCTGTCCCGGCCTTTGCCACGGGCCCCGAGCCCGCCTCGGGTTGGCGGGAGGTCCGCTTGGGCCGCGCCGATCGCCACATGGTGGTCGCGGCGAACCCGGTGGCTGCGGAGGTGGGCCTCGCCGTGCTTCGCGAGGGGGGCACCGCCACGGACGCCGCCATCGCGACCGTGCTGGCGCTGGGCGTGGTGGAGCCGCAGTCGGCCGGGATCGGCGGCGGCGGGTTCCTGATGTCGCTCAACGGCCGCACCGGCAAGGTCACGTCCTTCGACGGCCGGGAGACCGCGCCGCGCGCCATGAAGCCGGAGCACTTCCTCGTGGATGGGGCGGCGCCTCAGGGCATGTTGGGCTTCATGCGGGCGGTCGTGGGCGGGCAGTCGGTCGGGGCACCAGGCCTCGTCCGGATGCTGGCGCTGGCCCACAAGAAGGGGGGCCGGCTGCCCTGGCGGCGCCTCGTCGAGCCGGCCGCGCGGCTCGCGCGGGAGGGCTTCGTAGTGAGCCCGCGCCTCACGCAAGTGGCCCTCATGTTCTCCCCGTTCATGGCCGTGTCGACCGCTGCGTCGGTCTACCTGCCCGGCGGCGCGCCGCCGCTGCCCGGGAGCCGGCTACAGAACACGGCGCTGGCCGAGGTGCTCGATGCGGTGGCTGCGTCTCCCGACGCACTCTACGAGGGCCCTATCGCCAAGGAGCTGGCCGCAGGGGTCGTGGCGGCCGGCGGCCTCCTGAGCGAACGGGATCTGCGCGCCTACCGTGCGATAGAGCGCGCGCCGATCGTCGCGACGTATCGGGGACACAGGGTCTTCGGCATGTGCCCCCCGTCTTCCGGCGGGATCGCGGTGGCTCAGCTGCTGTCTGTTCTGGAGCGAGTGCCTAAACAGGGCCCGGAGCTCGCGCGCGCTCACCTGTTCGCGGAGGCCTCGGGCCTCGCGTTCGCCGATCGCGACCGCTACGTGGGCGACCCGGCGTTCGTCCGCGTGCCCACGGGGTTGTTGGCGCCCGACTACCTGGCCGCTCGCGCCGGCCTCGTGCGGCTCGACGCTGCGCGGGCCAGCTTCGCGCCGGGTCGTCCCGCTGGCTTGCCGCGAGGGGAGGGACCGAAGGGGATCGCGGCCGAGTGGCCATCCACCACGCACCTCAACGTCGCAGACTCCGAAGGCAACGCCGTGGCCCTGACCGCCAGCATCGAGAACGCCTGGGGCTCCATGGTGCTTGTCCGCGGGGTGCTCCTAAACAACCAGCTCACCGACTTCGCGTTCAGCCCCGACGCCACCCCCACACGCAGGCACCCCAACGCCGTGGCGCCCGGCAAGCGCCCGCGTAGCTCGATGTCTCCGACGATCGTCGTGGATGCTCGCGGCGCGTTCGTGATGGCCGCCGGGTCCGCGGGCGGGCCGCGGATCATCGAGTCCGTGGCGCGCGCCCTCACCGGCGTGCTCGACGAGGGGCTCGACCCCGCCGCCGCGCTCGATCGGCCGAACCTGGGCGATCGCAACGGTCCGGTCGAGGTGGAGCGCGGCGAGGACCTGCCGCCTCACCTCGATGCGCTGGGCGAGGAGCTGGCCGCCGGGCTAGCAGCGCTCGGACACACGGTGAAGCGCGCCGAGCTGGCCAGCGGCACGCACCTCATCGTGAGCCGCGGCGGCAAGCTCCTGGGAGCCGCCGATCCACGCCGCGAGGGTGTTGCGGTAGGCGACTGACTTCGCCCCGCGCATTGGGTATCCTCGCCGCGTGTCAGAAGCTACTCGGCCACTCGAGAACCCCGGTGAGCTGCCCCGCGCCACGTCGCGTGGCGCAGCCACAGACGCCCTGTTGGACGGTGCTCCCAGCGACGCGGCGCACGAGCCCAACATGTCTCCAGGGGACGAAGTGGCGCAGCTGCTTCGGGAGCGCTCCGGACTCACCAAGGACGAGCTACGGGCCCTGAGCGTTCCCTCGCCCTCGCGCTGGGGCCTCGAGCTCTTCGCGTTCTGGACCCTGATGATCGGCCTCCTCCAGCTGGCGATCACGGTGGGTATCTCCGCGTGGTTGTTGCCGATCGTGCTGCTGATGGCCTGCCTGCAGAATGGCATGATCCTGTGGACCCACGAGGGGGCCCACGTGAATCTGGTCCGCGATCGGCGCCTCAACGACGTGCTGGCCGACCTGCTGATCTGCGGCCCCATCGGCGTCTACATCGGCAGCTACCGCTGGCACCACGGCAGGCACCACCGCTACCTCGGCGACCCCCGCGAGGAGATCGAGCTGAGCGCGTTCTATTGCATCCGCGGCCCGGACCTCTTCCGGCACATCGCGCGGCACCTCTTTGGCGAGGTGGCGCTGAGCATCATCCTCCGTCGGAAGCGCAACCTCGACCGACGGTTTGGGCCGCCGCCTCCGCGGAGCCCAGCCGCATGGTTGGGTCTCGCCCTGGTGAATGGCGGCCTCGTCGCTTTGTGTGCCCTCCAGGGGGCGTTCTGGACCTATCCCCTGGTGTGGGGCTTTCCCCTCGTGACGCTCGCGCCCATGATCTCGAACTTCCGAACGATCGTGGAGCACCAGCCATCGAGCGACGTGTGCGAGTCCGGCATGCAAGCGCCAGTGCCCGCCATCACTCGGGTGGTCGACGCGAACCTCCTCGAGCGCGCCCTGATCGCCCCTGTTGGCTTCCACTACCACTATGAGCACCACCTCTACCCCGGGATCCCCTACCACCAGCTGCCGGCGGTCCGCCGCATCCTGGCTTCGCGCGGCCACTATGACGCCCCCGGTCTCGTGCGCTCGAAGGGGTACCTGCGCACCGTCTGGCGGCTCTCGTCCGAAGCGAACTTCGGCGTCCGGGTGCCGCGATGAGGCGCGTGTACGTGCCGGGAGATGCGGCGGCCCGCGCGGTTGGCGCCGACGCCGTCGCGCAGGCGTTCGAAGCGGAGGCGCGGCTCAGCGGCCAGGAGCTCGAGGTGGTCCGCACGGGCTCTCGGGGCCACCACAGCCTTGAGCCGCTCGTGGAGTTCGACACCGCCGAGGGCCGCGTGGGCTTCGGGCCCGTGGGGCCTGGAGACGTGGCGGAGCTGCTCCGACATGCCGGGGCGGTGCCAGTGGCCACGGTCGCCGCCAGCGCTCCGGGCGCCACGCCTTCACGCGCCGAGGCCCTCGCGCTCGGCCGCGTAGACGCGCTCCCCTTCCTGGCGAAACAGACCCGCCTCACGTTCGCCCGCTGCGGCGTGACGGATCCGCTCTCTCTCGAGGACTACGCCGCCGGCGGCGGGCTCGTGGGCCTCGAGCGCGCTCGGGCGTTGGGCCCGCTGGGCACGCTGGTGGAGGTGGAACGCTCGGGCCTCCGGGGTCGCGGCGGCGCGGGCTTCCCCACGGGGACCAAGTGGCGCACGGTCCGCGACGCGCCGGGCCAACGCAAGGTGATCGTGTGCAACGCCGACGAGGGCGACTCGGGCACCGTCGCTGACCGCATGCTGATCGAGGGCGACCCGTACGCCCTGCTGGAGGGAATGGCGATCGCCGCCATCGCCACCGGCGCGGAGGAGGCGTGGGTCTACCTGCGCTCCGAATATCCAGACGCGGCGCGGATCCTGACTGCCGCGATCGAGCGCTCCGGCGGGTTCGGGCTGCCGGTCCATCTGCGTATCGGTGGCGGCTCCTACGTGTGCGGCGAAGAGACCGCGCTGCT
>SXOO01000080.1 GCA_005776725.1 Pseudomonadota bacterium | reverse complement strand
GAAGCAGTCGACGGGGCACACGTCCACGCAGTCGGTGAACTTGCAGTTGATACAGGGTTCGGCCACGACGTACGCCATGTTTCTCCTCGATCACTCCAGCCTGCGCGGCGGTTCAAAACGGCCGACCCCTTTAGGCGACGCGTGTCGGCCCGATGGGGTCGGGGCGTCTTGTACCCAAGGCCGCCCCTCATGTCACGCGAGTACCCGCAACGCGCTGCTAGGGTTCCTCTGGCTAACGATCAGCTCGTGCGCGGCACACGAGGTCGTGGTGGTCGAAGTGGGCAGCTCGGCCTGGATCGCGGCGTCGGTCGACGCCGCCGTGGACGCGGTCCCCGAGTATCGGCATGGCCGGCGGCGTGGGCTCCGAATCGGGCAGTGTCGCCCAGGCTCCCTGCTCTCCGAGCTCCAGCTCCGAGAGGGCGACCTCGTCACGATGATCGCGGGCTTCGCTTGTGACGATTTGTTGGCCTGCCGGAGCGGTGTCCAGGCGCTGCAACGCGCGCTCAGAGAACGCGTGGACTTCGAGCTGCTCGTGGAGCGCGACGGGCGGCTCGTCACGCTGACGGTGCGGTGGGCCGCCCCCAGCCCCCTCCCGGACGGCGGCTGACTCGCCAGCTCCCGGGCCACTTCCCGGGCCGTCGTTCGTGCAAGGATACGCGTGTGACGGTAAGGTTCGCGTGTGAATGGTCGTGCCGTCAGCTGTCTCCCGCTTTTGGTCTCGGCCTGCGGGTTCACGTTCGATCTGGAGGGTCGCTGCTTCCAGGGCGAACCGTGCGCCGACGCGGGCACGGTGGCCGACGTGGATACGAACCCGACCGGCGACGACGACAAGGACGGCGCCAAGAACAGCGGCGACATCTGCCGTGAGGTCTGGAACCCCACCCAACTGGATTACGACGAAGACGGTGCGGGCGACGAGTGCGACGCTTGCCCGTTCGTCGCGAGCCGCGAGCCCCCGTGCTACGAGAGCTGGGAGCTGGCCCAGCTCGACGGCGAGTGGGAGGGGTTCCGCGTTTCGCACGAGGGTGAGGTAGGCCTCGTCGGCGTTCCGCCGGCCGTTACGGTCGAGGCGCTGTCGCTCGAGCTCTCCGGCGGCTCCTGGGCCAACGTCCAGAAGCCGGAAGACGCGAAGACAGCAACCCTCACGAACACCGCGGTCGCGACCCTGGCGCGGCTCGGCGGGTCCGCCGCCGACGGGGTGCTGATCGTGGACTCCCGTCGCGAGCTGATGGTGGGGCACACGGTCACCCGCAGCGGCAAGGCCGAGGGCGCGGCGGCCCCTCCGAACCTGGTGATCCTTTTGCGGAAGCGCCGGTACCACGGCGGCGTGCTCGCCGACACCCCGCTGGCGGAGACGCGAGCGCCGGAGAACCGCCCCGCCGAGCGTACGTGGCGCCTGCACGGTCTCCTCGACGTAGACGCGGTGACGAAGCGGCGCCTCACCGTGCAGGCCGCGTTTCGAACGCTTGTGTCGGAGAAGGCGCTCGAGATCCAGGGGCACTCCGGGGGAAATGAAGGCCTGGCGTACGCCTTCGAGCAGGGTCTGCACCTCCCCGGGCAGGAGAAGGCCAAGCTCCCCTTTGCCACGGGCGGCGATCTCGAGGAGTCGTTGGCGCGCACGCGCCTGATCGTCCCGCTCCAGGACGCGACCATCTCCGCGCTGGACCTCGTGGGCCACGTGTCGTTCTCGCGCGACGTCGGGGTCTTTCGGTTCGACCCGAACACGCCAGCCGGCGAGGACGTGCGCGGCTTCTTCCTCGTCACGGAGACCACCGCCGAGTCGGCGAAGCCCGATCCCCGACTACGCCGCTGGGGCGCGATGGGGCTCCTGCGAGAGGCCTCTGCCCTGCTCTACGTCCCGGACCGCCCCGAGACGGGGAGCGTGGTCGGGCTCCAGCTACACGCCGAGAGCGCCGTCTCAGGGGTGATCGAGGCCGCCACGGCGGGCTACGTGGGATCCGACTTCGTCGGATTCAACCTGGGGACCACCCTCGCTGCGCCTCTCTCCACGGTGTGGTCCAGCCCCCGAACATGCCTCTTCCCCACGCCCGGCGCCGGCGTTGCGTTGCAGGTGATGTGCACGAGCACGGGCGTGACCGCCGCGGACGGCTGCCCGACCGACGTCTTGTGTCCACTCACCCTGGGCCTCGCCGTTGGGCTCGACGCCGAGCACCCCGACAGCGACTACGACCTCGACGGGCGCGCCACGATCGGCCTGTCGACCGAAGCGCCTTGTAGCGGCGAAGGCAACGACCCCTGCCCTTGCGCGATCAATCCACTCGAGGACTGCCCCTGAACTCCCGGCCCGGGCCGTCCCGATGGCCTGTGCATGAAGTCGCTCATGGTCATCGCAGCCGCCACGGCGCTCTTCGGGTGTGGCGATCTCCTGGCGTTCCCGGTGGAAGCCAGCGTCGACGAGTTCGTGGTCCCGGGAGACCCCTACCTGCACCACGACGAGACCGTGCTCGCGGACGACGTGGTGCCGCCCGTCGAGGTAGCGCTCGACGTTCCCGTGGGCCAAGGCTCCATCAGCCTGGTCGGGTTCACCCTGGCGTTGACGGCCACGTCGACCCCAGAGGGCGATCAAGACGATCTCGAGTTCCTGGATGCTGTTGACGTCCACCTAGCATCCACGGCGCCGGGCAGCGTACTGCCAGTGATCCTGGTGGCGCAGTGGGACCGCTCGATGGGCAAGCTGGCGTCAGACACTGAGGTCGAGCTGGGCGTGGCGGGCGATACGAACATCTCGCCCTACCTGAGCGAGGGCTTCCGTCTCGACATCCGGCCGCGCGGGGTGGTGCCCTACGACGACGTGAGCTTCGTCGGCGCGGTGCGCTTCCTCGTCAGTCCGCTTTAGTCACCTCGGACAAGTCGGCGGCGCACCGCAGGCCCACCACGGAGAACCGATTCCAGTGTTTGTGGTGGTTCCGGTACGTGACGCGCATCCCGAGAGACCCGGTGATCCAGCTGCCGCCGCGCATGGTGCGATGGAAGTACCCAGGGCATTTCGGTTGGGAGCTCGGACACGGACCGATCGGGTCGACCTGCGGGCCCTTGTGATAGAGCGCTCCGTCGTAGAAGTCTGAGGTCCACTCCCAGACGTTGCCCGCCATGTCGAAGAGCCCGTACCCGTTGGGCGCGTAGCTCCCGACCGGCTTCGTGCCGTCGAACTGCCCGAACAGAGCTCGGGCCCGCGTCGGCGGCTCGCCGCCCCAAGGGAACCGCTTCTTCTCTAGTCCGCCGCGAGCGGCCCACTCCCACTCGGCCTCTGTGGGAAGGCGGCCGCCGCGCCAGTCCTCGCAGTAGGCGCGCGCCTCGTCGTAGTTGATGCACGTCAGGGGGTGATCCGACGGCCCCAGGGGCATCTCCTGGTTGCAGTACTTCATCCCCCAGTTGTCTTCCTGGGTCGGTCCCAAGGGGCCGAGGGACTTCTGCCGCTCGCGGCGCGGGTAGAAGCACACCCCGGCCTCGACGCAGCTGGCGAAGTCACCGCGGGTCACCTCGTATTGGTCGAGCCAGAAGCCGCGCGTGAGGGTGACCTGATGGGCGGGGCGCTCGTCCTCCTCGGGACCGGCGTTGTCGCCCATCATGTAGACCCCGGGCGGCAGGCTGACCATGAGCTTGCCCGTGGCGTCGCGCCGGCTAGGGAGCGTGGCGGCGGCGATCGTCGGTAGGAGGATTGCCAGTAGACCGAAGGTGTTGCGGCGCATGCTCCACAGCTTGGATCACACGCCCTCCGGCTTCCAGATTTTCGCAGGGAGTACGACCCGGCCTGCGGTCTCTCGACCCCGGCCGGGCCAGACCGGCTCAGTTCTCGAGGACGCCGTCCGCGACAAACTGCTTCATGAGCGCGAGGTCGGCCGCGTCGACCGAGCCGCCGCCGAGGGGCATCTGCCCCGCCTCGACGCGCACGATGATGCACTCAGCCACGTTCATCCCGCCGCAGCTCGAGTGGTTGGCCGACTTGATGACGTCGGCGTACGACGTCACGAAGTTAGTGCCGCCCGAGCTGCCGCCAGAGTGGCAGCCGCTGCAGGTCTTGGCATAGGCCGGTTTCACGTCCTCGAAGGTGACCGGGTCGGCACCGTCGGTGCCGTCTGCGGCGTCAGCGGCGTCCGTCGCGTCAGCGGCGTCAGTAGCATCGGCTGCGTCGGCGGCGTCCGTCGCGTCAGCAGCGTCCGTCGCGTCAGCGGCGTCCGTCGCGTCAGCGGCGTCCGTCGCGTCAGCGGCGTCCGTCGCGTCAGCGGCGTCGGCGGCGTCAGCGGCGTCGGCGGCGTCCGTCGCGTCAGCGGCGTCAGTAGCATCGGCTGCGTCGGTCGCATCCGCGGCGTCGGTCGCATCCGCGGCGTCCGTCCCGTCAGTCCCCTTGTCCGACGAGGACTCCGACGCACAAGCCGTCGCGAGCCCCACAACGAGCCATCCCACCATCGCCATCTTCATCAGCCGCATCGCTTCTCTCCTATCGTACGTTCCGGTCGGCAGACACCGGACGTCGGGCCTGCGAAGCGCACGATTATATGAGTGAGGTCAGTAGTCGCAACCAAGTGGATCCCAATGACCGTTGATAGGGGTGTCGACTCGCCCACGGCCCACCGCGCCGTCCGGTCGCGGGCGATCCAAGTTTGACTCGCGTCGGTCCCGCGCGGCTGCTAGCTTTCGAGGGTCTCTCGTGAGGAGTTCATCGTGAAGCCAGTTCGCCCCGTGTACGTCGTTGGTGGCATGTCCACGTCATTCATCGGAAAGGGTCACCCCGACTTCGTTTGGAAGGGCCACCCGGATTTCGGCAAGCGGGAGAACCCGACCCTCGAGGATCACCTCACGGCAGCCATCCTGGGCACCCTCGCAGAGACCGGGGTCGCGGCCGAGCAGCTCGACCGGGGCTTCGTCGGGAACTTCGCCGGTGAGACGTTCTCGAGTCAGGGCCATCTCGGCGCCATGGCGGTGCGCGCCCATCCTGCGCTCCACAACAAGCCCTGGTACCGATTCGAGGCGGCCTGCGCGAGCGGCGGCGTCGCCATGGCGTCCGCGGTGGACGCCCTACAGGGCGGCGCGGATGTCGTGATGGTCGTGGGGGCCGAGGTCCAGACCACCGTCTCGCCGCGGGAAGGCGCCGATTTCCTGGCCCGCGCGGCGCACTACTCGCGCGAGCGCGGCATCGACGAGTTCACGTTCCCGGCGATGTTCGCCCGGCGCTGGAAGGCATACAGCGAGGCGTTCGGCGCCACTGAGGCCGAGCTCGGCCACGTGAGCTTCAAGGCGTACGAGAACGCGAATCGCAACCCCAGAGCCCACATGACGAAGGTCAAGAAGACCCTGGAGTGGGCGCAGCGCGCCGGGGACGACAACCCGCGCTTCCTGAAAAACGTAGAGCTCCGCGACTTCCTCAAGGTCTCGGACTGCTCACAGGTGTCCGACGGCGGCTCGGGCGTCATTCTGTGCACCGAGAAAGGCCTCGAGCGCCTCGGGAAGTCGCGCTCCAGCTGCGCGGAGCTCGCCGCCTACGGGGTGGCTACGGGCCCGCTGGCCGAGGTCGCCGATTACACACAGCTCAGCACCACCCGCGCCGCTGCCACCGTGGCGTTCCGCGACGCCGGGATCACGGCCCGGGACGTGAACGTCCTCGAGGTGCACGACTGCTTCGCGATCACCGAGTGGCTCATGCTCGAGGCGCTGGGCTTCGCCGACCGCGGTCAGGCGCGTGAGCTGACGCTCTCGGGCGCCACCAGCATCGAGGGCCGCCTCCCGGTCAACACGGGCGGGGGCCTCATCGGCTTCGGCCACCCCGTCGGCGCCACCGGCGTAAAGCAGGTGGTCGAGCTGTACCGCCAGATGAAGGGCCTCTGCGGCGCCTATCAGATGCCGCGGACCCCCGAGATCGGGGTCACAGTGAACATGGGCGGAGACGATCGCACGGCGGCCATCACCGTCCTGCGGAACCTCGCCTGATCGCGTCCCGCGCGCGGTTCACCGCAGAGGAGAACGCGCTCACCCGGGCGCGCGCTGCTCGGGTCGCTGCGGGCCTCCCGATCCTCGACCTCACCGAGTCCAACCCCACCAGACTCGGGCTCGTAGACGATCCCACCTTCCCGTGGGCCGCAAAGGGCTCACCGGTGCCCGAGGGGCGCGTGTGCGTGCCCGCCGGATACTCGCCGGACCCGCGCGGCATGCTCTCGGCCCGCGAGGCGGTCGTCGACTATTACGGCGACCTGGGCGTCTCCCTCAGCCCGGCCAGCGTCGTCCTCACGGCCAGCACCAGCGAGGCCTACTCGTGGCTGTTTACGATGCTCGCGTCACCGGGAGAGCGAATCCTGACCCCGCGGCCGAGCTACCCGCTCTTCGGCGCGCTCGCGCAGCTGGCCGGCGTAGAGCTCGTGCCGTACTCCGCAGACGACCCGGTCCGCGGAGTACGCGCCGGCCTCGAGGGAGGCGCCGTCGCGGTGATCGCGGTGCACCCGAACAACCCAACGGGCCAGTATGCCCGCTGCCAGGGGGAGGTGGCCGCGCTCGTCCGCCGCCATGGCGCTGCGCTCATCGCCGACGAGGTCTTCTATGACTTCGGACTCGCCACCCAGCGGCCGCCCACGCACGCCGCCGCATCCGAGTGCCTGACGTTCACGCTGTCGGGCCTGTCGAAGGTCGTTGGCCTGCCCGGCTTCAAGCTGGGATGGGTGGTGGCCACGGGACCCGGGGCGGAGCGGGCGCTCGAGGCGCTGGAGTTCCTCGCCGACACCTTTCTGAGCGTCAACGTCGTGGCCCAACACGCCCTGCCCTCCTTGCTGGCGGGGCGTCGCGTGTTCCAGGAGCGCGTCCTACGGCGCCTCGATGAGAACCTCCGCCGCCTCGGACCGCGTTTCACACCTCCGGAGGGTGGTTGGACGGCCTGCCTCCCGCTACCGCCCGGCGCAAACGACGAACATCGCGCTTTGGACCTGCTAGCGCAGGGCGTCCTGGTGCACCCGGGCTACTTCTTCGACTTCGAGCCCGACCGGCCGGCGCTGGTTCTGAGCTTGCTCACACCCCCGGAGCGGCTCGAAGCGGCGCTCCCCGCCTTGAGCGAGCACCTCGCCTGAGGGCGTTCTTCGGCGGGCTGCTCCCTGGCCACACCGCCACGGGGGCTCCCAAGGGCCGAGCGATTGCGCTACCATGGGCGCCCCGAACTCGGAGGACCCGTAATGCCCCACTCATCCCGCGTACTGCTCGTCGCCCTCGGGGTCGCCCTGACCCCCACGGCCTTCGCCAAGGACGGCTTTTATATCGGCTTCAACTTCGGTGGGGGCATCACCAGCGGCGACACCAACATCCCGATGAAGGACAAGACGCTCGATCCCGATCAGGCCTTCAGCAACACGGCGGAGCTCTTCCGTACAGACGCAGGCACGGGCTTCTCGGGCGAGCTTCGTATCGGCTACAACATCCTCGGCTTCGTGGCGATCGAGGCCGACCTCGGTGGCTCGTTCGAGAACCTGTCAGACAACGACAAGTTCGGGACCAACTTCGGCGTCTTCGGGCTCGTGCGGTTCTTCCCTGCCCAGCTCTTCGAGGAGGTCGCCGACAGGTGGTGGGACCCCTACGTCTTCGTGGGCGGGGGCGCGCACGCCGTGGTCTACAAGCCCGATGCGCGGATCGACGGTGGAAAGATGACGAACAAGGCGCGCGCCTGGTGGCCCAGCGCCGCGGTGAAGTACGGCGTCGGCTGCGACTTCTACCCCATCGACTTCATGAGCCTGGGCCTCGACTTCGCCTTCACCAACGGGTTCCATGACGAGTTCGTCATCGACTTCGAGGATGACATCACGGCCAACGCCGCGAGCGACGCGGGCAGCCTCAACGTTCAGATCTCGGCGAGCCTTCTCTTCCACTTCGGGCTCTGATGGGGCGCGCCAACGGGCGGTTCCTATGGGCACTCCTGGCGCTCTCTTGTCGCCTCGACGCACCCTCGCCGCCTGAGCGCGACCGCGTACGCGTCCTCATCCCCACCACCTATCGTGCCCACATCGAGGCCCTGCTCTCGTCCGGGGTTCGGAGCTTCAGCTTCACCTCGAAGGACATCGACTGGGTGGAGATGCCGGCCTACGCGGGCCGCGACGCAGTGTTCGCGCCCTCGCTAGCGGCGCGCTTCGAAGACTCCGACCCCGACGCCGACGTGCTCTTCCTGGATCTTTACCGACTCGGCTCGTTCCGCCCCTCCTGGCTCACCCCCTTCTCTGACGGCGCCTTCGCGAACATCGAGGCCGAGTTCCGGACGGCCTTCCTCAACGCCGCCCGCCTCGGGAGCGCGCCTGCGCCCGCGGCCGATGCCACGGCTGACGCGCCCCCGCAGGGCAAGATCTACGCGGTGCCTTGGAGCGCGCAGGCCAACTTCCTCTACTACCGCAAGGACCTTGTCCCCAACGCGCCCCGGAGCTGGGCCGAGCTCCGCACGGCCTGCGAAGACATCGCCAACTCGGGCCCTCCGCGAGGCCTCAGGTACTGCCTGCTCCTCACGTGGGAGTCGTTGGAGAACGACCTCTACCCAGCGCTCTGGTCCCTGGGCGCCTCTGGGCAGACGCTCGACAGCGAGCCGGTGGTCGACTTCGCCACGCGCCTCTCTTCCTGGTTCGGCGAGGAGCTGACCTCCGGGTTCCGTGTCCTCCCCGCGCCGCGCCAGGCTGCCGAGGTGGGCCGCGACATCCAGCAACGCTACCTCGGGGGCGAGGCGGTCTTCATGATCACCTGGTCGAACCGCTACCACTTCATGCTGGCGGATGCGCTTGCGGCGGGCCGCGCCATGCCGCCCACTGGGATCGCCTGGGTGCCCCCCGTGGCGAAGGGCAAGACCGCTTACTCCAACGTGGGTACGTGGGGCTGGGTGGTCCCCGCCGCGCGCTCGAGGGCCACGCCGGCTTCAGCGGTACGGCACGAGCGCGCCCTGCGCTTCGTGGAGGAGGTCAGCTCGCCCGAGGCGGTGCGGTTCCTCGTGGAGACCGAGGGGATCATCCCAGCCCGACGAGACGTCGCCCTCCCGTCAGAGCTGGATGGCGTGCTCGACGCGTCAGTCCGCAAAGCGATCGACGGCGCCCCTCCGGAGAGAGCGGCGTTCCGGGATCGCGGCGCTGACGCGTTTACCCACGGCTTCGTCCGGGACGCCTTCCGCGACATCGCGCTCTGCCGAACGGCGGTGAGCCGCGCGATCCCCTCGGCGCTGGTGGGCGACTGTGTGCGGTACTTCGAGGACTGCGTGGCCGGCGACAGCCCGTCCACCGATTGCCTCAGGAAGGCCATCTCCCGACGGCTCCGCGCCGCCCAGCGAAACGTGCAGGTGGTATCGCCGCCCGTGGAGCCCGATTGAGCCGCGTTCTTCTCGAGGTTCGCTCGGACACCCTCCGACTCCAACGGACACCACGCCGGAGGTGGCGGTGCGCCACGCCGGTCGCCCTCCGCGGCACGGTCGGGGGGGCCCCCTGAAGCGGAGCATCGCCAAGAAGGTCCGCGCGCTCGGCATCCTCCAGGTTGCGCTGCTCGCGGGCGTCATGCTGCTGCTCGGGGTGCTCTTCTTCGCGAAGTTGCTCACGGACCAGGCCGCGTTCGAGCAAGGCACGCGCGCGGTGAAGCGCGGCGAGGTGGAGGGGCTCGGAAAGCTCCTGGCGCTGGAGCTGGGGCGCAACGAAGCCCTGCGTTACGCCCGCGCGGGCGACAAAGGCGACCCGGCCGTCCGGCGCGCGATCAGTGATGTCCGCTCCAGCCTCTGGGAGAAGCTGACGTTCATCCCCGAGCTCGAGGGCGTCGACATCGTGATCCAGACGGCCCCAGGCTTGGTCCAGTGCATCCGGCCTGCGGGGCAGGCCGACACCTGCGACGAGGTGGGATCCCTGGAGCGCATCCTCCAGGAGTGGGACCGGATCGACCGCCTGAGGAAGGTCGGGGCCCGCACTTACGCGATGCCTCTGTACGTCGCTGGCGCCTTTCTCGGGGTGCTACGGCTCCAGGTCTCGGACTCCACGGCACAGTACGTCATCGAGGAGCTCGGTCACCGGGCCGAGCGCGACAAGGTGACCTACGTGGTGCTCTTCATCGTGTGCCTCGGCGCCGTGTCCGTGCTGCTCTTCCTAGCCCTCAACTCGTTCTTCCGCAGGATCCATCGCCCGCTGATCGCGCTCACCGACCGAGCCGTCGCGTTTGGTACCACGGCCCCGGTGGTGGGCGGTGACGCCCCGGCGCCGATCGACGCCGACCCCGAGGACGAGATCGGGGTGCTCGTACGCCGCTTCGCCGAGATGCAGGCGCGCCTCGGTGACACCGTGCAGAGCCTCCAGAGCGCCCTCGAGCAGAAGGACCGCGCCATCCTCGAGCGCGAAGAGAAGGACGCCCTCCTCCGCCGCTCGGAGCGCCTCGCGAGCGTGGGCGTGCTGGCCGCCGGCGTGGCGCACGAGATCGGCAACAAGCTCAACCCGATGGGCTTCGTGGTTCACAACCTGAAGCGCCGCATCGAGAAGGGCAACGCGCCCGACCCGAACCAGGTGGGGCTGCTGGAGCGGTCGATCGACGACTGCACGCGCATCCTCGACAAGCTGCGCTCGATGGCGAAGCCCAGCGGCGACGAGCGGGAGCCTGTCTCTGTGAACGCCGTGGTCGAGGACGTGATCCTGATGCTCGGGGCGCAAACACAGAGCCGCGGAGTTCAGGTGGACGCGCAGCTCGAGCCCACCCTCCCGGAGGTCCTGGGCGTGCGGTCGGAGCTGGTTCAGGTGCTCCTCAACCTCGTTCTGAACGCGCGCGACGCGATCCTCGCGCGGGACGACGGCCGCGGTGGGCGGATCTCGGTGCGTACGCGGACCGCTGGAGACCACGTGATCCTCGAGGTCGAAGATGACGGGGTGGGCATGACCGATGAGGTCAAGGCGCGCGTCTTCGAGCCCTTCTTCACCACGAAGGGCCTCTCCACCGGCGGAGGCTCCGGCGGCAGCGGTCTGGGCCTTTACATCTGCTATGGCATCCTCACACGCCACAACGCGACCATCGACATCGAGTCCACCCCTAGCGTCGGGACGCGCTTTGTGGTTGCTTTCGCTCCCGCATGACCCTCTCCCTCGACGACGCCTTCGCCAGCCTGTCCAGCCGCCGGACGCGGATCCTGGTAGTCGACGACGAGGTGTCGGCGCTCATGGTCATCCCGGAGGCGCTGCGCGACGGCCTCGAAGACCGCGGGTGGAAAGACCTGGTCATCGAGACCGCGGCAACAGGCGAAGAGGCCGTCGAGCTCGGCGGCAGCGGCGACCTCGATTTGCTGGTCGCGGACGTCGTGATGCCCGGGATAGACGGCATCGAGGCCTATGCGCGCCTGAAGGAGCGGCACCCGTTCCTCACGTGCGTGGTGATGACCGCACACGCGGCCCAGCACTCCACGCCCATCCGCGCGCTGCGCCTCGGAGTCGCGGACTACGTCTCGAAGCCGATCAAGCCGGACGCGTTGGTCGACACCTGCCACCGGCTCCTGGTGGTGCACCACCTGCGTCGTGCCGTGGACGAGAGCCGCCTCCTGCTCGGCTCCATCATCGAGAGCGTGGACGCAGCGGTGGTCGCCTTCTCCGGCGCCACCGTGCTGTGCCAGAACCAGGCGGCGCGGGCGCTCCTCGGGGCCCGGGACGTGTCTCGGCGCCTTGGCGAGCTGGGTCTGGACGCCGCGCGAGCGGGGGGCACTCACCGGGCTGACGACGTGCGGCTGCCGCTCGCCGATGGTCGCCTCGGCCGCTTCAGCGTGGCGGGCAGCCCGGTGGTCTCCAGCGACGGCCGCGTGCTCGGGGATGTTGTGGTCCTCCGCGACCTCACGGACGTCATCGAACGCAAGGAGGTCGAGTCGTTCAAGCGGATGGCGGCCATCGCTGCGCACGAGATGAAGAACTCCGTGACGGGCCTCGGGCTCGTGATGGAGCACCTCGTCGCCCGCCTAGAGGCCGGGCGTCTCGAGCCCGACGAGACCCGGAGGATGGCGCGGATCATCCTCGACGCGGTCGCGCGCCTCGACCGCTTCGCAAAGAGCTTCCTCGGATTCTCGCGAATTCCAGATCCGACGCTCCGGCCGGCCGATCCGAACTCACTCGTCCGCGACGCCCTCGAGCTCTACTCGGCCGACGCACGCGGCTTACCCGACTGGGTCACGGTGGAGACGCACCTCGAGGAGGGGCTGCCGCCGGTACAGGCGGACGCAGACCTGATGTTCCAGGTGCTGCAGAACCTGATCCTCAACGCCGTTCAGGCGATGGAGAGCAACCGGCGCGGCGGCGTGGTCCTCAGCACGGCGCTCGTCTCCGGTCCACGTCCGGGCGAAGCCAAGGTCCGGATCACCGTGGCCGACGAGGGCGTCGGCGTCCCAGCGCACATGCACGAGGCCATCTTCGAGCCCAACGTCACCACGCGTGAGGCGGGCACGGGCCTCGGCTTGGTGATAGTACGAGACATCGTCCACAAGCACGGCGGCGAGATCCGCCTCGAGAGCCAGCCCGGCGAAGGCGCTCGCTTCCACATCTTGCTGCCCACCGCCGGGTGACCCAGCCACCGGAGCCTCGTGCTCCCAGGACCGAGAGAGACGACATGGCACGAATCATCTACGAAGAACAGATGCAGATGTTCCATCGGGTGGCCGAGCTCATCCAGCTGCCACCCCGCATCCGCATGGAGCTGTCGCAGCCCACGAAGGAGGTGATGCTCAACTTCACCGCCGACATGGAAGACAGGCTGCGCCCGGTCCCCGACGCTGAGGCGCCGCGTTACTCGCACGTCCCACCGTCCAACATCGCGTTCGATCGCGACTTCATCGTGGAGAACCACCTCGAGGTCCTGGCCGACGGCTCGGTCGTGTTCAACCCCAACGTGTTCGAGGAGGGCCGCCTCGCCCTCGTGGACGGTGCGCTGCGCCTCAGGGACGGCAAGGTCTACCGCCTCGTCCGCGGCGAACCGCTCACGTTCAAGGGTTACCGGGTGCAGCACAACAACGCCCGCGGTCCGTACAAGGGCGGCCTCCGCTTCCACCAGGACGCCCACATCGACCTGTTCAAGCTGCTGGCGGCCGAGATGACCTGGAAGACCGCAATCGCCGGCGTGCCCTTCGGCGGCGGCAAAGGCGGCATCCGCATCGACCCGGAGAACTACTCCCAGCGCGAGCTGGAGCGCATCTCCACCCGGTACGTCTACAAGATCAAGAGCCTCATCGGCCCGTACTACGACATCCCGGCCCCCGACATGGGGACCAACAGCCAGATCATGGGGTGGATGTACCGTCAATACTCCGACGGCGAGCGGGACCGCCACCACCTCCGCGCCGTCTTCACCGGCAAGGACGTCCGGATCGGGGGCTCGCTGGGCCGAACCGAGGCCACGGGCCGCGGCGTGATGATCACCATCGAGGAGTGGCTGCGCCGCCACCCCGAAGTGTCGCGTCCGTGCACGTTCATCGTCCAGGGCTACGGCAACGTGGGCTCCTGGGCGGCCAAGCTGCTCGTGGAGCGCGGCCACAAGTGCGTGGCGATCCAGGAGCGGTGGGGCGCCATCCGCAACGGCGACGGCATCGACCTCGAGGCCCTCGAGGAGCACGTCCACGATCCCGGCAACATCCGCAAGTCGGTCGCGGGCTTCCGTGGCGCTGACGCCATCACGGAGCGCGATTTCTGGCGCACGCAGGCAGACATCGCCATCCCCGCCGCCCTGCAGGACGTGATCACGCCTGAGGTCGCCGAGGACATGCGGGTCAAGCTCATTGCCGAGGGAGCCAATGGCCCCACGCAGGCTGCCGCCGAGCCCATCCTCTTGAAGAAGGGGATCCACATCATCCCCGACATCATCTGCAACGCGGGCGGCGTCACCGTCAGCTCCTACGAGTGGGTGCAGAACCTGCAGATGGCCTCGTGGTCGCTGGCCGAGGTCAACTCGCGACTCGAGGCCTGCATGCAAGACAACTACGGCCTCATCCTCGACATCGCCGACAACCGGCCGCCGCCGAATCACCCGCAGTTCCGCGCGATGGTAAAGGCGATCGGCAAGCCCATCACCGTGCGTGAAGCGGCGATGGCGCTCGCCCTCGAGCGGATCAAGGGCCACTACTCCCTCGAGGGCTTCTCGCAGTAGCCCCGGAAGGGCGCGCCGCCCGGCGCCAACAAAGGCTGGCCCGACGCCGTCAGTCGTCCGCCAACAGACGGAAAGACAGGCGGTGAATCGGGCTCGGACCTTTCGCCCGAAGGCCGGCGCGGTGCGCCGCCGTGCCATAGCCCTTGTGCTGGGCGAAGCCGTATCCCGGGAACTCGCGGTCGTACTCGACCATCAGTCGGTCCCGAGTGACCTTGGCCAGGATCGACGCGGCCGCAATCGCGTAGCTCCTGTCGTCGCCCTTCACGAATGTCTTCTGAGGCAGCTCCAGGCCGGGAATCGCAAGCTTCCCGTCGACCACGACCAGCGCTGGCGTGTGGCCCCCTACCAGCGCCGCCTGGATGGCCACGCGCATGGCCGCGTAGGTGGCTGGCTGGAGACCGATCCGATCGATCTCGCTGGCCTCGACCACGCCCACCCCTAAGCCCAGGGCGACAGCTTGGATCGCCGGGAACAGCGCCTCGCGTGCGGCCTCTGTCAGCTGTTTGGAGTCGCGGATGCCCACCAGCCCATGCCGGACGGGCAGGATGCACGCACCGGCGACTACGGGGCCGGCGAGCGGACCTTTGCCGACCTCGTCGACGCCGAGGATGGGGAGAAGCGAGCGCGCACGCGCCCAGCGTTCGACCTCACCGATGGTGTTGGATACACGTGTGCCTTCGAGCGCGAAGGCGCTCTGCCCCGCCTCGTCGAGACGGTCGCCCGAGGGCGTAGGCCTCCGCCCGGCGCCACGAGGGCGCTCCGAGGGGCCGGCCGGAACACGAAGCGGGTCTCCCGAGCTCTCTCTGGAGGCGGGAGCGACTCGCGAGGAGGGACGCCGAGGGGGCGAGCCTCCCACGGCGATCAGCCGTCCGTGTTCTCGACGCCGTCGACGCGCGCAGCGCGGCCGCGGAGACCGCGGAGATAGAAGAGGCGCGAGCGGCGCACGATACCGCGCGACTTGACCTCGACCTCGCGGACGCGTGGGCTGTGGAGCGGGAAGATGCGCTCCACGCCGATGCCGCCCGAGGTCTTTCGGACCGTGAAGGTGCTGTGGAACCCGTCGTTGTGACGACGGATGCAGACGCCCTCGAACACCTGGATGCGCTCCTTGTCGCCCTCGATAACGCGCACGTGGACGCGCAGCGTGTCACCCGAGCGGAAGTCGGGGAGGTCGGAGCGGCACTGGTTCTGGTCGAGTTCTTGGAGCAGGTTCATTCTAGTCCTCAGGAAACAGTGGCCCTTGGGGCCCGGGAGCGGTGCGCCTTACGACGCACTGGGGACGACGCCCGGCTAACGGCCGAGCAGGCGATCGAGCACCACCACGGCGGCCGCGCGGACCGAGAGGTGGTTGTAGCCGTCTTTGGCGGCGCCGTCGATCGCAGGGAGGCGCACTTGCGCCCGCTCTACGATCTCGGGGGCCAACCCGTGGCCGGTGCCGAAGAGCACGAGCAAAGGCTCTGGGCTCTCTCGGTACCTCCGGCCGACCTCGTCGAACGGTGTGGTGCCCGCGCGGAGCCCGGCGCCGGTGACGGCGATGACCGGCGCAAAGCCGGTGAGCTCCTCGATGCGCTCCTCCACCCGCTGCAGCGACGCGGCGCCCTCGGTGATGCCGAAGGCCCGGCCGCGCGTTGGGACGCGCCTTCCGCCTGAGCCTTCGACCCAGTGCTGGATGACGCGCGAGACCAGCTCGAGCTGGAGCGCGATGGGCGTGACCACAAAGAACCGTTCGACACCGTACGTGCGGCCGGCACGCGCGAGGTCGTGCAGGTCGACGTTGGTGACGGCTGTCGTCCCGATCTCTCCATCCCTCGAGAGGATGGGGTGATGGACGAGGGCGGTGAAGATACCCACGAACGCCTACGATTCAAGGAGTTTCTTGTCGGCGTCCGAGAGCGGAAACGACCGCCAAAGGTCGTCCCGACGGGCGCGCGTACGGTGCAGCGACTCCCGACGCCGCCACGCGGCGATCTTCGCGTGATCGCCCGAGAGTAGGATCGGCGGGACCTCGCGCCCTTCGAACACCTCCGGTCGGGTGTACTGAGGGTATTCGAGGAGGCCGTTCTCGAGGGACTCCTCCTCGACCGAGCCCGCGTTGCCGAGTACGCCAGGCACGAGGCGCGCGACAGCGTCGATCACCACCAGCGCCGCGAGCTCGCCGCCTGACAGCACCACGTCGCCCACGCTGAGCTCCTCGTCGACCCAGCCGTCGAGGAGGCGCTGATCGATCCCCTCGTAGCGGCCGCAGACGAGGACCAGATCGTCACCGGAGGCGGCGAGGCGGCGGGCGCGCGCCTGCGTGAAGAGGGGGCCCGATGGGCTCATGGCCACAACGCGTGGGCGGTGGCACGTGGCCCGCGCCCCAGCGATCGCCAGCGCCAGCGGCTCTGGGGTCATGACCATCCCGGGACCGCCACCGTAGGGCGCGTCGTCGACCTTCCCGTGTTTGTTTCGGGAGAAGGTGCGGATGTCCATGGTGTGGACGGAGACGTGGCCTTGCGCGACGCCGCGGCCGAGCACGGAGTAGCGAACCGCGTCGCGCACCAGCTCAGGAAAGAGCGTGAGGACGACAAACTTCACGTCCCCTCGTCCAGCGAGAGCAGCGAGACGACGTCGTCCACCACGATGACCCGGCGCCCGACGCGGTCGATCCGCACGACGTAGGCACCCACGACCGGTACATCGAGGATGCCACCGGCGGTGCGCTTCACCGAGAGGACGTCCGTGCTGGTCTCGAAGACGTCGCTGACCACGCCGATGGGTTCACCGCTCGCGGTCTCGACGGAGGCGCCGATCACTTCGTGGTAGTAGAACTCGTCGTCGTCCTCGATGGCCGGGAGCAGCGCCGGATCGACGAACAGCGGCTGGCCGACGAGCGCCTCGACGTCCTCGCGGCGCGCTGCGCCGTGGAGCGTGACGACCCATGACTTGCCGGAGGGACGCGCCGAGAGGATGCGGACGGGGTGACGCACGCCGTCAGAGGCGAGGCGAACGCCGCGCTTAATCGTAGCGAGCGCCACGGAACGAGCGTTGTGCGGCCAAAAGGAGACGGCGCCCTGGATGCCGTGGGGGCGCCCGAAGACCCCGAGCTCGAGCGTCTCGGACGCAGGCTCCACGGACCGTTACTCGAGGATCTCGAGGACGGCCCGCTTCTTGAGCTTGGTGGAGGCGGCCGTGATCACGGTGCGCAGCGCTTTCGCCGTGCGACCAGACTTCCCGATGACCTTGCCAACGTCGTGCTTGCCGACCTTCAGCTCGATCACGGAGGTCTGCTCGCCCGCTACCTCGCGGACGTTCACCTCATCGGGCGAATCGACGAGCGAACGCGCGATGTAGTCGACGAGCTCGCGCACGCCCAGGGTTCCCGGAACGGGTGCTTGTGTCGACATGGTCGCTCCTTTCACGAGGTCGGAGGACGACCCGTGGGCCGCCCGAGCAGCTTCAGGCGGCGGGGAGGTGATCGCGGAGCAGCTTCGCGACCGTCTCCGACGGCTGAGCGCCAACGGAGAGCCAGTGCCGCACGCGCTCGGCCTTGAGCGTGACACGACCAGGTTGGATATTCGGATCGTAGGTGCCGATCTGCTCGAGGAAGCGGCCGTCACGACGAGCGCGCTCGTCAGCGGCTACGAGCCGGTAGTAGGCGTGCTTCTTGCCGCCATATCGAGCGAGGCGCAGCTTGATTGCCATGAACTAAGGTCTCCTGAAAGGCACGGGACAAGGGTCCCCAGCGCGAGGGCGGGAAGCTACGTGGTCCCCCCTGGCGTGTCAACGCTGTTCTTGAGGGGCCCGTTGACGGCGGCCGGGAGTCTCGGAGGTGCCGGCCTTGCGTCGGTCCGCCCGGTGGGTATGGTGCCGCCTCATGCGCGCGGACTATTGCTGGCGTCACGTCCATTCTGTCGAGGCCTTCTTGTCCCTGCGGCGCGGCGACGCCACGCCGTTCGCGCTGCCGGGCGCCAGGCCGAAGTACCCGCGGGATCGGGCATTCGAACCGCGCCACATCCACCTCGACGTGCAGCTCGATCTGGAGAAGAAGCGGCTCAGCGGCCACGCGACGCTGCTCATGGCCTGCCGCGCCGGGGAGGGCCGCACGGTCCGGCTCGACGCGCGCGAGCTCGAGATCGAGGCCGTCTACGTCGAGGGGCTGCACGAGCCGGTGGCTCACCACTACGACGGCGCCACGCTCTCGGTAGAGCTGCCCGAAGCGATCAGCCGCGGAGACACGCGCTCGCTGGTGGTGCGGTACGCCACCACGGGCCCGCGCCTCGGGCTGTATTTCATCGAGCCCGACGCCGCGCATCCGGACCGCCCCGCCCACGCGTGGACGCAGAACCAGGACGACGACGCGCCATATTGGTTCCCCTGCATCGACGATCCCGGGGTCAAGTTCACGCTGTCCGTGGTGGCGGCCGCGCCCGAAGGGCTGCGCGTCTTGTCCAACGGTGTCCAGGACGGTCCGCCGCGCCCTCTGGCGCACCTCCCGGGTCTCTCGGCCACCACGTGGCACCTGGACTCGCCTCTACCGGCATACCTCGTCTCACTCGTGGTGGGACCGTTCCACGAGCACCTCGAGCCCGAGGTCGAAGGCCTGCCCCTCCTGGCCTGGTACCACCTCCCTGGGCGTGCCGAGGACGCTCAGCGCGCGTTCGGCAACACCGGAGACATGGTCCGGTTCTTCCAAGACTATCTGCGGGTGCCCTACGTCTGGCCGCGGTACGGCCAGGTCGCCGTGAGCGAGTTCGTCTTCGGCGGCATGGAGAACACCACCTTCACCACCGTCACTGACAACGTGCTCTTCGACGAGCGGGCGGCGCTGGATTACTCGGCCGATAGCCTCATCGCGCACGAGCTGGCCCACCAGTGGTTCGGCGACCTCGTCACGTGTCGAGAGTGGGCACACGCGTGGCTCAACGAGGGCTTCGCCACCTACTTCGACTGCCTCTATCAGCAGCACTCGAAGGGCCAGGAGGAGTTCGACTACGAGCTCTTCGACCTGGCACGCGATTACTTCGATGAGGACCGCACCCGCTACCGACGCCCGGTCGTGGCCCGCGACTACTCGGAGCCCGTGGATCTCTTCGACCGGCACCTCTACCACAAGGGGGCCTGGGTCCTTCACATGCTCCGCGCCAAGCTCGGCGAGGAGGGATTCCGCACGGGCGTACGAGTGTGGCTCGAGCGCTTCCGCTTCCAAGAGGCCGAGACGCACGACTTCCGGCGCGCCATGGAGGACGCGACCGGAGCCCGACTGGGTCAGTTCTTCGAGCAGTGGATCGAGCGCGGCGGCTACCCCACGCTCTCCTATACGGTGATCACGCCGCCAAAGGGGCCGAGCGCCGTCCGCATCGAGCTGAAGAGCAACGGAGGCGTCTTCGAGACGGAGGTCCTGGCCGTCTCGGGCACCAACACTCTGCGTATCCCCGTGCGCATCGAAGACAGCCCGGTCTCGGTGGTGCTCACAGGCCTCACGGCGCCCACGCTCGTCGTGGTCGATCCCGCCTACACGCTCCTCGGCGAGCTCAGCCCGGATCTCGCGTGGGGCCTCCTCGAGGCGGCGGTCGAGAGCCCGGTCATCAGCGCCGCGCGCCGCATCGACATGGCTCGCGCGCTGTCGAAGAAGGGCGGGCCACGAGCGCTCGCCGCGCTCACCAAGGCGCTGGACAACGATCCGTTCTGGGGCGTTCGCCGCGAGGTCGCGCGGATCCTCGGCGAGCTGCGCACGCCGGCCTCCCGCGAAGTCCTCACGAAGCGCTTACCGCGGGAAGCCCACCCGAAGGTGCGCCGCGGGCTCGTCCAGGCGCTCGGCGAGTTCCGGGACGACCCCGTCGCGGAGGCTGCGGTGCACGTGCTCGCCGAAGGCGGCGATCCCAGCTACTTCGTGGAGGGGGACGCGCTCACGGCGCTTGCCAAGACCGCCGGCGCCAGAGCGCTCCCCACGCTCCTCGACGGCCTCGGCCGCCCCAGCTTCAACGACGTAATCGCCGCCGGGGCGCTGGCCGGGCTCGGGTGGATTCGCACCGCGGAGTCCCTGGCGGCCGTCCAAGGGCGGCTGGCCCCCACCTACCCCACCCTGGTGCGCGTGGCGGCGATAGCGGCGCTGGGACGCCTCGGACGAGAGGTGCCCCAGAACCGACGGCCCGTCCTGGAGTCGTTCGAAGCGATCGCCGGCGACGCCGGTTACCGGGTGCAGATCGCGCTCATCGCGGCCCTCGAGAGCCTCGGCGGCGCAGAAGCGCTCCCGCTCTTGGATCGCGTCGACGCCCTGGGCGCCGACGGGCGGGTCCACCGGCGCGCGGGCGAGGCGCGCCGCGCGATTCAGCGCCGCCTCGATGGGGATGGGGGTCTCCCAGCCGTGCGGGACGACATCACCCGAGTCCGCACCGAGGTCGCAGCGCTGAGGGACCGAATCGACAGGGTCGGACAGGGCGGGCCCGGCTAGCCGCCCGCGCTGCGGCCCTCCCTCCGGGCGCTCGGGCTGGAAGTGCCCAGGTCTCCGTGTTAGGAACGGCACTCGGTCGCATTGGAGTCCGCCATGTCTCGCCTTGTCCCCATTTTCCTCTTCGGCTTCCTGGCCTGTTCGTCGGATGACGAGCCGGTCGCCGCCACATGCGCCACGTCCGTCTGCGAGGCTGGGACCAAGGCTTGCCTCGGCCACGGTGTGGCGTCGTGCGCCAGCGACGGCCGGTCGTTCACCTACGTGGCCTGCGGCGCCACCGAGACCTGTGAGCGCGACGCGTGCAAGCCGCTGGTCTGCCTCTACCGGGGCCAGTCCAAGTGCGACGGGACCACGAAGCTCGACAGCTGCTCCGACGACGGCCTCAGCGAGACCACGGTGGACTGCGAAGCGTCCACGGAGACGTGCAAGGCCGGGGCGTGCCGCCAACGGGCGTGTACGCCGGGGAGCAAGGTCTGTGGCTTTCGCGAGTTCGCGACCTGCGAGCCCGACGGGGCCAACTGGGTCGCCACGGCGTGCGCGGCCGACGAGATCTGCGCCGACGGGGCCTGCGTAAAGGAGACCTGCGCGCCAAACGCTCGAAAGTGCTCGTCCGAGCGCATCGTGGGAACCTGCAAGGCCGACGGGACCGGCTGGGTCGAGGTGACCTGCCCCGAGTTGACCGTGTGCTCTGGTGAGACGCTCTCGTGCATCCCCGCCATCTGCGACGCGCCCGCCACGGACGGCACCGACGCCACCGACGGCGCGGACGGCGCGGTAGCCGACGTCACGGAACCGGAGGATGTGGTGGTCCCGGAGGACATCCCGGAGGAACCGGTCGACGCTGGCCTCAAGGCTCCCGAGAAGCTCATCGCCACGGTTGGCGGCGAAGAGCTCAAGTTCAAGTCCGGGGTCAAGGCCTTCTACACGCCGGAGCAGGAGCTCGTGATCACCGGGACCGTGGGCATCAAGAAGATCGAGCTGCACCTGAAGCCGATCGAGGAGTTCGCGGGCGGCGACTTCACCGACACCGTCACCAGCGACACGAACGTCAACATCTTCTACCACGACGGCTCCGCCCTGATCGGCGACGCCCAGTTCGCCTACACGTCAGTGGCCTACAACGTCTCGTTGAAGAAGTTCCTCGCTGTCGGCGGCCGCGTCCAAGGGACCTTCGAGTGCACGCTCACTGACGCCGGTGGGGCCACCACGCTCGAGGTCACGGGCGGGGAGTTCGACGTCGAGCGCGACTGATTTATGGTGTCCCCCACCGTCCTGGTCGCGTGTGAGAGCGCGGTCGACCGACTCCGCATCGAGTCCGCCCTCCTGCCCCTTCGCGCCGAGGTGCGGCAGGCGTCCAGCGTCGTAGAGGCGATCGAGGCGGTAGGCTCCACCGCGCGCACGGCCTTCTCCGCGTGCATCTCGGACATGCAGCTCCCCGGTGGGGGCGCCCTCGGCCTCGCCCGAGCGCTCGGCGGCATCCCGGTGCTGGCCAGGGGACTCGCGCCCTCGCCGCTCGCGGCGCAGGAGCTTCGGGACGCTGGCGTCGTCGGCACCATCGATCCACTCAGCACCGCGGGCGAGCTGCGGGTGCGCATTGCGGCCACGGCGGCGCTCGACACGCGTGAGGGCTGCGGGGGGCGCTTCAGCGTGCCGGTATTGGACCTTCCCGCGGCAGACATCATCGCTTGGGTCTCGGCCCACCGATGGTCTGCAGTCGCTCGATTTCATACCGAACCCGGTGGGCCGGCGCGCTTCGCCCTCAGGTTTCGAGAGGGGTCACTGTGGAGTGCCGATGGCCCCGAGCTCACAGGGGAACGCGCGTTGGCCGCGGTGCTCGGCCTGGTCGATGGCATCGCCACCGTCACACGCGACGACAGCGGAGGGGCGGCGCCCACAATCCGCGCCCCGCGCAACATCCACCGCACCACTGAAGACGCTGTCCTCGAGGCCCTGGCCTCCAGCAATCGGGCTCGGCACCGGTTGTCCACGGTCCCCGGGCTCGACATTACGTATCGTCTCGTTGCGTCCCGTGCGGAGCGGATTCCCGGCGCGCGAGAGGTCACCGAGCGCCTGAGGCGAGTCATGGACGGGCGTAGGACCCTTCGGCAGGCAATGGCCGCGGCGGGTCTGGTCGAGCCGAGCGATCTCGAGCGCGTCGCTGATCTCCGTCGCGTGGGCGCATTCGAGCCCACTACCGGCGCCGTCCTCCCAGAACCCGAGCCGCTCAGGGTCGAGCTCCTCACCGGTGCGCGAGCGTTGGCGGCCGAGGTCGAGCGGACGATTGGGCCATCACCGGAGGTCGTCCGTAGACGCCGCGCATCGCCAACCGAGGAGTTCGTCTCGATTGAAGAGCTCGAGAGCAAGCGGCGCCGCTCCCGATTGTGGCTCACTGGCCTGACGCTGCTGGCCTTCGCCTTGGCGCTCGCGGGCATCATCTGGGCCGCCACCGACCAGCCCGACGGCGTGAGGGTCGAAGTGCTGTCGCCGTGAACATCCTCGCGCTCGAGACCAGCTGCGACGAGACGGCCGTGGCCGTGGTGCGCGACGGAGTGCACGTCCTCGGCTCGGCGATCTCTTCTCAGGTGGCCGTGCACGAACGTTTCGGTGGGGTGGTGCCCGAGCTCGCGAGCCGCGCACACCTCGAAGCCACCACGCCGCTGGTGGCGCTGGCGCTGCAACGCGCGCAGCTGTCGCTGTCGGAAGTGGACACAATCGCGGTCACGCAGGGGCCCGGCCTCGTGGGCGCGCTGATGGTGGGCCTCCAGACGGCGCGCTGCTTGGCTTTGGCCCTCGACCGTCCCCTGGTGGCCGTGCATCACATCGCGGCCCATCTCTACGCCGTTCGCCTGGGTCGGCCTGAGCTCCAGCTTGGGCGCCACGTGGGGCTGGCCGTGAGCGGCGGCCACACGGCGCTCTACGCCGTGGACGGGCCGGCGGAGCTCCGCCTGCTCGGGCAGACGCTCGACGACGCCGCCGGAGAGGCGTTCGACAAGGTCGCGGCGCTGTTGGGCCTGGGCTACCCCGGAGGCCGTCGACTGGACGCGTTGGCGCGCGGAGGGAAGACCGACGCCGTGGCGCTCCCTCGCGCCACCCTGCCCCGCCGCCCGCTGGACTTCTCCTTCTCCGGGCTCAAGACCTCCGTCCGCACGTTCGTCCAGAAGCACGGCGTCCCCACGGGCGACGCCCTCGCCGATCTCTGCGCGTCCTTCCAAGAGGCGGTGTGCGACGTGCTGGTCTCGAAGGCCACGGCGGCGGCGCGGCGCGAAGGGGTCGACACGCTCGTGGTCGCCGGCGGTGTGGCCTGCAACTCCCGACTCAGGGAG
Organism: Pseudomonadota bacterium; assembly: GCA_005776725.1. Taxonomy (GTDB): domain Bacteria; phylum Myxococcota_A; class UBA9042; genus SXOO01. The sequence goes on along the minus strand of SXOO01000080.1, from coordinate 6,347 downwards.
CGCCTGACCCACGACGCGCGGCGCACGTCACCGTTACGGGTCCTCCTGCCGGAGCCCCGGTGGTGCACCGATAACGCAGCGATGATCGGAGGCCTCGCGTTCGAGCTGGCTCGCGCCGGCCGTTATGCCGATCCATGGACGCTCGACGCGGATCCTGGCCTCGGCCTCGGGTGGGCCGCCGCGTGATCCACGGACTCAGGACCATTCGGATGACGCGCCCCGTGCTGCGGCTCTGGTCAGGAAAGGCGACGGGCTCCTAAGTGGTCATGCGCAAGAAGTCGTTTGGCCAGCACTTCCTCCACGATCGGAGGGTGCTGCTCGGGATCGTCGACGCGCTCGGGATCGAGGCCCAGGACCAGGTGATCGAGATCGGCCCCGGAACGGGCCGCCTCACCCGGGTCCTGGCCGAGCGGGTGCCACCGCAGGACCTCAGCGCGCTCGAGCTCGACCGCGACATGGTCGCGCACCTCGCCGAGCACCTCCCGGAGCTTCGGGTAACACCCGCCGACGCCTGCCGCGTCGACTGGGCCGCTCACGCCACCCGACCCACGCGCCTCGTGGGCAATCTGCCCTACAACGCGTCCACCGCGATCCTCTTCCACGCCCTGGACTCCCGCCACCTCTTCCGGCGGATGGTCTTCATGTTCCAGAAAGAGGTGGCCGAGCGCCTCACCGCGCAGCCCGGCGACCGGAACTACGGCGCGCCAGCGGCGGTCCTCGAGCTGGTCGCGGAGACGCGGTACCTGTTCACCGTGAAGCCCAGCGCCTTCCGCCCCCCGCCTCGGGTGGACTCCGCCGTCGTGAGCTTCGTGCCGCGACAGGCCCCGCTCCACGGCCTGGGCGATGCCGACCTCGAGGCCTTCGGCCGCTTCGCGCACGGGGTGTTCAAGCAGCCCCGGAAGACCCTGCGAAACAACCTGAGGGTCCTCACGCCGGACGCGGACGCGGTCCTGGCGGCCGCGGAGCTGCCCGGTGAGGCGCGTCCCAACACGCTGGACCTCGCCGCGCTTGTGCATCTCTGGCGCATGGTGTTGACTCCGCGGCCGACATGACCCGCACCCTCCCTCGGCTCGGCCTCCTCCTCGTGGCGCTCGGCTGTACGCCGCTCGTCGGCGACGAGTGCACCACCAACGCCGACTGCGGAACCGCCCTCGTCTGCGACAGCAGTCAGCCCGCGGGCTACTGCACCCGCTCGCCGTGTACTCCGAACAGCTGCCCCGAGGAGGCCGTCTGCATCGAGTTCCCGGACGAGTCCACGTGGTGCATGGCGCGCTGCGAGAGCTCCGGCGACTGCCGGGACGACTACGTCTGCGTCGACAACTACGGCGACCTGCCCTTCTGCAACCCGCAGCCCTTCGTCGCCGCCCCGTGACCCGTAACGCGTTGGCGTTCTTGCTGCTCGCCTGCGCGCCGGCCGTGCGCGAGGCGGAGCCGCTCGACCTCGACGAGCCCCGCGACACCCGCGAGGTCGAGGAGCCGCTCACGATCCGCCGGTCCGTGCTCGACGACGTGTTGTCCAAGGGTCCCGGTCGCTTCTTCGAGCGCGTCGAGCTCGAGCCCTACTTCGAGGGAAAGCGGAACTTCGTCGGTTTCACCTTGAAGACGTTCTACGGCGGGATGACCCCGACGCCGGGCGGCGTGCAGGTGGGGGACGTGGTCACAGCGATCAACGGAATGCCGATCTCTCGCCCCGAGGAGTTCATGCGCATCTGGTCGGCGGCCGGGCGACGCGACGAGCTCGAGGTGGACGTGATGCGACACGGCGCGCGCAGGACCTTCGTCTACCGGGTCATCGGCGATCCGCTGCCCACCCCTCCAGAGACCTCCGCGGACTGAGTGTCGGTCGTCGAACCGGGCCTGGCGCTGATAGGGGGCCTCCTGGCGTGGCTCGCGGGCGCCCTGATGCCGGCTCTCCGGGCCGGCGTGGCAAGCGAGCCGGCAGTCCTCGCAGCGTTGGCCGCCGCGCCCGTGATCCTCGGGTTGGCGGTCGGCCAGCGAAATGCTCGTTGGCTGCTCCTGGGCGTACCGTTCGGCATCGCCGCGGCGTGGATCGTACGGCCTGAGCTGGCCGAGCCGCGCGTGTTCGGACTGCTCGGGGTCCTGGGGCTCCTCAGTGGAATTGGCCTGCTCCATCTCTCTACTCGGCCGGCTCGCCATGCCACCCAAGGCGGGCTCAGCGCGCTGCGGGCGCTGCCGCTGGCGCTGGCGCTGGCCGGTAGCATCCCCCTCATCCGCCTCGCGCTCGGCGGCGCAGAGCGCGCGCGCCTTCGAGGCGCGCATGGCGCCGACCTGGATACCGTGCTCGTGGCGCTCGGAGCGCTCGTCTTCGCCCTCTGGGCCGGGGGCGTGTGGTGGCTGGTCCGCCGAACGGTTCTACCGGCGCTCCTGCACCCTTCCGAAGAGCGCGAGCAGCTCGACGCGTGGGCAATGGCAGCGCGCGATCCCGGCCGCGCCGCGTGGGTCTTCCTCGCGTCGCTCGCAGTCGCTATCGCCTCGGGTCTCGCCCTCGCGCTCTACTTGCGGCAGACTCGGTAGCCCAGTGGCCGCGGCCGCAGGCCGATGAGGAGAGAGAGGACCGTGCGACGAGCGGCATACGAAGTGGTGGGCCTCGGGCTAGTGCTCGCGGGTCTCTACTTCTTTGTCGAGAGCGTCACCTTCTTCACTGCGAAGGACTACGTGGCCGGCGTGCTCGAGATCTTCGTGGGCCTCGCGGTAACGCGCGCCGGGCTCGAGCTCGTGAAGCTCGGACTCCTGCTGGTCCCCGGGCCGCCGGGCACACGTTCGCCCGAGGCCGCCGCCGAGCCCACGCGTGTGGCTCGCGACGCTGGCACCCCATGAAGGTCGCGTGCGCCGTCGCGCTCATCTTGGCGGCGTGCGGCACGGACGACGCCGCAGCCCCAGCGCAGGTCTCCACCTCTGCGCGTCAGCTGCCGGCGGTGACAAGCTACGACGCGCAGCCGTGGTCCGCCGTGGCCACGCCTGGAGATCCGGCGGTCGCCACCGTCGAGGGTGTGGTCATCACCCGATCGATGCTCACGCGTGAGCTGGCGCGTGCGGAAGACGGCGCGGACGTACGCGCGGTGCTGAACCGCCTAATCGACCTCGAGCTGATCGCTCGCGCCGCCCACGAGCGGGGACACCTCACTGCGGAGGTGGTCGGCCGCGCTCACGCCAAGGCGCTGGTCCGTCGTTACGTCGAGTCCAACTTCTTGGCCAGAGTCACTCGAGACCAGATCCCGGACGACGTCATGGAGCGCGCCTACGACTTCGCCAGGGCCCGATACGACCGTTTCCCGGTGTTCAAGATCAAAGACGCACAGGTGATCTGTTGCCCGAACGAGAACCCGGACGGGTGTTACCGGGAGCTCTTCGACAACGTCGTGGACCGCCGCGCGCACTTCGAGGCCTGCATGCGCGACCACGCCGCCGCCTGGGACGGCTTGGCGAAGCGCGTAACGGGCGCCAGCGACGCGGCCAACTTCGAGTTCCTCGCCCGAGGCGCCTTCACGGAGTTCCCGTCACCGGAGCTGCGCGAGACCTATCGCCCAACGGCCGACATCGCGACCTACGAGTTCCAGTACGACCTGAACTCCACCTACGAAGACCAGTTCAAGAAGGTGCGGTACCAGATGTTCTACCAGGAGATCATGGACGGCGTGCGCAACGCCTACCTGGCCGCAGGGAGCAAGACACCCTTCTTCACGCCCGTGATCAAGTCACCCATCGGGTACCACCTGCTGTACGTCTCCGAGGTGCTGCCGGAGGTCCATCGGCCGCTGAGCGATCCGGGGGTCCAGGCCGAGCTTCGCGAGCGCTTGTTCGAGCAATTCAAGACGGGCGAGTTCCGGTCCCGAACCGAGGCGCTCTGCAAGCAGCGCGGCTGCGACATCTCGGTGGAGGAGCTGGCGCCGCTGGAAGGCGTTCGCTGAACGTCTCCACGCCGCGCGTCATCAGATGCGTGTGGCACCCGCGGGCCTCGGTGTCGCAGTCGCTGCGGCCGGTCAGCTGACCCAGCCATCCTCCGGAGCGCGCCAGGCGTCCACCAGGTGGCGCAAGGTGGGTCGCGGCTGGAGCCACACCTCGATTACGTCGAACGAGATCACGCACCCGCGGCACCCGGGCAGGCCCAGAAGCTCGCGCGCCACCTTCACCTGCTGCCTGCGCTTGGTCCTCCCCACGGCGCCCAAAGGCCCTCCGTGGCTGAAGCGCGTGCGTGTCTTCACCTCGACGACATGGAGCACACCGCCCGAGCGCGCCACGATGTCGACCTCGGCGCGAAGCTTACGGAAGCGGGTCCGGAGCACGGCGAACCCGCAGCAACGGAGCCAGAGGCACGCGAGACGTTCGCCCAGCTCTCCGAGGCGGTGTGGATGCATATGCCCCTGCAGAGCACGCGGCGGGCCAGCAAAGGATGCAACAAAGTCAGCCACTTGCGAGACAGCGAGCGTCCCGGAGTGAGACGAGTCGTCCCAGACTGGGACAACTGGTCAGGTGCGACGGTCCCGGAGCGCCCGACCGAGCGTGACTCGGTCGGTGTACTCGAGCTCGCCCCCAGACGGGATGCCGGTTGCGAGACGGGTCACCAGGGTCCTGTCGCCGACGAGGCGCTTGATGTAGAGCGCGGTCGCTTCGCCTTCGACATCGACGTTCGTGGCCAGGATGAGCTCGTCGATCCCTTCGTCGAGGCGAGCGAGCAGCGAGTCGAGGCGTAGTTGGGAGGGCCCTATGCCCCGCATGGGGGAGAGGGAGCCATGGAGGACGTGGTAGACACCGCGCCACTCTCCGGTCCTCTCGATGGCCAAGACGTCCTGCACGGACTCGACGACGCAGACGCGCCGGGTATCGCGGGAGGCGTCGAGGCAGACCTCGCATCGTTCGCCCTCTGCAAGCTGGTTGCAGGTGGCGCAGAAGCCGAGGCGCTGGTGGAGCGTGGCAATCGCGTCGGCGAGCTCGCCCGCAGCGGCGGGCGATTGGGCGAGCACCCAAAAGGCATAGCGCTGCGCCGTCTTCTCTCCCACGCCGGGAAGGCGCGACAGCGCGGCGACGAGGCGCGCCATCGGCGCCGGGACCTTCATCAGTCGTCCCCGGAGTCGTCGTCCTCGACGCGCACGTCGACGATGCGGCCCTGCGACGCCTCGACTGCAGCACGGGTGACGGGGTGCTGTTCGATGGACGCCCGCCGATCCGCGGTGAAGGCCTCGGCGCGCTCCTTCCGGGCAGCGGCGATCGTCCCCTCGGCGCCCGCCTGCTCGACCTCGAGCCGAAGCTCGCCGAAGCGGCCCCTCAGCGCTGCAAGCAGCCGCTCGTGGCTCGGACCGCTCGCCAGCTGCTTGGCGTAGAAGGCGTTGCCCACGCCCAGCTTCAGGGCTCCAGGCGCGGCAGAGAGGATACGGGAGGCTTCGAGCATCGTGGCAAGGAGGGGGTCGCGCTGCTTCACCTCGCCAACGAAGGCAGGCCAGCGCTCGGGGGTGAGGGCGTCGGCACCCGCAGCGCCGGCTGAGGCGGGCCCCTGCGGGCCGGGACGCGCCGCGGCTGCCCGGTTGGGAGCCATTGATGGAGTTGGGGAGGCTGCGGGAGCGGGAGCCGTCGAGGATTGGGGCGCTCGAAGTGGCGCGACCTGCGGCGCAGCGGGCCGTGACGGCGCGACCTGCCGCGACGCGTTCGCCAGCGCCTCAGACCCAAGGCGTGACTCGAGTGATTCGAGGCGCGCCACCATGTCGGCGAGCGGAGCGAAGTCGAGCGCAGCCGTGGCGCGAACCAGCGCCATCTCCAGGACCAGCTTCGGGTGGCGTGACTCGGCCATCTCGTCGACGGCCTTCAGCAGGATCTGGAAGATGCGCTGCAGGGCGATGAGATGGTGGTTGGCGCCGAGCGCGGCGAGCGCACGCGCCTCGGCGTCGGAGAGGTCGGTGGCGCGCGCGTCCGCGCCGGCGATCTTCACCACGACGAGGTCGCGGAGCGTCTCGAGGGCCTCCTCAGCGAAGGCGCGTAGGTCGAGCCCGTACTCGTTCACGTTGGCGACGACCGCGAGCGCGCCGGACGCGTTCCCGCCGACGAGGGCCTTCATGAGCTCGAACACCCACTGCCGATCGGCGATGCCGAGGCAGGTGGCTACGTCATCCCCTGTGGCCTCCGTGCCGGCGTAGCTGATCACGCGGTCGAGGAGGCTGAGCGCGTCGCGCATGGACCCCTCGGATTCGCGCGCGACCATGCGCACACCCTCCTCGGCGATCTTCACGCCTTCGCGCGTGAGCAGATCGTCGAGGTGTCGCTTGACGAGGGAGAGCGGGACTCGCTTGAAGTCGTAGCGCTGGCACCGCGAGAGGATCGTCACCGGGATCTTCTGG
>SXOO01000002.1 GCA_005776725.1 Pseudomonadota bacterium | reverse complement strand
CGGACAGACCGGGGCGGGCGTGCTCCTGAGCTCCCCGAGCGTTCTCCCGCCGGCCGCCGACTACGGCACGACCAAGTGGCCGAACGCCGTGTGGTTCCGAGTCAAGGACAACGCGGGGAACAGCACCATCAAGAAGTACACGATCTCGCTGCAGCTCATCGCGCCTCCGCCCATCATCACTCCCGAATCCCTCTTACCCGACGCCCCCGATCTCGAGTCACTCGCCGGATACGGCAATGCCGACGCGGCGTTCTCAGCCTCGAACGCGGGGCCTGCGGCCAGTTACGACAGGATGAAGGGCGTCCGCGTCCTCAAGTACAAGGTGGAGAACCCCTTCAACTTCGACTTGCTACTCACCACGCCCCCGCCCGGGCCGATCACGCTTCGGCGCTCCTGGATGCCACGCCTGGGCACGACCCTAGCTTCGACGAACTGTAACCTCTCGTGTGCGATAGGGACGTGCGAGGCCAGTGCGGACGGGTGTTGGCCGATCGCGAGTCAGTCTGAGTCGGCGGTCGAGCTTCCGACTGAGACGCAGCTGCGCAACGGGCCCACGGACTACGGGGCCGTGGTCGGCGCGGTCGGCGGCGCCGCCGTGCTCAAGGCCGGCACGACGGTATGGGCCTCAGTCGTCGTCCGGTCGCGGGCCACTTGTCTCGTGCTGCCCGAGGCCGAACCGTTCGGGACGGCCGCGGCCTACCTCCTCCCTGCCTTTGACAATTGCGACACCGCCGGCAACGGGATCGAGGCCGCAAGCTGTGTCAGCGCGTGGGGGGGGTGCAGCCAGCTCCTGCTGACTGCCGCTCGCGCAGTGACCGAACTCGCCGTGTCTGGCCCTGAATCCGCCTCGACCGCGGCCGTTCTCTCGCCCAGTATCCAGACGCGCCTCGCGACTGGCGCGGCGACAACGTCTACCTGGATTCGCCATGAGGAGCTCCTTTGGAAACGCAAACTCAGCCCCGCGGCGCCGTGAAACGCGCGAAGTTCCTGTGGTTTGCAGCGACGAGCCTCGCTTGCGGCGAGGAGCAGGAGGTCAAGGCAGCCCAGGTCAAGCTCAGCCCGATCAGCGGCCTTGAGAGCGTGACTCACGTCCAGGCCGCACTGGAGGCCAATCAGGCGGCCAGCAGCGTCCAAGGTGCCGAGCTGGTCCGTGTCGCCGACGAGTTGCTACTGGTCAGGGCTGTGGCGGAGTCGGCGGCCGCGCGCACGGGCGGAGACACGCCGCTCGATACCACCCCTGGCGCGCCCACTATCGCCGAGGCGTCAGCCGCTTCGACGAAACGCTTCGATGCTCTCGAGGGGCGCCTCGAAAGCGCCGAGCAGCGGCTCACGGCGTCCGAGCAGTACGCGGAGGCGCTTGAAGCTGAACTCGAGGTCGCGCACGCGCTGTTGACGCAGATCACCACCTGCCCGGAGGGGACCGTCCAAGGCAACGGCTATTGCGTCGATCAGTCCCTCCAGGAGAAGACGACGTGGGGCATCTCGCGCGATCTATGCGGCGAGCGTGGGGCGCGGCTGTGCTCTTTCCATGAAGTCCGGGCCACCTGCGCGAAGCTGGGCCTCGTCGAGATCACAGAATTCTGGGTCGCCGAACTCAACGCCGCCGCGGAGAACCTATTCGCCGTAGGGATCAGCGGCCCGTGCAGCCTCGCCCTCTCGGGGACAGATTCCGCAACGCTCCCCGCTTCCCTCCCATACTTCTGCTGCTTCGAGCGCGCGGTGCTGGCCCCGAAGTGAAGCTCTCCGAGGTCGGTGCCCCGCCCTGGGCCGCCGCCACTCCGTTAGCCCAAGTCGCCACCCGCGCCGCCCGCGCCGCGCTCTGCCGCTTTGGGGCCGGAGGTTGCCGATCTCGCGCGACGGGTGATAACGTCTCGGCGCCCTTTCCCGGAGGCTCGTCCCACGAAATGCCGACCCGCTCCCTCGCCCTGCTGGCCGCGTTCGTCCTCGCCATCTTCGGGACGGCCTGCCGGCGCGACACGCCCGAAGAGACGGGTACCATCATGCGGGACGCCGGGATGTCCGGCCCCACGGACAGCAAGCACGGCAGCCAGGGCAAGATCATCGTCAATGGGCAGGACGGCGCCCCGCGGACCTACCTCAACTGCCCGAAGCCCCAACGAATCGAGAAGGGCGACCGCTCCACCCCCGAGGGCACGCTGTATCTCGCCTTCCAGGCCATCCTGTCGAAGGACGAGGAGGCTGGGTTCCGCGACTTTCTGGCCCTCGTGAACCCGCAGATGCAGCGCGAGGACGACGTCCGCCGCTACTGGTGGAAGTCGGCTCGCGGAACCCCGTTTCTGCGTCTGGTCTACGGCCAGAACAACCCCACATTCGACATCTGCGAGCGGCGCCCGGAGGGACCGGACAAGGTCCGGATCTTCGTCGCCAAGAGCCCACCCGTCGGCTCGAACCCGCCCTACCTCCTGCACAAGGTGAACGATACGTGGCTGCTCGATACCTTCACTCCCCACTGAGCTGCGACGCGGGGGCAGTCCCGCACCTCACCGCGCAACGGCAGGCGCTTTCGCGGCTGCTCGGCCTCGGCCGCGGTCTCGTCGCCGCGGCGGCGGCAGGCCTCGCCGTCGGCTGCATGGAGGCGGCGGAGCCCGAGCGGGTTCCGCTCGCGTTCAAGGCCTCGGCGCTCTCCGCATGCGGCGGTCAGGCCACCGCGCTGAGCGAGGTCGGCACCGTCGAGGTCACCGTCCAAGACTCCGAAGGCAAGCGCATCTACGCCGAGCGCGCCAGCGTGTCCGGCGGTCGCGTCGGAGTGGGCGGCGTCCCCGAGGGCAGCGACGCCACCGTCACCCTTGCAGGCCTGGTAGGCAGCGAAACGAAGTTCTTCGGGCGCCGTCGCGGCGTGCTCGTGGAGAAGGGCCGCACCAACCCCGTCCAGGTCGCCCTGACCCGCTTCGGCGGGGCGTCGTGTCCCGCCGGCGACAACGAATACACCCACCGCACCCACCCGGCCGTGACCGAGCTCGGGGCCGGGTATTACCTCATCTCTGGCGGGTTCACGGCCGTCCAGGGCACGGGCCCAATCGACTACGTCACCAATGAGGGCAGCCGGAAGGCCTTCGTATACGACGCTGCTTCGGGCTCGCTTCGGAAGGTGTCGAACAGCATGGTCTCGCCGCGCGGTGGGCACGCCGCCGCGGTGTTCCGCACCCCCACGAAGACCCGGGCGATCCTGTTCGGCGGCGCCACGAAGCTCACCTTCGACGCCGCCAACACGAACGGCTTTCCGTTTCGCTTCGACGTGGCCGACGCGCTCAGCTCGCTCGAGATCTTCGAGTGGGACACCGGGACCAACCCCGCCGAGACCGGCGCCTTCGTGAGCTCGGGCCTCGAGAACACGGTCATGCGCGCCAAGCGCTTCATGCCCACGGTGGCCGAGATCGCCAGCGACGGGCTGATCCTCGTCTGCGACGGCGGCCCGTGGGGGGCGGACGAGCCCCCCGAGTACAAAGAGTGCGACGTGTTCGACGGCGCCGAGGGCGACTCCGGCGCCTTCCTCCCGGCCTCCAAGAACTTCCCGTTCCAGTACCGGGCGGGCGGCGCGGTCGCCACGGTGTCGAAGGGCGAGACCACGCGCCTCCTCTTCGTCGGCGGCAGCAAGGACCGCGTGGTCGAGGTCTACCGCAGCTCCACGGAGCAGCGCGCCGGCTCGGGCGGCGTCTTCAACTACCCGGACAACGGTCAGGGCGATGTCCCCCGGGTGTCCTTCCCCAGCCTCACGCCGCTCGGCGATGGGCGCTTCGCCATGATCGGCGGCGTCGCCTGGAACGGCGGCGGCTTCGACGGGCCCGCGGCGAACAACTCGTGGCTCCTCACGGTCCGCGAGGACGGCGCCCGCGTGAACGTGGACGCCCAGCCGCTCCCCGAGTTCCGGGTCGGTCGTTACTTCCACACGGCCGCCGCACCCGCTGGTGACCGCCTGGTCGTGCTCGGCGGCTTCACGGGCACCGGAGACCTGGCGCCCACCGACAACATCCGGTTCCTCGACGGCTCCGGTACGGGCGCAGACGCCACGTACACCGGGTTCAAAGATCCTCCGTCCACCGAAGAGGCCTTCCTGGCCCGAGGCGGCATGGGCTCGATCCTGCTCGACAACGACACCGTGCTCATCGCCGGTGGCGTCGCCAGCGCCGACGACATGCGGTCGGACGCCCCCGGCGCGCTCGAGGTCTATACGCCGTCCAACCTCCTGCCAGTGGCCAGGGACTGATCCATGCGCACCGCACTCTCCTTCAGGGCGTTCGTCGGGGCCACCGCGGTGGCCTTCCTCAACGCGATGCTGCTCTCCACCGCCGCCATGGCGGCCGAGGGTCGCTCGGTCGCGTGCTTCGTCGTTCCGCGAGACGACGGCCAGGCTCAAGCCGCCGCGGTGATGAGCACCATCCTGCGCGCCGAGATGGCCAAGCTCTCCGGGGTCGTGGTCCGGTCCGGCGCCCCGTCGGGCAACCCGGACGCCGGCGCCGAGGCCGAGCGCCTCACCGAGGAGGGCTTCCGCGCCCTGGACTCCAGCGACCGCACCGGCGCGCTCACCCGCTTCGAGCGCGCCTTCGATCTCCTCGCCCAGAACCCGGGCGTCGGCTCGGTGCGTCTGCACGCCAAGGTCGCCAAGGGCTTCGGGATCGCTGCGTTCTTCGGTGGCAACACCACCAAGGCCACCGAGTTGATCAAGCGCTCGCTCCTGCTCTACCCCGAGCAGAAGCCCGTGGAGTACGCCTACTCGGTGGACGTGAAGAACGTCTTCGACTTCGCGAAGCAAGACATCAACAGCCGGTCGCCCGGCAACATCGAGGTGCGCTCCACGCCGGACTCCGCCGAGGTCACCCTCGACGGCGTGTTCAAGGGATATACGCCGATCACGCTGTCCAGCGTCCCGGCCGGCAGCCACCTCGTGGAGGTCTCCAAGGACGGATACCTGCGCTGGTCCAGCACCGCGATCGTCCCCGACGGCGGCCGTGTCGCCACTGAGGCGCCGCTCACGGCGGCCACGAACAAGTCCGACTTCGATCGCGCGCTGGCCGAGGTTACGCGCAGCCTCAACCCGCAGAAGTTCGGCCGCGCCGCCGAGGGGCTCATGAAGGCCGTCGACGCCCGAGAGGCCCTCGTGGTTCGCGCCGCGCTGTCCGCCAACGGCTTCGAGATCGACGGTTTCGTCCGCGATCTCGGCGGCAACACGCGCCCGCTGCAGGCGTCGATCGCTCGCGACGCGAACTTCTACAAGACGATCCAGGACACGCTCGCCAACGCCCTCGGCGCTGCCGTGGAGCTCAAGACCGCCGGCTCTGACAGCCTCGGCGCCCCGCCGCGCGAGATCTCGGACGCCGTCATGAAGGAGAGCGCGGACGTGGGCGGCGAGGTCGTGATCGACCCGATGAAGGACATGTTCACCGACGTGGGCAAGAAGGACACCGAGGTCCCAATCACCAAGACCTGGTGGTTCTGGACCATCGTGGGCGTCGGAACCGCGGCCGTCGTGGGCACGATCACCGGCATCGTCCTGGCCACCAGCGATGACGAAGCCGAGACTGGCTCCGTGGGAGATCTCAGCATCACGCTAGACGGCGTCGGAGACTAAGCTGTGTCAGAGCGCCGCCCTCCGACCGAGCCGCCGCGGGGCGGCCCTCCCCGACGTCCACCGCCGGCGGAGCCGCCTGAGGAGAAGACGGCCTTCGATACGTCGGCTGCCAACACAGGCGAGGATCGGACTCAGCTGGCGGAGTCGCCGCTAGCGGGTTCCGGCGCTGGGTCACGGAGGGCTCCGTCGGGCCCCAAGGGCGTGCTCACGGTCCTCATGGGACCTGACGAGGGGCGCCGCTTCCTCATCGGCGACGGCGTGTCCCACGTCGGTCGCTCGCTCGAGTGCGAGGTGGTCCTCAACGACCCCTCCGCCTCCCGTCGCCACTTCAAGGTCGAGGGCAGAGACAGCCGCTTCACGCTCATCGACCTCGGCTCCGAGAACGGCACCTGCGTCGGCGGCACCCGGGTCAAGAACGCCCTGCTCGAGCAGGACGACCAGATCTCCGTGGGCACCACGCTCCTCCACTTCGGCTATGTGGGCGCGCCCGCTCCCAACGTGGGGGCCGATGCCCAGAAGCTGCGGCCGAAGCCGGCGGGCTCATCAGGCGGCGGATCGCGCTCGTGGGTACCGCTGGTCGTCGGGTTGGTCGTTGTTGGCCTGGGCGTTGCCGTGGTCTTCACCGGGCAGGCTCTGGGCTGGTGGAGCCTGTTCGGCGCCGCGGCGCCCGCGCCCGTGGCAGCGGCTCCTGCCATCGATCCTCCGGCGCCCGAGGAACCCACGGTGCCGCCCGCTCCCGAAGCGGAGGAGCCGAAGGCTGAGCCTCACATCGCGCCCGAGCCCCCACCCGAGGCGCCGGACGTGGTCCAAGCGGCCGAAGCGACGCCCGATGTGGTGGTCGCTGCGCTCGTCGAGGATGTGGTCGCCGCCGATGTGGAGGACGCAGAGGAGGTCTCGGCGGACGCCGACGTCGAGGACGTGGAGGCGGTCGCGGCGGACGCCGACCTGCTGGCGGAGGTGTCTCTTGACGCCGAGGTCCCGGGAGACGCTCCGGATGTGGAGGGGCTCGACGCGGAGGACGCTTCTCTCGCAGCGGACGCGGAGCTCGGAGTGGCCGCCGCTGCCGAGGTGGTGCAGCCCGACGATGTTTCTGCTTCGGCCGACCTGACCGAGCCGGCCGCCGTCGACGCCGGTACGCCTCCTGTCATTGAGGCCGGCGGAGGCCCTGGCGATCAGCTCCTCCTGGAGGCTCGGCTCCTCGTTGGCGAGAAGAAGCTCACGGAGGCTCAGTCCAAGCTGGTCCTCGCCGCTCAGGCCGGCGCGCCCGCCCAGTCGGTGCAGGCGCTCATCAAGACGATCGCCGCAGCCTCCGGACACAGGTTGATCTACGACAGCCAGGTCCAGGCCATGGCGGCCAAGAACTACACCACGGTGATCACGTTGGCGGCGCAGATCCCCGCCGAGTCACCGTACGCCGCCGAGGCGGCCGCTCTCGCGGCACAGGCCCGGGACGCCGCGGCCGGCAAGGTGGGCGCGCCCACCCCGGTGGCTCCCGAGGCATCTCCCGAGGCGAAGTTCCTCGAGTCGCTGAAGCTCCTCGCGTCCGAGTTCCTGGGCCACGTGTTGGCGCGGCGCGACACCGATGCCGTCAAGCTGCTCGTGGCCGAGGCCGACTGCCAGAAGGCGGCGGCGGCCTTCCAGGAGGAGTGTCGGAAGGAGGTGGCGGCCATGGCGGCTGGTCTCGAGGCACTTCGTAAGGAGTACAAGGGCACGACGCTGGGCGAGGTCACCGAGCCCGAGAAGCTCGAGGGCAGCGAGCAGTGGGGCTCGCTCCGACAATACGTCGTGGAGGCCACCATCCCCGTCCCGGGCGGCGAGCCCGTCACCGCCACGATCACCGTCGTCGAGCTCTCCGAGGGCGCGTTGCGCATCGCGTTCCCGGTCTCGGGCCCCGCCGAGGCACCGGTCCCGGAAGCGCCCGTGCCCACGGCACCCGGAGCGCCGCCCGCGCTCGACAAGGCCAAAGGGCTTCGCGCCTACGCGGCCGGAGACTTCGCCGGCGCAATCGGCATCTTCACGCGCGCCGCGACCAACCCCGCCCTCACCGAAGAGGACCGCGGGCGGGCCAAGCAGCTGGCGCGCTCGATCCAGCAGTTCCAGAAGCACTACGCGGACGGCAACGCCGCTGCGCAGCAGCTACGAGACATCGCTGCGATCACCGCCTTGTCCGACGCGCTCATCGACGACCGCCGTGTGTCGGGCGCCTACCAGGGGAAGATCAAGAAGGTGCTCGCCAACATGTATGCCCACCGTGCCAGCACGCAGTTCCAGGCGGGTCGGAACTGGGAGGCAGCCAAGGCGGCGCGCAAGGCGCTTCAGCTCGACAAGAGTCACAGCGGCGCTCGCATGATCGCGGACAAGCTGTCCACGGCTGCCGATGGCCTGATCCAGAAGGCCAAGGCGGCGCGTGGCGCGGGCAACACCGCCGAGGCACGGCGCCTGCTGCGCGACGCGAAGTTGATCGTTCCGCCGGGCGACGCACGGGCCGGCCGCATCCAGGCGGAGCTCGACGCGCTGGGACCGTGATCTCGGGACGAGGGATCCGGAAGGCGTTCGTGCCAGAACGTAGCCTGGGTGACCTGCTCCGAGGTCGACCCCGCCGCGCCAGCGTGCAGGCCCTCGACGGCGTCGATCTCGAGGTCCCCACCGGCACGCTCGTGGGCCTGGTGGGACCGAACGGCGCCGGCAAGTCCACACTCCTTCGAATCCTGGCTGGCCTCGTCGTCCGCGATTCGGGTGAGCTGGCCGTGTTAGGAAGGAGCCCCGACGACGACGACGCAGAATATCGACGCCAGGTCGGCTACGCGGTCAGCGACGAGCGGAGCCACTTCTGGCGACTCACCGGGCGCGAGAACCTCCGCTTCTTCGCCGCGCTGAACGGCGCGTCGACCGCTCGCATCACCTCCGCGCTCGCCGAGGTCGGGCTCGCCGAAGCCGCCGACCGGCCGGTCCGCGAATACTCCACAGGCATGAAGCAGCGGCTCTCGCTGGCCCGGGCGTTGCTCGGGGAGCCGCGCGTGGTGCTGCTGGACGAACCCACGCGAGGCCTCGATCCGGGCGGCGCCGCGCGCCTGCGGCAGCTCGTTCGCCAAGAGCTCCTCGGCCGCCGAGGCGCCACCGTGGTGTACGCCACGCACGACCTCAGCGAGATGCGCGACTTCTGCGAGGCGCTCCTGGTGCTCTCCCGTGGCCGGGTCGTGGCCACCGGCGCCTGGGACGCCGTCGCTCCCGCCTTCTCGCAAGTCTTCGAGGAGGTCGTTTGAGCGCGTTACCCAGCAGCGCCGGCGTCCTGCGCGCATTTTTGCGGCGTGACGCGCTCGACGCCACCACGTACCGCCTCGTCCTCGTGCGCGAGCTGGTGACGCTGTTCGGCAGCGTCCTGTCGATCTACTTCCTCAGCCGCCATGTTCGGGGGCCGGCGTACTTCTCCTTCGCTCTCGTGGGCGTGGCCGCCCTGGATTACCTCATGACCTCGCTCACCGGGATGAGCCGAGGGCTGCGCCTGGCGCAGACGCTGGGCACGCTGGAGGCCATGCTGGCCACCCCGGCCCCGCGCTGGACGATCGCGGCGGGCTCCGCCGCCTATCGGATGGTGTGGTCTGCGGCGCGCGTGTCCCTCATCGCGGTCCTCGGCTTGGCGCTCGGAGCGACGTTCGACGTCTCGTGGGGGGCGCTCGCGCTCGCGGTGGCCGCTTCGCTCGTGGCCTTTGCGGCGCTTGGGCTGCTGTCGGCGGCGTCAGTGCTCGTCTTCAAGGCCTTCGAGCCGGTCACAGCGCTGCTCCTCGGCCTCTCCGGGCTCCTCGGCGGCGTCCTCTACCCCATCACGGCCCTCCCTGAGCCGCTCCAGCCGCTCGCGTGGCTCTTGCCGCTAACGCACGCGCTGGAGGCGCTCCGCGGCGCGCTCGGTGGCGCTGGCGTCGAACAGATCGCGTCCCAGCTGGTGGTGCTGCTCGGCTTCGCGGCCATCTGCGGCCCTCTCGGGGCGTGGGCGTTCCGGCGGGCGCTCCAGCGCCTCCGCGTAGAGGGTTCCGTCAGTCATTACTGACAGGCGGGGGGCGCTTCGGGGATATATACGTCTAAAGCAAGCGGTGCTGCGAGACGAAGGTCCCGACACCCAGGCGAGCGTTCGGAGCCGACATGTTCAACGTCAAGGTGAGCCTCCTATACTTCCTACTCATCGCGCTCAGCGTCGTGGGAATGATGTTGTCCGTTGGGCAGGAGCGTCAGGCTGCCGTCTCGTTGGCCGAGGCGTCGCTCAAGTCCATCCCCAACCTCTACGAGGCCACCCGCGAGCTGCGCGAGCGCCGGATGAAGGAGCTTGGCACGCGCCTGGCCGCCAGCGAGGTCGCAGACGCCCTGGAGCTGCTGGCCGACTTTCGCAAAGACTTCGTCGAGATCGACAAGGTGATCTGCTCCGCGGAGGAGGGCGTCCCGTGCGACCCTGCCAACCCCGCCTTCGATGAGCGTCGCGCCAAGCTCGCCGACGAGCGCTTCGGAGAGACCACCTTCAAGGCCTTCTCGGACGCGATGGCCGAGCGCCACAAGGCGCGTAACGGCGGGGCGGTGCCGGACACCGAGGTCCGCATCAAGAAGCAGCTCCGCGACTGCTTTGGCCGCGGGAGCACTCGCTGCGACTGGGAGTTCAGCTACGCTGCCCTCCGCTCCGCGCTCGAGCGGGTCCTCCAGGGCTCCGCTGCGGACGTCCTCCCCGACGTCGTCATGGTGTTCGATAGCCAGGGGATCGGGCTCGCGCATGCGCAGAACGACGGCTGGTCTTTCCGAAGCGAGCTCGCCGACACGGTGCTTCGCGCCAAGTCCCTCCTCGTCCCAGGGCAGCCCTCGCCGGCCTACTTCGACGTCTTGACCTTCCGCGAGACCGGAGAGGCGCGTTACCTCGTGACGGTGATGCCGGTTGTCGGGGCCAACTCCCGCTTCGTGGGCGCCGTGATGCTCGGGCACTCCGTCACGAAGAAGCTCGTAGACGCCGAGCAGTCGCTGTTCGGCCGCGACGTCACCTACATCCTCGACGACAAGCCCATCGAATCCACCATGGAGCGCGCCGACTACCAGTTCATGCTGGCGAGCGCGAAGGTGGACGCCCGCATGAAGACGCACCTCGTGGCCAGCGACGACTGGCTGGGCGTCAGCGTCCCCTATGCTGCGCGCGGTGAGACCACCGACGCCGAGGGGCTGGCGCGCGCCGGCGCCGACGGGCTGGGGCCCGCGTATCGGCAGCTGCGCGTAGTAATTGCCGTGCCCCGCGCCGAGTTCGAGGGCGCGCTCGCGTCGCTGCAGTCGTTGATCCCGCTGTTCGGCGTGGGTGTCTTCGTCCTTGGCGTGGTGCTCTTCGTAGTGCTCATCCGGAACCACATGCGGCCGTTCGAGCGCATCGACTCTGGCCTTCACGAGGTCATCAACGGCAACTTCGACTACGAGTTCCCCTACGACTACCCCGAGCAGCTCCCGTCCTCCATGGCACAGAGCCTCAACCTGATGATGGCGGTGCTCCTGGGCAAGCCCATCACCGAGGACGACGACACCAAGCCGTGGAAGCAGAGCGACGTCCGCACGATGGGCGAAGGCGGTCCCGCCAGCGGCGTGTCGGAGGTGATCGTGGCGAGCGAGGCCGAGGTCCTCGCCCAGGACGCCCTCACGGAGCCGGCGGAGGCGTACTTCAAGCGCCTCTACGACGAGTTCCGGCGCGTCAAGGGTGGCAAGTCGGAGGGCGGGATTACGTACGTCCGGTTCGTGGAGCAGGTCGTCCGCCAGGAGCGGCGGATCCGCACCAGCCTGCCGTGTAAACACGTTCGGTTCCGAGTGGACCAGCGGTCGGGCCAGGTGGTCCTGGTGCCGATGGTAATCACCTGACGCGTCGCTAACGCGGACGCCGCTGGGGGCGCTCCGCTCCGGACGCCTCGCGGGTGTCCGTCCCTGCCCTAGAGCGTGGCGTCGAGGCGCGCCAGGATGGCGTCGGCAGCCTCGGTGGTGGTCTTCGAGCCGCCGAGGTCCCGGGTGCAGGCGGCGCCGGACACGACCGCGCTCTCCACCGCGGCCTCCACCAGATCCCCAGCCCGGCTGGCGGCATCGTCGGCGTATCGCTCGCCGAGCCAGCGGAGCATCATCGCCGTCGACAGAATGGAGGCGCTCGGGTTGGCCAGGTTCTTCCCGGCGATGTCGGGCGCGGAGCCGTGGATCGGCTCGAACATCGCGTGGTGGTCGCCGATGTTGCCGCTGGCCGCCATGCCCATGCCGCCTTGGATGAAGGCAGCGAGGTCGGTGACGATGTCGCCCGGGAGGTTCGGCGCCACCACCACGTCACACCGCTCGGGGCGCGCCACCAGCGCCACGGTGAAGGCGTCGACGTACGCGTAGTCGAGCTCGATCTCCGGGTACTCGGCCCCCACGCCGCGGACCACGTCGCGGAAGAGGCGGTGCGCGCGGATGACGTTGCTCTTGTCCACGCAGGTCACGCGGCGCTTGCCGTCGCTGGGTGCGCCGTGCCGCCGGCGGGCCAGCTCGAAGGCCCGGCGTGCGATGCGCTCGGCTCCCTTGAAGGTGCAGATCGTGGGCGACACCACCAGCTCCACCGCGCCGCCGCGCTCGAGCCGGAACTCACCGGGCGCGTAGGCCCCCTCGGTGTTCTCCCGGAAGATCACCATGTCGACGTTGCGTGGGGCCCAGATCTCGCGGAACTCGCCGGAGATCCCGTGCTTGATGCCGGCGAAGAGGCGGACCGGTCGCTGGTTCGCGTAGAGGTCGAGCTTGGTGCGGAGCCCGATGACCTGCTCGTAGCCCGCGAGCTCCCCGTCGGCGCGCCGCACGGGCTGCCCGTTGGCGCCCACATGCCCGATCGCCCCCAAGAGGATCGCGTCTGCGCCTTTGCACCGCTCGAAGGAGCCATCCGGCCACTCCTTGCCGTGCTCTACGTAATAGGAGCCCGCGCACGGTATGCGCTCGACCTCGAGCCGGACACCCGCCCGCTGCACCCGCTCGAGCACGCGCTCCGCCTGATCGGTGACCTCTCGCCCGACACCGTCGCCGGGCAGCGTGACGATCTGATAGCGGTCGGGGCGGGGGAGCTGAGTCATCCGGGTCTCCGTGGGCGTGGCGGCGGACCCTAACGCGGCCGCCGGGGGTTGTCATCCCCCCGCATCGGTCAGCCCAGCGCTCGCGATAGGGCACAAACCCGCCCCAACACTGCGTCCTGCACTGAACAGGCGTTGACTTCGAACGCGGGTTTCTGTAGGTTCCGCCGCCTCGCGGGCTCCGGGTGGTCTGGTGCCAGCGAAATCAACACGTTGCCTCCCGATGTTCGGCTCGCACAGACGCGACGACCGAGCAGCGCGAGTCTTCCCGTTCCTTCATGAGGGTGCCTTGGCCGCCTCCCAGCTCAAGCAACTGCCGGACGTCGACGAAGATTTTGGAAAAATGCTCGAGGAGTTCCTCCAGTCGGATGCAATCCGTGAGGGGGAGATCTACTCGGGTAAGGTCCTTGAGATCGGCAAGGACTTCGTCACCGTCGACATCGGCTACAAGTCGGAGGGCCAGATCCCGCTCGACGAGTTCCGTGGGGCCGATGGCGCCCTCGGCGTCCAGGTGGGCGACCGGATCGACGTGTACCTCGAGCGTCGCGAGAACGACAACGGTCTCGTCGAGCTCTCGAAGGAGAAGGCCGACAAGCTCAAGATCTGGGACCAGATCTCCGAGGCGTGCGAGCGCGACGACCTCGTCGAGGGCGTGATCACTGGGCGGGTGAAGGGCGGCCTCACGGTCGACATCGGCGTCAAGGCGTTCCTCCCGGGCTCGCAGGTCGACCTGCGTCCCGTGCGCAACCTCGACCAGTACATCTCGAAGACCTTCAAGTTCAAGGTCATCAAGTTCAACAAGAAGCGCGGGAACATCGTCCTGTCGCGCCGCGCCCTCCTCGAGAAGGAGCGCGAAGACCTGAAGCGCCAGACGCTCGACAAGCTCAAGGTCGGCATGCTGGTCGAGGGCATCGTCAAGAACATCACGGAGTACGGCTGCTTCGTGGACCTCGGCGGCATCGACGGCCTCCTCCACATCACCGCCATGAGCTGGGGCCGGGTCAACCACCCGTCCGAGCTCTTCGAGGTGGGCGACGAGATCAAGGTCAAGGTCCTCAAGTACGACCCCGAGTCGGAGCGCGTCTCGCTCGGGCTCAAGCAGATCTCGGACGACCCGTGGGTCTCCGTGGACCGCAAGTACAACGTGGGCCAGCGCGTCTCCGGCAAGGTCGTCTCCATGGCGGAGTACGGCGCCTTCGTCGAGATCGAGGAGGGGGTCGAGGGCCTCATCCACGTCTCGGAGATGAGCTGGACCAAGCGCGTGAAGCACCCCAACAAGGTGCTCTCCGTGGGCGACGACGTCGACGCGGTGATCCTGGACGTCGACATCAAGAACAAGCGCATCTCGCTCGGCATGAAGCAGACCGAGGTCAACCCGTGGACGCTGCTGGCCGACCGTTACCCGGTGGGCTCGCACATCCGCGCGCGCGTTCGCAATGTCACCAACTTCGGCGTGTTCGTGGGCATCGAGGAGGGCATCGACGGCCTCATCCACGTGTCCGACCTGTCGTGGTCCGGCAAGATCAAGGACCCGCGCGAGGTCTACAAGAAGGGTGACGAGATCGACGCCGTCGTTCTCAACATCGACGTGGAGAACGAGCGCTTCAGCCTCGGCGTGAAGCAGCTCGGCATGGACCCGTGGGAGACGGTCGAGCACCGCTACCCCATCGGCCAGATCGTCGAGGGTCGCATCACCAAGACGCTCGACTTCGGCGCCATCGTCGAGCTCGAGGACGACGTCGAGGGCCTCGTCCACATCTCCGAGATCAGCGCGGAGAAGGTCGACACCGTCGGCACCGTCCTCCAAGAGGGCGAGATGGTTCGGGCGAAGGTCATCAGCCTCATCCCGCAGGAGCGCAAGATCGGTCTCTCGATCAAGCGCGTGCAGGAGCACGAGGCGATGAGCGAGTTCATCCAGAAGCAGGGCTCGCGCAAGGGCACCACCCTTGGCGACCTCATCCGGGAGAAGATCGACCTCTCCCAGATCCCGCAGGGCAAGAAGAGCCAGCCCATCGTGGTGCCGGACTTCCACGCCCAGCGCGAGGACGACTGAGCACGAGCGTGGGGGACGATCCTCGGATAGGAGCGCACGCGCCTCTATTCGCCGGATCGTCCGCCCGCCCAGGCGGCCCCGGCCTACGCGCCTGTGGCCCCTGCACCACGCCCCCGACCCCGGTCGGGGCGTGGCTCCTCCGGACGGCGGTCGCGGCGCTACTGGCCGCCTGCACGTCCACCCAGACCCGCTACCCTGAACAGCAGCTGCCGGCCCCCGACGCGGGACCAACCCTCCCGGACCGGGTCGACGCGGCGGTGCCTCTCGATACGGGCGCCAGCGGGACCGATGTTGGAGAGTCGCCCGACGGCGCTCTGTGCCAGGGCCCAGCCACGGTCCCCGCCCGCTGGTGGGACGAAGCCGTGGTCTACGAGGTCTTCGTTCGCAGCTTCCAAGACTCGGACGGCGACGGCATCGGGGACCTTCAGGGCCTCATCTCGCGCCTCGACTATCTGAACGACGGCGATCCCAACACCACCACGGACCTGGGCGTCGACGCCTTGTGGCTCATGCCGCTGCACCCGTCCCCCAGCTATCACGGCTACGACGTCACGGATTACCGCGACGTGAATCCGGAGTACGGCACGCTCGCCGACTTCGACGCGCTCGTGGCCGCGGCCAACGCGCGGGGCATGAAGGTCGTCCTCGACCTCGTGCTCAATCACACCTCGGACAAGCACCCCTGGTTCGTGAAGGGCAAGCGGGGCGGCGCCGAGCCCACGGCAGACTGGTACGTGTTCCGTGACGACGCGCCCGCCGGCTGGGGCCGCCCCTGGGAGCCCGCGGCCAAGGTGTGGCACGCACTGGGTGATCGCTTCTACTACGCGCTCTTCTGGGAGGGCATGCCCGACCTCAACGTGGCCACGCCGGCGGTAGCCGCCGAGCTGCGCGACATTGGCCGGTTCTGGGCCGACCGGGGCGCCGCCGGCTTCCGCCTCGACGCGGCCCGCTATCTGGTCGAGACCGGCGGGGGCGCGGGGCAAGCCGATCAGCCCGCCACGCACACGTTCTGGCGCGAGCTCCGCGCGGCGATGGGAGAGGACGTGCTCCTCCTGGGCGAGGTGTGGACCACCCTGTCCACGTCGCTCACCTACGCCGCGTCCGACGAGCTGCAGCTGATCTTCGACTTCGACCGTCAGGACGCTGTGCGGAACAGCCTCCGCCTGGGCTCCGCGGCGGCCCTGGGCAGCGCGCTCTGCGCCGCTCTCCGCGCGGGCTCTGACCTGGCGGCCGGCGGAGGCGAAGGCCGCCCGCTGTTCGCCACCTTCGTGGGCAACCACGATCTCGACCGGCTCGCCACCGACGTCCGCACCGAGGCCGGGCGCCACGTTGCGCTCGCCCTGCTCCTCACGCTGCCCGGGGTGCCGGTGCTGTATTACGGAGACGAGCTGGGCCTCGACAACGGCACGCACGGAGGGGACGAGGCGAAGCGCTTGCCCATGCGCTGGGACGGCGGTCCCGGCGCCGGGTTCACCGCCGCGTCGTCCGCCTGGGCCGAAGATACCGCCGACCCCTCGGTGCCGGGCGTCGCGGCGCAGCTGGCGGATCCCGACTCTCTCCTCGCCTTCACCAGGCGGCTCCTGGCCCTGCGCCGTGCCAGCCCAGCGCTCCGCCGGGGCTCCACGGCGCGCCTCACGGTGCCGGGCGCGCCGGGCGTGCTGCTCTTCGAGCGCCGCTCGGGTGACGAGACCGTCCTCGTCGCCGCCAACCTCGACGACGCCGCGTCCCCAGAGCTCTTGCTGCCCCGCGCGCCCACTGCGCCGCGCGTCGAGCTGGGCTCCGCGCCGCTCACCCTAGACGCGAGCGGCGTACGACTCGGCCCCCTCGGCCCCCACGAAGTGGTCATTCTCCGCTGAGCGGCGCCGGCCCCGTAGGGCGGTCCGCTACTCCGCGCGGCGCTCGCACCCGAGCCCCACAGGTCCCCCAACGCTGCACTCTCCAGGTGTGGGCGAACCCGGCGCGAGGTCTCCCATCCCGTCCGGCTGTCGGCGCAGCGACACCCCCGGCGTCGCCTGCCCGTAGAGGAACCGCTCGAGCGGCTCGATGTCTGTCCACAGCTCCACCTGAGCTCCGGAGTTCGCGAGCCCGAGCGGCCGATCGGCCACGACCACGGGGTCTCCCCAAACAGAGCTCGGGGCAGGCGGGCCGCCGATCACCAAGACGCTCTGTCCGGGGGCGAGGCACTCGGTGTAGAGCGTGATTCGGTCCTGCCCGTTCACCACCAGTCGGACCCCATCGAGGCGTCGTGGCCCCTTCGACACGACCATGAGCTCGATGAACTCATCGCCCTTGGCCTCAGCGACACCGTCCCCGTTCACGTCGAAGGTCCCGGGGTCGGCCAGAAACTCGTTCACCACCAGCTCCCCGTACTCCACCGCCTGGCAGCTGGTCGCCGCGCTCGCCATCGGGGTGGGAGCGTCGCAGCTCGGGAAGGGCGCGAGGTCCGCGCACGTGCCTGGGGATGCCGAGAGTCCATCGGGTGGCCCCGGGTGTTCCACGAACGCCCCGTCCAGCTCCGGTTGGCGAGTGAGGGAGCGGCGCGCCTCCACCCCCTCCCAGGACGCCTCGTCCCAGAAGCTCCCGTCGGGCCCCACCACCACGATCGCGCCGCCTGCGTTCGAGAGCCCGAGCCGGGAACGCGCGGTGACGTAGGTGACCACAGGGGCGCTCGAACCCTCGGTCGCCGACGGCGGCGCGGCAGGCATGGCGCCGCCGCCGAACACCACCAGCGCGCTGCCCCCGGGGAGGCAGCGGTCGTCGAGCGTGAGCCGCTCGTTGCCGTCGACGAGGAGCTGAACCCCGCCGAAGGACCGCGGCCCGTCCGCTCGAACCACCAGCTCCACGAACTCGTCATCCCACGCAGACGCCACGCCGTCGCCGTTGACGTCGACGCCGCCGGGATCGATGAGCAGCTCGTTCAAGGTGAGCTCGCCCGGAGCGCCTGATGGGCAGTTGCTGGGCGGAGCCGGGACCGCCGCCGCTGGCGCCTTGTCGCACCGCGGCGAGTCCGCGCGGCCGACGGTGGGCGGGGCCTCCCTCTCTAGCTCACAAGGCACTTCGAGACAGCCGAAGACGAACACGACACAGAACACGCGCATGGAGCACCTCCTGGGGTGCTCCGCAGTTCACGGCGTGTGCCTCCTGCAAGTATCTGAATCTGTTGGGACACTCGCCCCGATTCCGTCCCACTTCGGGACGAACCGTCTCACTTCGGGACGGGGTCCGCCGCGGGCGCGTCGGCCGCTGCCTTGGTGGGCGGCTGCAGCGGGACGCCTGCGGCGCGGCGCAAGCGGATGGCGATGGCGTCGAGGCGGATCGAGAAGTACGTCTGCCCGTCCTTGCCTTCGATCGCCCGCACGTCCTCGATCGCCTGGAGGTCGTCCTTGGTGGTGATGCGGTCCAGCGTGATCATCGACCACTGTCTGAGCTGCTGGAAGAACCCGGCCTGCTCCTTCGGCAGCCCGCGCGCCTCTTTGTTGAGCGCCGTGATCGCAGCGACCGCCTCGGCGCGCACCTCCGGGAAGTGCGCGAGCATGAGCACCGCCTTCTCGAGCTTGTGGAGCGCGGCTTGCGAGGCCACCAGGCGCTCGTCGAAGGGGATGAGCTTGTCGATGACCGCGTTGCGGCTCTCGTAGAGCTTCTTCAGCGCGTCTTTCCCGAGGTCGTAGGCCTCGAGCTCGGCGTTGTAGATGTCTGCGAAGTCCTGAAGCGACTTGTGGCCGAGCTCCTTCAGCTTCGTGTTGCTCTTCTTGGACTCGTCGAAGTCCGTGCGCATCTGCGTGAGCGCCTCGGACTTCTTCGTGAGCTCGTCCTCTTTCGCCGCGATGTCCGCGGTGATGGGCTTGGCCTCTTCGATCAGCCGCTTGTACTCAACCTCCTTCTCCTCGCCCGCCTTCGTGATGGTGACGGGGATGGTGGTGAGCGTGCCCTGGGCGGCGGTGAGGATCTTGAGGTAGCACGAGGCGTCCGCGTTGCACTCAGCCACCGCGGCGGCGTAACCGGCTGGGAGCGCTGCCTTGCCGGCGGTGGACAGCGGTCCCTTCTGGAGATCGGTGACCTCCGCCTTGAAGGACTCGGCGTCGCCAGGCCCGAGCGAGACCGAGAGGTTCATGACCCACTTGGCCTTCGACACCTCGGCCTTCTCCAGCTCGTCGAGCAGCTTGTCGTGCTCGGAAGCTAGCGGGGCGCGCTTCTCCTTGTCTTTCTCCTGCGCGACCATGGCCTTGAGCTCGTAGAGGCGGGTGCGCTTCGGGAGCAGGTCGGCGTCTCCCTCTCGGAAGAGGGCCCAGAGCTGCTCGCGGGCCGACTTCGTGCCCTGGAGCGCCAGCGCGAGGCCGGCGTTGGAGAACTGGGCGGGGTCCAGGGGGATCCCCTTGCGCGACAGGATCTCTACCGCGGCGCTGACGGCGTCTTCGCTGGGCAGCGCGCCGACGGCCACCGAGGTGGTGGCGAGGCGCTTCTGGTTGGCGATGATCCAGTCTTCTTGCTGGCTCTCGTCGAGGCGCGCCACGTCCGGCGGTGCGTCCAGCGACATGCCGATGGAGCCGGCCAGCGGCTTCGACGCGCGCGCGTCGCCGAGGTCCCACAGGAGCTCCACGAGCTCGTGGCCGTGCGTGTACTTCCAGCGCGGGATGCCGCGGCTCTCGGCGAACTCGTCGAGCTCCGAGTCGTCGCCGCGGAAGGCCTTGAGCACCGGCTCAACGGCGTGCGGCCCGATGGCTCGGAGCGCGTTGCGGGCCGCGGCTTGGGCCGTGACGCCCTTCGCGTCGCGCATGAGCAGCGTGCGTAGCAGCATTTGCGCCGCGGTCTTGGAGACGTCCTCCGGCTGCTTCGACCAGTCGATGCGCGCCAGCTCCTCAGCCGCCTTCTGGTTGACCTCGATGCCCTGCTGGGCCGGATCCTGGCCGGCCAGCCACCACAAGGTGTCGACCGACGTCTCCGCGAAACCCAAGCGGATAAGCGCGTTGAGCGCGTCCCGCCGCAGGTCCAGCATCTTGGGCGAGCGCAGCAGCGCGCTGAGCGTGGCGTCGAGGCCGCTGACCTTCCAGTCGATGGCGATCGTGAGCGCGACGGGACCGTAGTCCGCGTCCTCGAGCGCCTTCTTGACGATGGTCAGGGTGCCGTCGCTGGCGCCGAGCTGCTTCACCGACTGCAGGAGCTCCCGCTGATACAGCGTCTCGTCCCACATCTTCTCGAGCGTGGGGATCGCAGCCTGGCAACCAAGCTCGCCCATCTTCTCGATGGCCTGCTTCTCCTTCTTGGTCTTGTTGAGCTGCTTCATCCAGAAGTCGCAGGTGTTCTCTTCGCCTTTACACCCGGAGAAGGTGAGGGCGGCGACAGCGGCGGCCGACAACGCGGCGCGCAAGGCGGTGGGACGTGACGATGGGATTCTGAGTCGGTTCACTCGGCTCTCCTTGGCGCCGCGACGGTACCCCATTCCGGCCGGAATGACGAGGGGCTGTCAGGCTCCTAATGGGTCTGGTAGAAACGCGCGTCCTCGGAGGGATTGCTCATGGTCGACTTCAACCTGTCGGATGTTCAGCGCGAGATTCAACGGACGGCCCGCGAGTTCGCGCAGAAGGAGATGGCGCCCCTGGCTCGGCACTACGACGAGACCATGGAGTTCCCGCGGCCTCTGCTACAGCGCGCCTTCGAGCTCGGCCTCCTGAACGTCGCCAACCCCGAGTCGGTGGGCGGCCTCGGCCTCGGCACCTTCGAGGCGTGCCTCATCTCCGAGGAGCTCGGGGCGGCCTGCACAGGGATCGGCACCGCCATGGACGCCTCGGCCCTGGCCGCCGCGCCGCTCATCGTGGGAGGCACCCACGCGCAGCAGATGGAGTTCCTGGGGCCCATGAGCGAGCGCCTCTCGCTGGCCGCTTACTGCGTGACGGAGCCCGGGGCCGGATCGGACGTGGCTGGCATCCAGACCACGGCGGTCCGGCGCGGCGACGAATACGTCATCAACGGCGCCAAGATGTGGATCACGAACGCCTCGGTCGCCGACTGGTACTTCGTGCTCACGGTCACCGACCGCTCCAAGAAACACCGCGGCATGACCGGCTTCATCGTGCCCGCGGGGCTCCCCGGCATCCAGGTGGGGCGCAAGGAGATCAACCTGGGGCAGCGCTGCTCGGACACTCGGGCGGTGCAGTTCGAGGACGTGGTGGTGCCCGCGAAGTACCGCTTGGGCGAAGAGGGGCAGGGCTTCGAGATCGCCATGAAGGCGTTCGACAAGACCCGCCCCAAGATCGCCGCCATGGCAACCGGCCTCGCGCGCGCCGCCATGACGCACGCCGTGGCGTACGCGCAGGAGCGGAAGACCTTCGGTCAGCCGATCGCCAACCACCAGGCGATTCAGTTCCTCATCGCCGACATGGTCCGAGACATCGAGGCCGCGCGCCTCCTCACGTGGCAGTCCGCGTGGATCATGGACAGCGGGCGGCGGGCCACCAAGGAGGCGGCGATCGCCAAGCTCTTCGCCTCGGACATGGCGATGCGCATCGCCCCCGACGCCGTGCAGGTG
>SXOO01000014.1 GCA_005776725.1 Pseudomonadota bacterium | reverse complement strand
TCCGCGCTTTCGGGCGGTCTGGGAGGACGTGCTCCGCGACTGGCTCTACCTCGCTCGCGCCGGCTATCGCGACAACGGCGCCTGCACCGAGGGCCCCAGCCTCCCAACTGCCACCGCCGCGCTCGCCGAGCACATCCGAGACGAGGGACCCCTTGCGCCTCCGTTCGCGCCCGGCACCTGGAACTTCACGGATCTGTTGAGGAGCGCGCTCGAGCTCGACGACGTGTCCGTGGTCTTTCGCGTGGCGCCGTTCGTCCAGGTGTCGGGTTTCGTCCCCGACGGGGACGACCCGAACGACGAGAGCTCCTGGCGGAAGGTACACGCCGACCTCTTCGAGCGGCGCTTCCTGAACCGGCGCATGGAGTGCCTCGCGTGTCACAACTCGGAGTACTCGGTCACCGGCAACGCCGACCCCGTCAAGGACCGCACTTGGGAGGTGCCCGCGCGCCTCGAGGAGGCGCTCTACGGATCCAGCTTCGGCCGCTCGATCCTGGACGTGGCGGCGATCTTTCGGATCTCGGGCGTCCTGGCGGTGGACTACAACCCCGGCGCGGACGACCTCTTCACCTTGGGGCAGGGCGTCGCGCCGTGGGGGATCGCCGCGAGCTGCGGCGGCTTCGTCGCGCCCGACGCGATCCAGGACGACCCGCTCGGGTACGTCGGCTACCTCGGCCGCGAGCTCGGGCCACGAGCTAGCCTTTGGGATCTCGAGGCGCTCTACCGCACGGGGATCGAAGCCACGCGCGGCCGCCCGCTCGAGACGGATGACGGCGCCCTGTCGGGGGAGGCGGCCCTGATTTGGCTCACTGCCTTGAGCTTCGCGGAGCACGTCTGGCTCGAGGTGACCGGCCGACACCTCACCACGCCCAACTTCTTCCCGCGGAACGCGGCGCAGCGCGACGTGCTCCTCCGCCTCGCGTCTGCGTTCGTCGAGGGCGGCTTCTCGTTGCGCGCCGTGGTGAAGGCCGCACTACTCGAACAGTACGCCGTCCTGGGTGACCCGCGGACGTGTGCCCAGGACTACCCGTTCCCGGCGGTCTTCGATCCCTGGGTCACCGCGGAGACCGTGCCCGAGCGGCGCGGCAACAGCGTCGGCGATGCCGTGACCCGCCACCCGCCGCGCGCCCTGCTTCGCGCGATCTCCACGGCGCTCGGCTGGCCCGAGCCCACGCAGACGTTCTCCGCGGGGATCCCGGGCGAGGAGGTGCCCTATCCCGAGGAGGCGGTGGTGCAGGGCGACCTGGGGCTCTTCCTGTTCTTCGGCGAGGCCGGTTTCCGCGGCAACAACTTCCAGGAGACGCTGGCGTTCGAGGCCGCCTTCGGCGCTTGCAAGGCGCCCTTCGCGGAGGCCCCGGTGGACTTCATCTCCGAGCTCGTGGGTCGAGGTGGCTCCGTGGACGAGGGCGTGGCCGCTCTGTCTGACCGCCTCCTGGGCGGCCCGCTGGACGCCGAGGTGTGGCCGCTGGTGGAGGCGTTGGTGGGGGGGCTTCAGGAGGATGTCACAGACGAAGCGCTGCGCCGGGCCTGCGCCGCCCTGCTCGCGTCGCCGGACTTCCAGCTGGCGGGCCTCCCGTTCGTTCCGCCAGAGACGCCGCGCCCCAGCCCTGGCGTGAGCGCGCAGGCAGAGTGCGGGGCCGTGCTCGAGCGGCTCGGGGCGCCGACGCTCTCCTGTGACGCCGACGGACGTGCGCGGCGCTGAGCGTCGCCACTCGAACGAGTGCCAAGCGGGGAGGCGCTCTGCGCCGGTGATTAAGGGAGCCCGATCGCGGCAGACCGACTACGAGAGACCGTTTACGGCAGACACTGGACGGGCTGGGGCTGCTTGGAGTTGACCAGGTCGCCGATGCCGAGCCGGTTCGAGGTGTTGTCGCCCCAGCAGTAGGCCTTGCCGTCGTAACGGAGCGCGCACGACGCGCCCTTGCCCGACGCGACCTGCCGGATGAGCCCGAAGTTCGACAGCGTGACGGGTGTGTTCTGCTGCGCGGTGCTGTTGATGCCGAGCGCCCCCGTGCTGTTGTCGCCCCAGCAGCGGGCGGTGTCGCCCGACAGGGCCGCGCAGGTGTGCGTTCCCCCGGGGGCCACGTGGCGCGCCTTGCTGATCCCCGACACGGTGACCGGGGCCGAAGAGCTGGCGGCCAGGCCGTTGCCCAGCTGGCCGGTGGTGCCGAGGCCCCAGCAAGCGAGCGTCCCGTCAGCCTTCACGATGCAGCTATGGCTGTTGCCGAGCGCGAGCCGACTCGGCAGCGCGCCCGCGCCGAAGGAGCTGACTGCCGTGGGCGTGCTGGCCCCCGCGCCGCTCCACCCCAGCTGTCCGTGCGTGTTGTCGCCCCAGCAGTAGACGCCGCTCGTAGCGCCGCCGGCGAGCGCACAGGTGTGCGAGGTCCCGGCAGAGACAGCGGTCACGGCGGCCAGGGTGACCTTCACTGGCACGGAGGACGCTGCCCCGGTGCCCAGCTGTCCCGCAGCGTTGGAGCCCCAGCACCAAAGCGAGGCGTCGACCAACATCGCGCACGTGTGTGCGCCGCCCAGCGCGAGATCTCGCGCCGCGAGGGGGAGATCGACCAGGGCCGGCGCCGAGAGCGGAGAACCGACGGTCCCTTGGCCCAGCTGGCCCGCATCGTTCCGTCCCCAGCACGAGACCGCGCCGTTCGACTGGATCGCGCACGAGTGCGCGCCGCCCGCGGCGACGAGGGTGGCGTTGGCCACGCTGCTGAGCACCGCCATCTTCTCGGGCGCCGCGGAGGGGGGTGTTCCGCACTGCCCGTAGGTGTTGTCGCCCCAGCAGCGTAGTGTCCCGTCCGACATGCGAGTGCAGGCGTGCGCGTCGCCTCGCGACAGCTGCGTCGGGTAGACGAGGCCCGAGAGCTGCGTCACGGCCACCGGCTTGCGCTTGAGCACCGTGGTGCCGTCGCCGAGCTGCCCGCCGGCATTGGCGCCCCAGCAGTACATCTGGCCGGTGCCTAGCAAGGCGCAGGCGTGGCCGACGCCGCAGGCGATCTCTACGGCGTTCGCAATCCCGACCACCGCGGTCGGGGTCTGGACCGTGGCGGCGAGGGAGTCGATGCCGACCTGGCCCGTGTCATTGGCCCCCCAGCACCGGAGCTGCCCGCCACCCAGGGTGGCGCAGGTGTGCTGTCCGCCCGCCGCGACCAGGCGCGCGCCCGTGAGCCCCACCGGCGCCGGCGAGTACACGAACGTGGGAGAGCCGCTGCCGAGGCCGAGCTGACCGCTCAGGTTGTAGCCCCAACAATACACATCGCCGCTGAAAGCCACGCCGCAGCTGTGGTCGGTGCCGAGGCCGAGATCCGTGAAGCCCTTCGCGCCCGTGAGCTGAACGGGGACCGGGTCGTACTCCACGCCGGTGCCTCCGGTGCCGAGCTGACCCGCCCAGTTGAAGCCCCAACACGAGACGCGCCCATCGGCGAAGCGGGCGCAGTTGTGCTCGCTGCCGCTCTGGATCTCCACGACGCCCGTGAGCGGCGCCCCAGCCACGGTGACCGGGACGGCCTTCAGCGCATTCCCGCCCGCACCGGCGCCGACCGCTCCGTGTTCGTTGTAGCCCCAGCAGAAGACGCGCCCAGACACCGTGAGCGCGCAGCTGTGGGCTGTGCCCACGGTGACTGTGCGCGCGTCGGTGAGAGTGCCGCCTGTCGCGAGCTGGACCGCCACGGGCACGGTCTGGATCTTCGTGGTCCCGTCGCCGAGCTGGCCAGAAGCGTTCTCGCCCGCGCACACCACACCCCCGTCGGAGTGCAGCCCGCACCAGTGCGTCGGCCCGATCGCGAGCTCCACGAGCCCCGTGTCGATGAGGACGCCGCTCCCCCAACACTTCTTCGAGCCATCCGAGATGTGGGCGCAGCTGCGGGCCCCGCCCACCGTGATGCCGGACGCGATGTTGTTGCCCGGCATCATGACGGAGCTGACGAGGACGTTCGCGTCCAGGTTTCCTGCCTCGTCGCGGGCGCGCACGATCACGTAGTAGCGCTTGTTCGCAGCCAGCCCGGTCAGCGTCGCGCTGTTCTTGCCCGGCAGCGTCACGATGATCGGGCTCCACGGCGCGCAGGTGTCGCCACACTTGTCCGTGAGGCAGACCTCGTAGCGCATGTTGGCCGGGATCGTGAAGTTGTCGGTGGCCTGGTTGAAGGCGACCGCGGCGGTCCCTCCCGTCCCCGGGGTGATCAGCGGACCCGTGTAGAAGACAGGGAACGCCGGCGGGATGTTGTCGTGGATGTAGATGAAGGCCGGCTTCGAGCAGAGCGACGCGTTCCCGGCGGCGTCCAGCGCCTTCGCCGTGAACTCGGTCTTGGTGTTCTGCGGCACCGTCGTGGCCACGGTGAACGTAATGGCCGACGGCGTGACGGTCTTCACGAGCGTGTTGCAGTTGTTCCCGGTGTAGAGCTGCACTGACGCAACGCCCGCGTCCGTCTTGATCGTGAGCGTCGGGGTCGTGCTGGTGTTCGAGGGGGAGGGGGGGGCGCTCGACAGGATGATTGGCGCGGACGGCGCCGTTCCGTCGTGCGTGTACGACACGGACGTGGTCGAGCACGCCGACTTGTTACCCGCCGCGTCCGTGAGCTGACCCCAGATCACCGTGGTCTTGTTCGTGGGGACCGAGACCGAAAGCTTGGCCGCGATGGTCCCATCCGGGGCGACCAGGTCGGGAGCGCCGAGCGCCGTGAAGCACGTGTTGTCGGTGAAGAACGCGATGCTGGCCCCGGCCTCGCCGGTGCCCTTGATGATCGGTCGAGTCTCGGAGCTGGGAGAGGCCGGATCGGTCCCGGTGAGCACCGGGGGCGCAGGGACGACCCCGTCGTGAACGTACGGGACGCCGGCCGCGCAGAGCGAGCTGTTGCCGGCGGTGTCTACGGCCTTGGCGTAGATGAGCGTGGTGGCGTTGCTCCCCACGTTCGCCGTGAGGGTGGCGCTGAAGGTCCCGCCCGGTGTGGCAGCCGCGGCCGCAGACAGTGAGAGAGTACACGTGTCGTTGGCGTACAGCGTGACCGTGGTGGCCACGTCGGTGGTCCCTGTGGCGGTGGGCTTCAGGCTGTTGCCGGGCGACTTCGGAATGAACGCCGTGATCAACGGGGCGTTCGGGCCCAACGAGTCGTGCGTCCAGTCCACGCTGGCCGAGCACAACGAGCCGTTGCCGGCGGGATCGATGGCGCGCGCGGAGAACGAGGTCTTCTGGTTGTCCTTGGCGGCCGCCGAGACGGTGGCCACGCCCCCGGGCCCGGCGATGCCGGTGGCTACGGGCGCGCCGACGCAACCGGCGTCCTGGTAGATCTCGACCGTGGTCCCCGCGTCAGACGTGACCGTGAGGTTCGGCGCGGGCACGGAGGACGGGGACGCCGGGCTGATCGCCGTGATCGTGGGGCGCGCTGGCGGGTTCGTGTCGTGCAGGAAGACGAAGGGGGCCGAGCATGCGGACTCGTTCCCCGCGGCGTCGACGGCAGACGCCGAGAGCGTTGTGGCCTGGTTCGAAGCGACCACGACGACTGCAGAGAACGTGCCGTCAGCCACCGTGGTGGCGTTGGCGGTGGGCGACCCCGCACAGTTCGCGCTGATGAACAGCCGCACGGTCGTACCCACATCGGATGAACCCTTCACCGTGGGGCTGGTCGAGGTGTTCGTGGGGGAGGACGGGGCGGTTGACGTGATCACGGGGGCCCCTGGCGGGACGACGTCGTGGACGTACTCGAGGCCGCTGGAGCAGGGGGAGGTGTTCCCCGCGCCGTCGGTGGCCAGCGCGTACACGGTGATGGACCCATTCGGCGGGAGCTCGAGCCCCGCCATCTGGAACTGCCCCGAGTCTCCGACAGTGACCTCGAGGCCAAGGGGCGCCGTGCAGCCGCCGTCGACGAAGAGCCCCACCACGACCCCAGGCTCGGCCGAGCCGAGCACGATGGGCGTGAGGCTCGTCCCGGGTGACCCGGGGCTGGTCCCCGTGAGGACCGGCGCGGCCGGCTCCGTCGCGTCGTGCTCCACCCGAACATCGTTCGAGCAGGGCGAGACGTTCCCGACGCCGTCCACGGCGCTCACCGAGTAGGTGAAGCCCGTGTTCGGGTCCAACGTGACGGGGAAGCTGAAGGTCCCATCGGGGGTGGCGACCAGCGTCTCGACGGGCGCGCCGCCGCACCCGCTCTCGTTGTAGACCAGGATGGTGACCGAGGGATCCGACGAGCCGTTCACGGTGAACGCGGTCTCTGTTTTCGAGGGAGACGTGGGCGTCACCGCCAAGATGACCGGCGTCGCCGGCGGGGTGCTGTCGTGCACATACTCGACGGAGCCCGTGCACGGCGTGGCGTTACCCGACGCGTCGGCGGCCTTGGCGTAGTAGGTGGTGGTTGCCTCGAGCGCCGCGGGGACGGTGACGGAGAAGCTGCCGTCAGGGTTCGCGAATCCGGTGCCCACCGCAGCCCCGCTGCAGGAGGGCGAGGTGTAAACGCTCACCGCCGCGCCGGCCTCGGTGCTGCCGAAGACGGCTGGGCTGGGGTTGGGCGAGGGCGACGCAGGGTCTGTTCCGAGCAGCGCGATCCCGGCGGGGCCCTCTGCGTCGTGTACGAACAGCAGCGGGACCGCGCACGAGGAGCGGTTCCCGGCCGCGTCTACCGCTGCCGCGAAGAGGAGCGTGCCGGTATTGGGCGCCACCGTGACTGGACCGGAGAACAAGCCTGCCGCGTTCGCTTGCACCACCGCGGCGGGCGCGCCCGAGCAAGGCACGCCGACGTAGAGCTCCACGGTCGTGAGCGACTCCGCCAGGCCTGAGAGCGTGGGCTGGGTGGTCTGGTTGCTCGGCGACGCGGGCGTGGTCCCGCTGAGGGTGGGCGCCGTGGGCGGGGCCGCGTCGTGCACGTACGGGAACGGCTGCGAGCAGCTGGAGACGTTGCCGGCCGCATCACGCGCGGCGGCGCGGACCATCGTCTTCGCGTTGGTCGCGACCGGCGTGGTGGGGGTGAGGACGAAGGTCCCGTTGTTCGCCACCACGGCGCTGGCGCTCATGGGGAGCGCGCAGGCCGCGTCGTAGTACAGGGTGACGGCGGCCCCCACCTCAGCGGCGCCGTTGAAGGTGGGCAAGACGACCCCTGCGGGCGACACGGGGTTCGACGACGTGAGCGACGGTGGGGCGGGCGGGACGTCGTCGTGGTGATACACGAGCGGCGGGCTACAGGCCGACGTATTTCCCGCGCCGTCCGTCGCGCTGGCGGTGAGCGAGGTCTTCTGGTTCTTCGGAACGCCGACCAGCGTGCTGCCCTGGCCGACGGCGTCGAGCGCAACGAACTTCGGGGTGCCCGAGCAATCCGCCGAGGTGTACAGGGCCACGGTGGAGAAGGGCTCGCCTTGCACGAGGACCGCGGGGAAGGCCGCGTTCGCGGGCGATGCTGGCGCCGTGCTCACGATCGTTGGCGCGGCGGGCGCCTGGGTGTCGTGGAGGTAGGTGAAGGGCGCGCTGCACCCCGAAGGGTTTGCGGCCCCGTCGAGCGCGCGGGCCGTGAGCTGGGTGGGGACGTTCGAGGGCACCGTGACCGTGACCGCGAAGACCCCGCCTCCGACGGGACCTGTTCCGGCCGGCGGGCCGTCGCACGCCGGGCCCAGGTAGAGCTGGATCGACGCGGCGCCGGGCGCGGAGCCCAGCACCAGCGGAGAGGCCGTGACCTTCGACGGCGACGCGGGGTTGGTCCCCGTGATGACGGGCGCGCCTGGGCCGACGCCGTCGTGCTCGTAGATGAGCGGGGCGGAGCAAGCAGAGGTGTTGCCCGCGGCGTCGACTGCCGCGCCGTAGAGGCGGTTGACGGCGTTCTGGCTCAGGAACGACGTGAGCGTGCTGGCGAAGGCACCGGCCACCACCGCGACCGGTGGAGCGGCCTGCTGGGTGCACCCCGCGTCGAGGTAGATCGTGACCGTGGTCCCGGCCTCGGCTGTGCCGCTGACGCTGGGCCGTAGCTCCGTCCCGGGCGAAACGGGGTCGGTGCTGGTGAGGACCGGGGGGCTCGGGGCGATCGCGTCGTGCGTATAGGTGAGCGCGTTGGAGCAGCCGCCGGTGTTGCCGGCCTCGTCCACCGCCACGGCCGTGACGGTGGTGCTCTGGTCGGTGCCGACCGGGAGCGCGACGGCGAACTGTCCGTCAGCGGGCACCGTGACCTCACGGATAGCGGCGCCTACGCACCCCGCCTCCTGAAAGAGGCGGACCACGGCGCCCGGCTCGCTGCTCCCAGTGAGCACCGGCGAAGGGTTGGAGGACGGGCCCGCGGGCTCGAACGCGGTGAGCACCGGCGGCTCCGGCGCTGCCCCATCGTGCTCGAAGGCGAACGGCGGGCTACACGCGCTGAGGTTGCCGGCGGCGTCGCGTGCCCGAGCGTGCAGCGCCGACACGGTGTTGGCGGCGACCGCTACGGTCGTGGTCGCGAGGCCTTGCTCGGAGGCCGTGGCGGTCGCCGAAGCGTTGCCGAGGCACGGGCCCATGAAGTACTCCACCACCACGAGCGGCTCCCCACTCGCCGTCACGAGCGGGGTCAGCGTGGATCCGTCCGGACTCTCGGGCGTGGTGCCCACGATCGCGGGGCTCGACGGCGGCACGGAGTCGTGCGTGTAGGTGAGGGGGACCGGCGAACACGGGCCCACGTTGCCCGCGAGGTCGGTGCTGGTGCCGCTGATGAGCGTGGTGGTGTTGGCCGGGACGAGCACTGTGGCCTCGAACTCCCCCAAGCCCTGGGTCTTGGCGGAGCCGACCGGCGTCCCGAGGCAGGCGTCACCAAAGTACAGGGTGATGGTGGCGTCGGGCTCGCTCTGGCCTCGAACGGAGGGCGAGGTGGAGCTGTTGGACGGCGACGCCGGCACCGAGCCCGTGAAGATCACGACTGCCGGCTGGGAGGCGTCGTGCACGTAGCTCAGCGGGTTGCTGCACGGCGAGACCAGCCCCGCGGTATCCGTGGCCGTGGCCGAGAACTGTGTGGTCGTGTCGGCCAGGACGTTCGCGATCACCTGAACCGCCCCGTCGGGCGCCGTGAGGCCGCTCGCGACCGAAGGACCCGAGCAATCCCCGGTGGCGAAGACGTTGACCGTAGCGCCCGGCTCGGCCGTTCCGCGGACCGCCGGGCTCAGGAACGATGACGGGGATGGCGGCGCCGTGCCGGTGAGCACCGGGGCCTCGGGCGGGAGGCCGTCGTGCGTGTAGGGGAACGCCGTCCCCGAGCACGCGGACACGTTGCCGGCTGCGTCCGTGGCGTTCGCGTGGAGCGTGGTCGTCGCGTTCTCCGCCACGGTCAGGGCCACATCCGCGCTCCCGCTCCCGCCGGTGGTCGCCTGGCCCAAGACTTGGCCGCTACAGTCTGCCGTGCCGAAGACCCGGACCACGGAGCCGACCTCCGCGACAAGCGAGGCGGTGGGCTTGGCCTCGCTGCTGGGCGAGCCGGGCGTGGTGGCCAGCAGGATCGGAGGCGCCGGGGCCGCGCCGTCGTGGATGTAGGAGAAGCCGTTGGAGCACGGGGACACGTGCCCGAGCGCGTCGACCGCCGCCGCGTACACCGTGACGGACGCATTCGCCGGCAGGATCACGGGGCCCGAGAACGCGCCCTGCGCGTCTACCACGGTGGTGCCGACGGTGACGCCCGTGCAGTCCGCCTTGAGGTGCAGCCGGACGGTGACGAACGGCTCGGCGGTGCCGAGGACGTTCGGCGTGTTGGTCAGGCCGGGGCTCGCCGGCGAGGTGCCCGTGAGCACCGGCGCGTCCGGCGCGCGGTCGTCGTGGACATAGGTGAGTCCCTCCGCGCTGCAGGCTGAGGTGTTACCCGCGGCGTCCCTGGCCCGGCCGAAGAACGTCGTGGTCGAGTTCGGAGGCACGGTGACCGCCACCGTGAAGAGCCCGGTGTCGCTCACGTCGTCTTCCCCGGCGATCGCGCCCGAGCAATCGGCCGTGGTGTAGAGAGAGACGATGGTGCCAGGCTCGCCGCCGCCCAGGATGGTGGGCGAGGTGATGAAGCCCGAGGGCGAGGGGGGCGCGCTGCCCTGGAACACGGGCGGAGGGGGCGCGAGATCGTCGTGCACATACTCGAAGGGGAGGGCGCACTCGGACGTGTTTCCGGCGGCGTCGGCCGCACGAGCGGACAGCACCACGGTGCCATTCGGGGCGGCGGTGGCCGACACCGTGAGGAACCCGTCGGCGGCCACGAACACCGTGGTCACGGGAGGTCCTTCGCAGTTGGGTCCGGCGTACAGCGCCACCTCGGCAAGCGGCTCGGCGTCGCCGGTGACCGTGAAGTCCAGGATCGCGCTGGGCGAGAGCGGGGCGCTGGTGAGCAGTCGCGGCGGGTTCGGGGCCAGGCTGTCCTCGATATAGACGAGCTCGGTGTCCGAGCACGCCGAGGGCAGGGCGGAGGGGACCACGGCGTCCGCGTGAAAGACGGTGGTCGTGTCGTCCGGCACGGTGACGGTGACCGAGAAGGTCCCATTGTCGGCGGCCGTGGTGGTTGCCACGGGTTCGGTGGCGCAGAACGGCTCGGCGTAGATGCGCACGAAGGCGCCGGGCTCCGCGGTGCCCGTGAGCAGTGGCGCGTTCTCGTTCGCGGGTGACGGCGGGGTCGTGGCGAGCAGCACCGGCGACTTGGCCTTGTCGCAAGGGTCGCCGAGGCCGTCTCCGTCGCCGTCGGTCTGCGTGGGGTTCTCGGTGGTCGGGCAGTTGTCGACGTCGTCGTTCACGTTGTCGTTGTCGTCATCCAGGTCCACGCAGTCGGCGAGCGGATCCCCGTCGAAGTTCGCGAAACCTTCGTCGATTACGCCGTTGCAGTTGTTGTCGAGCCCATCACAGGTCTCCTCGCCGGGATCGATCGCCGAGCAGTCCGTGAGGCCGTCGACGGTGCACGTGCGCTGCCCTTCGCAGATGCCGCCGCGTACGCAGGTGGTGGTGGCGCCGGCCAGCACGGCGTAGCCGGAGCAAGCGCAGTCTCCGGTGACGGGGCGACACTGCCGAGTGGCCTGACCGGTCTCCGACTCCACCGCGTCCGAGCAGGCGTAACCCTCCGGACACTGCGAGTCGTCTTCACAGCCTCGGCCGCAGAAGCTGCCGGCTTCGGCGGACCAACGGACGCACTTGTCGCCTTGGCGCCCGAGCCCGTTGGCGGCGCACTCTGACGTAGCGTTGCACGGGCTGCACAGCGCGATGTTGTCCTCGAGGCACACGTAGGCGGGGTCCGAGCCGCCCGAGGAGAACAGACGGCAGGACCAGTCGGTCGGACAGGTGTCGATGCAGACGTCGGTGCAGACCGTACCGCCATTGCTCACCGGGACGCAGTAGCCCGAGTCGCAGTCGTCGTTGCCCTTGCAGCTGCACCCGAAGGCGCCGGGCGTGAGGTCGCAGTTGATCGTGCCGTCGTCGGGGCGCGCGTCGGGCGTCTGCGGCAGCTCGGGACCGGCCGTGTCGCCGCCGGCCGCGGAACAGGAGAAGCCCTGTGCCTGCAGGAGCTTGCACTGCTCCTCCAGGCTTAGCGCGTCCGACGGGCCACCTTCCTCGCCGCAAGCGAGCAAGGTCACCGCAGTCATCAGCCAGACACACCCGCTTAACCGGTTACGCCAGGAATTCATGCCACACCCCCGCCCGCAGGCGAACAACCCCAGGACGATGCTACACACGTCCGAGCAAGGCGTCACCGCCCGCCTCGTTGTGACGTTCTCGCCAGGTGCGTGTGATAAGCTGGCGCTCCGGTGCGTTTTCACGATTGAATCACGCCCGGACGACGAGGGATTCGCCATGACACGGTTCAGAGTGCTGCTCGCGGTTTCGGTTGCCGTCGCTTGCGAGGACGAGCCGCCCGCAATACCGCGAGGCGGTGGAGAGCCGCCCGCCGCGGAGAAACCCGCCGCAGCTGCTGCGGCGGCCGACGTGAGCGCGCCCGCCGCGGCTCCGGCCGACGCGGGCGGTGTTGACGCTGGGCCGGTCCCCGACGTCGCCGCCGTGGCGCCCGCGGACGTCGTGGTCGAGGAGGTGGCTGCCGTCGCTGTGGCGGCGCCCGACGTCGCTCCGGCGGCCCCCCGGCCCCCACGTCTGGCCTCGGCGTCCGAGCTCTTGGGGCTGGGCGACGGCGGGCGCGAGGAGTCCGTAACCGCGCTGCCCGCGTTCCTGAGAGAGCGTCCAGCCGGCGCCGCCGAGCTGCTCTTCGAAGGGAACCCTTCGGAGCCCTCTTCGCAGTATGCGGGCATGGCGGGCGAGGTGTTGCCGGTCAGTCCCTTGGAACGGCAATGGGGAGCGGCCAGTGAGATGTCGGAAGAGGAGAAGAGGCGCCGCGAGCTGCTGAAGCAGAGCATGGGGGACGACCCCGGGGCGGGCATCTTCAACGCCCCGCCTGCTGCGGAGGCGCCGCCCACAGAGGACGAGCCGGCAGAGCCCAAGGGGGCCGAGCTCGACCTTCCCTACGAGGTCATCATGTACAAGCTGGGCCCGAAGGGCGAGGTCCAGGCCTATGAGCGCCGCTTCGCCTCGCGAGAAGCCAAAGAGGCCGGGGAGCGATACGCCCGTGGCCTCGGCTTCAAGGCGAACAGGCCCACGGAGGAGGAGATCGCGGCGGCAAAGGCCAAGCTCACCGCAGCGGCGGCGGCGGAGAAGGCAGCCCCTGCGGCCGACGCCTGTCCTTTCCGAGCGGCGTGGACGGAGGCAGGCGTGCAGAAGTCGATGTGCTTCCCCACGCAGGCGGCCTTCGATGCATTCAACCGGGCCCGCCAGGCGGCGCAGGAGGCGCCCAAGGCCCCCGCGCCCGCGCCGGCACCGGGCGGTATCCAGCCGGTGAAGATCGGTCCATGAGCTTGCCGGCCATCGGGCGACGGACCGCGCCGATGCGCGAGTCCGGCTTCGCCATGCTCGCACGACGACTCCAGGGCTACACGGGCCCTCGGTATCCGTTCCACATCGGCGACAACGTGCTCACGCCGCCAGAGACCGCCGAGTGGGGTCGCTTCGACCCGGCGCGCCTCGGCAACCCGTACCGCTACGCCTCCCCCAACGGCGAGGAGGTGCTCCGGCTCGCCGTGGCCGAGAAGCTCCGCCACACCAACGGCCTCGACGTGGGGCCGGACGAGGTGCTGATCACCGTGGGCGCCACCCACGGGATCGCGTGTATCTTCCAGGCCTTGCTCGACCCAGGAGACGAGGTGCTGATCCTCGCACCCCACTGGCCGCTGGTCCGGGGCATCGCGCTGTGTGCCGGCGTGGTCCCCGTGGAGGTCCCGTTCTATCAGGCGCTCCTGGACCAGCCCCACCGCGACGTGAGCGAGCTGATCAGCCCGTATGTCACCCCGCGGACCCGGCTCCTCTACGTCATCAGCCCCAACAACCCGAATGGCCTCGTGCTCACCGCGTCGCAGCTCGACGCCCTGGGGGCTGTGGCCGAGCGCCACGGGCTGTGGTTGCTCGCCGACGAGGCCTACGAGCACTACGCGTTCGCTCGACCGCACGTGAGCCTCGCGTCGAGGCCTGGCCTCGCCTCGCGAACCGTGAGCGCGTTCACGTTCTCCAAGAGCTACGCCCTGGCCGGGACGCGCGTCGGCTACGTGGCGGGACCCACCGCCGCGATCGCGGCCATGCGCAAGGTCGCGACACACTCTGTCTACAACGTGGCGCTCTCGGCCCAGGTGGCCGCGCTCGGCGCTCTAGAGACCGGGCAGGCCGTGGTCCTCGGGGCTCGCGAGCGCTTCCAGCACCACGCCCGCCTCGTCGCGGAGCGGCTCGGGGGCCACGCCGTTCAGGGTGGCTCCTTTGCGTTCGTGAAGCTCTCCGAGGGCGGGTCAGCGATGCCGCTCCTCGAGCGCGCCGCCGACCGGGGCGTCACGCTCGCGCCCGGCGACCTCTTCGGCTCGGGTTTCGCGGCGTACGCCCGCCTCTGCTTCACCGCCTGCGATACGCCCACCCTCGTCGAGGGGCTCGATGTCCTGGCCGACGTGATCAGGTCCGCCTAGGTGGTTGGCGATCGTCACGTGTGGTGGGGCAGCTCTCCCGCTCACCGCGTCCTCGGCTTGGGGCTGATCGCCCTGGCGCTGGGTTGCACGGAGACCAAGACCCGCACCCCAGAGAGCGGCTCTCCGTGCGACACAGCGGTGATCCCGGATACCGGCGTCCCCGCCGACGCGCTGGCCATGGCGCCCGACACGTCCGACCCCGGGCCGGGAGACGTGACGCTGGAGGGGGACACGAGGAGCCCCGTCGACGTGTCCGACACCGACGCCCCGCTCGAGGACACCGTCGAGGACGTCGCCGTGGTCCCGGACGACCTCGGCGGAGCGGACGCCGCCGACGTGGCCGCCATCCCAGCGCTGCCCGATCGCGCGTGCCTCTACCGCTTCACAGTGGCCTCCGAAGCCGCCAGCGTTCACGTGGCGGGCGAGTTCAACGACTGGAGCACCACGGCCCTACCGCTCGTGTCGGATGGGCAGGGGGTCTACTCGGCCGATCTCGACACCACCGGGCTCGCGGGCAGCTATGCGTACAAGTTGGTCTTCAACGGCAACGACTGGCAGCTCGACGGTGCCGAGCCCATGCGCAAGATCGTGGGCGGGGTGGAGAACAGCAAGGTCCTGCTCCCGGACTGCCGGCTGCCGCTCCTCGAGCTCGAGACCCTCGAGGTCAGCGCTGATCACCTCCGTGTCGTGGTGGCGGTCCGTCGCGGCTCCGGCGGAGCAGCTCTAGAGGGGGAGCGCGTCGAGCGCGGCGGCGTCCTGTACGACGGGGCGACCTGGGACGCGCAGAGCCAGCGCTTCACCCTGGACGTCAAGAGCCCTGCGGCCGGCAAGTGGGGCCTCACCTTCCGGATCCGCAACGGCGCTGGCGAGGCCGTGCCGCTCCACCTCCCGATCTGGGTCGAGGCCCAGGCCTTCGACTGGCGCGACGCCGTGCTCTACTTCGCAATGACCGACCGCTTCCTCGATGGCGACCCGTCCAGCTCCAGCGCGGATGCCTGTTTGCCCAACGGAAACAAGGCGAACTGGCTCGGCGGCGACTGGAAGGGCGTGCGGCAGCGGGTAGAGGACGGGTATTTCGATAGCCTTGGGGTGAACGCGCTGTGGCTCACGGCGGTGGTCGACAACCCCGACGGGTGCGAGACCGGGGCCGCTGATGGCCGCCAATACACCAGCTATCACGGGTACTTCCCGTCCTCACAGCTCGATCCCGAGCCGCGGCTCGGCACGCTCGCGGAGCTTCGCCAGCTCGTCGCGGCGGCCCACGCCCGGGGCATCCGCGTCCTAGTGGACCTGGTGGCGAACCACCTCCACGAGACGCATCCTCTCGTCAGCGAACACACGGCCGACGGCTGGTTCAACTCCTTCGTCACCTGCCAAGATGGGGGGTTCGACAACGCCCCGCTGAACTGCTGGTTCGAGCCCTACCTCCCCGACCTCGACTACACGAACGACGCGGTCGTGGAGGCCATGACCGACATGGCGGTGGAGTGGGTCCTCGCGGCGGACCTCGACGGGTTCCGGGTGGACGCCGTGAAGCACATGCATCCGAACTTCCTGCGCACGCTCACGGCGAAGCTCGGCCGCGTGGCGGAGACCGTGCCCGGCGCGCGTTTCTACCTGGTGGGCGAGACCTTCACCGGCGAGTGGGGCGGCGGCCAGGGACCCAACGAGACCCTCATCAAGAGCTACGTCAACCCCACCCTGCTCGACGGTCAGTTCGACTTCCCCCTCTACTGGAACATCGTGAAGGCCTTCGCCCGCGGTGAGCTAGGTCTCGGCGATCTCGGCAATATCACCCTCGCGGCCCAAGGGTACTACGGGCCCTTCGCGGTCATGAGCTCCTTCGCCGGCAACCACGACGTGCCCCGCCTCTTGAGCCACGCGGCAGGCCAGATCGGCGACGTCTGGGGCAACGGCTCCAAGGACCAGGGCTGGAACGCTCCCCCGAGCCAGCCGACCCAGCTCGAGCCGTACGAACGGGCCGCGCTGGCTCTGGGCTTCCTGTTCACCGCGCCGGGTGTTCCGCTCCTCTACTATGGCGACGAGGTCGGCCTCGTTGGAGCCGGGGATCCGGATAATCGGCGCCTCATGCCGTGGGACGGCTACTCCGCCGGGCAGCTGCTGGTGCGGGAGCGGGTTCAGGCGTTCGGCGCCGCCCGGAGGAAGCTCGCGGCGCTGCGGCGCGGCGACTTCCAGCTGGTCCAGGGAAGCGCCGACCTGTTGGTCTTTCGCCGTACGCTCGGGGCGGAGGTCGTCACCGTGGCGCTCAACCGCGCCGCCGCGCCAGCGTCCGTCTCGATCCCGAGCGCCGTCTCCCTCACGGATCAGATCACCCTCGGGTCAAAGGCCCCGTCTGGCGGTACTGTAACGTTCGATGTCCCTCCTCGCGGCATGGTGATCCTCATCCCGTGAAGTCTCGCATTGCTCCCGTCGTCGAAAGGACGTCATGCGTCACCTCGTAGTCCTCTCGTGTCTCCTCGCGCTTCCGGCTGCTGCTCAGCAGCGCACCTTCGGGACCCTGGTTCTCGTGGAGACCGAGCCCGTCCCGGGCGGAGCCAGCCCCCTGTCCGCTCGGACCCCGGCGGAGTGGCGCTTCGTCGAGCTCATCTACGCGCCGCTCATGGCCCCGGACGGCGCCGGCGGCTACGAGAACGTGCTGGCGGCCAAGGTGTCGCTGGAGGATGGAGGGCAGGCCGTGCGGATCACGCTGCGAGATGACGCGCGCTGGTCCAACGAGCGTGAGATCACCGCGCTCGACGTGGCCTACACCTACGAGCTTGCGCGGACAGGGAAGTGGAACGGTGTGTTCCAGCACACGCTCGCGAATGTCTCTGGGGTCGAGAAGGGGAGCGACGGGTTCGGCGTGACGCTGCGGCTGCGAGCGCCGATCACGTCGGCTGGGCCGTTGCTGGCGGTTCCGCTGATCCCGAACGGGCTCCACGGGCCCTTGAACGATGAGGCTCGCCAGCGCCCGCTGCCGCTGGCGACCATCGGTGCGGGGCCGTTCAAGTTGATGAACGAGGGCGACAGCTCGCGCTTTGTGGCCAGCGCCACGTCCGTGCGACCGCCCAAGATCAGCGAGATCCGCGTCCTCTCTGTGGGGAGCCGCGCGATCGCTGCCGACGTCGTGAGGCTGATGGGAGACGCAGTCACCTTCGAGCTGGCGCGGCCGGACGCGGCGATCGCCGCCGCGGAGTTCGGCGTTCGCCGCCTCGACGCCCCACGGACCCGCGTTGAGGTGATCGCCTTCGATCCCAAGGCCAGCCCGCTGGGGGATCCTGCCATCCGGGCGGCGTTTGGCGCCGCAATCGACCGCAGCGAG
This sequence comes from Pseudomonadota bacterium, assembly GCA_005776725.1. Lineage (GTDB taxonomy): Bacteria > Myxococcota_A > UBA9042 > SXOO01. Next base: position 40,087 of record SXOO01000014.1, on the reverse strand, counting down.
CTCTTCGCGTCCGGCGAGGGCGGCCGCGCGGGCGCCGCGCCGGTCTCGCGCCGCTCCGCGATCTACCCGAAGGACCTCGCTCCGGTGCGCAACGCTGACGCGGCGCGTGCAGGCATCGCTAGCGCTGGCTGGACCGTCGTGCCTGGCGCATTTGCCCACCGCGACGTCAATGGCTCCAAGCTCCAGCTCGAGCTGCCGCTGCTCTTCGACGGAGACGATCCCGAGGCTCTGCGGCGCGTCGCGGTGCTCGCCGCCCGACTCAAGGAGGTCGGGATCGAGCTGGCGCCGGACCCGCGGCCTCGCCTAGAGCTCCTCGATCGCGTGCGCTCCCGTCAGTTCCCCGCTGCTTTGGTGAGCCTCGAGGGAGGCACGGACGACAGCATGCCTGGGCTCCTGCGCACGGGCGGCGCGCTCAACGTCCTGGGATGGTCTTCGGGAGAGGTGGACGGCGCGATCGACCGCGGAGACCTCGCGGCTGCGGTCCGCGCGGCCGTGGACGCCTTCCCGGCGCTCTTCCTCGGGGTCCGCGCGGACGTCGGCGCGGTGGGCAAGAACGTCACCGCGCCCGCGGTGCTGGGCAAGGGCGGCTTCGCCCGAATCGACAGGTGGCAGATCCGATGAACGTCCTCGCCCTCAGCCTCAGCTTGATGCTCGCGCCCCCGGCGCCGCCCGTCGGCCCGGAGCTCCTGAGCGCCCCCGACGAGGACGTCTTCGCGCTTCGGGCGTCGGGCACCCGGGTCGCCGCGCTCTACGACGCGCACAGCGCCGACGGCAGGGTCTTGCGCCAGGTGTCGCTCAAGAAGAAAGCCTCCCTGCCGGCGCCTGCGGGCGAGGTGGCCCAACGCGAGCCCTTCTTTGTCGGGGCCAAGCGCACCGGGAGCGTGCAGCTCGGCGCCGACGGCGTGTGGAGTGTGAGGCTCGACGGCAAGCCCGCGTGCGCTGCGTCGTCCGCCGCGGACCTGCAGGCCGCCGCCTCACCGGATGGCCGGTGGGTGGTCTTCGTCTCGGGTCGCTCGGGGCAGGGCGATCTCTACCGGGTTGCCGCGGACGGCAAAGTCGGGCAGGCGCCCGAGCGCCTCTCCAGCGGGGTCCTCGCGGAGCTCCTTCCCGTCTGGTCTCCCGACAGCGCCAGCGTGTTGGCGCTGCGCCTCACGGATCGCGGTCGAGAGCTGGTGCTCTTCTCCGGATTCGGCGCCACCGCGCGCGAAGCGGTGATCGTGGACGATCGCCTCGCCCCCATCAACGCGGTGTTCCGGCCGGACGGCCAGACCGTGGCGTTCGTCTCCCGGACGTGGAGCACCGAGACCACGCTATACACTGTCCCCGCCACCGGTGGGCCAGCCTCCTCGGTCCTCAAGGGCGTCTCGGAGACCGCCCCGGTCTGGGTGCCCGGGAAGGACAACCGGTGGCTGCTCCTCGCGGTGACGCAGCGCGACGCGGTGGTGGCCCTGGACCCCTTGGGCGGACTGGCCCTAGTGGCCACCCAGGCGTTCGGGCACGGCGAGCTGGCGGTGGCGCAGCTCGGGGGGGAGCGCGTGCTGCTCTTCACGGCGCTCGGCCTCACCACGGAGACTGCGCCGCGACCACTGGGGCGCGCGGGCCTGTACCGAATGAGCCTCCCCGCGACGGTCGAGTAGGCGTTCGTGCAAGAGAACACCGACGTTCTCATCCTCGGTAGCGGCATCGCCGGGCTCTCCGCGGCGCTGGAGCTCGCCCCGCACGTCACGGTTACGCTAATCACCAAGCGGGCGGCCACCGACTCCAACACCAACTGGGCTCAGGGAGGGATCGCCGCGGTCGTCGGTGATGACGACAGCTTCGACGAGCACGTCGACAACACGATGGTGGCTGGCGATGGCCTGAACCACCGCGACGCCGTGGAGATGATCGTGGCCGAAGGGCCGGCTGCGATCGAGCGCCTGCGTGCCGTAGGCGTGGCGTTCGCGACGGACCTGGCGCGCGAGGGAGGCCACACCCGACGCCGCGTGCTGCACGCCACGGACATCACGGGTCGCGAGATCCAGCGGGCGCTGCTCGAACGGGTTCAAGCGCACCCCAACGTCCGTGTGGTGGAGCACCACGTGGCGATCGACCTCATCCGGCGCTCGAAGAGCGCGCAGGCCCACTCCCTTGGAGAGCGAATCGTCGGAGCGTACGTGCTCGACGAAGCGACCGGCGCGGTCAAGACCTTCGCGGCCCGCGCGGTGATCCTCGCCACCGGCGGCTCAGGCAAAGTCTACCTGTACACGACCAACCCCGACGTCGCGACCGGGGATGGCGTGGCCATGGCGTATCGCGCCCGCGCCAAGGTCGCGAACATGGAGTTCTTCCAGTTCCACCCCACGTGCCTCTACCACCCCACTGCGAAGAGCTTCCTCATCAGCGAGGCGCTTCGCGGCGAGGGCGGCGTGCTGCGTCGCATCGATGGCACGCCCTTCATGGACGGCGTCCACCCCATGAAGAGCCTCGCGCCGCGCGACATCGTGGCGCGCGCGATCGACATGGAGCTGAAGCGCACGGGCGACGACCACGTCGTGCTGGACCTCACGCACCTCGACGGCCACATGATGGCGGCGCGCTTCCCCACAATCCTCGGCACGGTCAAGGGCTTCGGGATCGACTTCCGCACCACGCCGATCCCCGTGGTGCCCGCGGCGCATTACCAGTGCGGTGGCGTCGTGACGGACCTCTTCGGGCGTTGCTCCGTCCAGGGGCTCTACGCTGTCGGTGAGGTGGCGCATACAGGGCTCCACGGAGCGAACCGCCTCGCGTCGAACTCGCTGCTGGAGGGCGCCGTGATGGGCTCGCGTGCCGCGCGGGCCTGCCGGGACGAGCTGGTGGGCGTTTCCGCGCCACCGGAGATCGTGCCGTGGCAGCCTGGGTACGCGAGGCCCAGCGGCGAGCGCGTCGTCGTTTCTCACAGCTGGGACGAAATCCGGCGTACCATGTGGAACTATGTCGGCATCGTACGGGCAACTGCCCGCCTTGAGCGCGCGCATCGCCGACTCGCCCTGCTCGAGAGCGAGATCCTTGAGGACTGGTGGAAGCACCACGTAACCCGCGATGGCATCGAGCTCCGCAACATCGCGCAGGTGGGGCGGCTGATCGTCGAGGGCGCGCTGAGACGGCAGGAGAGCCGTGGCCTGCACTACACGGTAGACTTCCCCGACCGGGACGACGAGAGCCAACTCCGCGACACGGTCCTCTGGAGGGGTCCGCACCGGTGATGGGTCGGGGCGCTGTCCTCGCAATACTGGCCACCGTCAACGCATTCGGGTGCTCCGCTGCCCGGGACGCGCCCCCCACGATCCGGTTCATCGACGAGACAGCGGCCTTGGGACTACCGCTCAGCGCGTCGTCGTGTCTGGCGGTAAGCGACCTCGACGGCGATGGCTGGCCCGACCTGATCTTGGGTATCGGCGAGCAGACCGTCGCGGTCTATGAGAACCTCGACGGTAAGGGCTTCTCGGGCAACGCGGTCCCTCTCCCGGGCTACGTCCGCCGCGCCGGACGGTGCATCACTGGCCAGTTCGGAGGGTCGGCGGCGACCGACGTGCTCATCCTTGATGACACGGGCGCAAGCGACCAATGGGGGCTCCTCCTCGGCGGCGGGAGGTTCACGTTCACTGATGCGACTCTGTCCCTCCCCAGGGCGCCGGAGGGGTTGACCACCGCCACCGCGATAGATCTCCCCGATGCACAGCACACTGGTGTCCTGTTCACGACCCGCCGTACGATGCTCCCCGTTTCGGAGGCCGTAGCTTGCGGGTCCGGGCGTAGGGACTTCCAGTGCACCTTACAGCTGTCCGCCAAGTCCACCGTCCATCTGCTCTCCCGCGTCGGCGACCTCGACACCGACCCGTTCGCGGCGCGGTCGCTCGGCGAGCGAGAGGGCATCGTCCAGGCCCTGCTGGTGCATCGCTTCCTCCGCGACGGGCCGCTCGTCCTGGCCGAGAGCACCGACATGGGCAAGAGCGCCGGCTTCCGGCTCGAATTCGAGTCCGATTCCGCGGCCCCGCCGCAGTCACTGGGGCCCCGATTGAGTCTGGCGCCACTCGCGGACTGGCCATTCGGCAGCGCCTACGCTCACGGTATGGGGTTCGTAGTGGACGACCTCGACGGAGACGGCGCCTTCGACCTCTACATGGCCAACGCGGGTCCCGACCTCGTCGGCTTCGGACCGGCGCTCGAGCCTACGCCCTTCCCAACAGTTCATGAGAGTATGGGGCTTCATAGCGCCTGGGCGCCCGTCAGCGGTGACTTCGACAGTGACGGCGACGTCGATCTCATCGTGCCCAACCAGGTCATTACCGCAGACACCGAGACTCTGCTCGAGTTCGCCGTGGGCCTCGGCGCGCCTCCACCCGGCGCAGGCGCGCCCTTCGACCATCTGCTGGTGAATCAACTCGCACAGGGGGCGCCCCGCTCGTTCGTTCACGCATCCCTGCCGCATCGTGACCCCGTGGCGATGTTCGAGGAGCTGGTGGCGGCCACCGCGGACTTTGACGGCGACGGTCGGCTCGACGTGGTAATCGTGGGAGGGCCACCGACCCGCGAGGTCCGGCTACTCATGAACCGGACCGAGACTTCCGGGCGCTCCTTCCGGGTCGCAGTTCACTCGGCTTCGGGGCGAACCAACATCGGTGCCGTGGTGCGACTTCTGGACCCCTCCGGCGCTTACCTCGGGCAGCGCCCCCTGGTCGGCCACGGGCTCGGTGTCAGCGAGCCGGTCGCGCACTTCGGGCTGGGCGATGCGACCGTGGGCCGCGTCGAGGTGATCCTCGGCAGTGGCCAGATTCTCGAAGTCCCCGGGCCTTTCAACGCCTCTGGTGTGGTGCTCAACGTTCCCTGAGTGCTCGGGCGCTCGCCTCAACCGCGCACGGGTCGTGGTGCCTAGGCATCCGAACCCGAGCCGGATCTTGGGGCGCGATTGGTGAGCCCACGTGTCACGAGCGGCTACTCGGTCACCTCGAGCACGGCGCTTCCGGCGGCGCCCTTGCGCGACGGCGTGTAGTACTCGTACACGCGGCTCGGACCGGTCTGGGCCCGCAGCGGCACCTTGGCGCGGAGTCTGTAGCTGAGCGCCACGGTGGCGCCTGCGTCCAAGTGGTCGAGGTAGACGATGAGCTGGCGGCCAGCCACCGTGTACTTCTCGATCTTCTCGGCCTGAATCATCGCGTCCAGATCCTCGCTCACCACGCTGAAGCCCGGCGGCACTCCGAGGTCCAGCACCACCATCTCGCTGCGCGCCCCGAGCATGCTCTTCACGGTGGCCTCCGCGGTCACGGTGTCGTCCGCCGCCAACGCGCGTTTGTCGTAGGTGACGTTCATCAGGAAGGCGTCCACGAACGGCCCCGCGGTGACGCCGGGAGGGGTGAAGTGCCGCGAGACCACCTGATAGCTGGGGCTCCCCTGTCCCTGGAGGCGTAGTGAGACCGTGTGCTCGCCCGCGGTGGCGCGGGTAGACAGATCGACGAGCCGAAAGACGTCGCTGTTGTCGGGGGTGATGGACAGCGTCTCGACCACCGCGCCGTCGAGCATCACCTGCACGTCGCCGCTCACGGTCTCCTGGCTGTCTGTGATCGCCTGCACCAAAGCCGTCAGCGCCAGCACGGTGGGCATCGTGGCGTGCCAGGTGCCGCTCGCGTCCTTCTCGGTCGCCAGCCAGCTGAGGGCTCCACGGACGAGCCCCATGTGCTGCTTCGCCGTCATGAAGGCGATCGCGGCGAGCGCCGTGGTCTCGATGTTCGCCGTGCGGTCCTGGCCGTACACCGCCGTTCGGACGCCGGCCGGCCAGTGCGCGCTCTTGCCGTCTTCGCTCTTCACGGCCAGGGCGGCCAGCGCTTCGAGGACCGCCGTCGCTTCGCTCCTGCCGCGAGCGGCGAAGGCGCCCCCGATGAGCGCCAGCGTGTAGGCATCCTTCGCCTCGCCAGTGCGGGCGGCGAGCCACGAGAGGGCCTTGTCGAGCTCCGGGTCTCCTCCGTCGTCGGCGCTCACCGCCAGTGCCCGCGCGATGAAGGCGGTCACGAGGAGGCTACCCTTCTGAATGTCGCCCCAGTTCTCGGCGTGGAGGAACGAAGCGTCCGGCTTCCAGCTGCCGTCGGGCTCCTGTTGGGCCAGAAGCCAGGCGCGCGTCCGGTCGAGCACGGCGCGGTCGATCTCGAACACCCGGTTCATGGCGGCGAACTCCTGCACGCCGAACGCGGTGAGGACCTTGTTGGCCGGCGCGTCGCCGAACCAGGAGAAGCCGCCGCCTGCCACCTCGAACGTGAGGAGGCGCTGCCAGCCCTGGTTCAGGTAGGACAGGGCCTTGGCCTCCACCTCCGGGGACGCGGCCTTGTCCGGGTTGTCCTTGGCGGTCTGTCGGAGATAGTCCAGCGCCAGGATGTTCGGGTACGTGGTGCTGGAGGTCTGCTCGAAGCAGCCGGACGGCATCTGAAAGATGGCGTCGAGCCCATCGACCACCTGGCTGAAGCTGCCCGGGAACAGCTTCACGAAGAGCCCGTTGCCGCCGGGGATGGCGTTCTCTGGGAACGCGGTCTCCACCTTGATCTCACCATCGAGCGCTCCGCTCTTGGTGGCGACGCTCTCGACCCCGTCGGGCACAACGCGCACCTCACGGCGGACCGCGTCGGACAGCGTGGCTCCGCGTGCGGTCACCGTGAGCGGCTGCCTGCCCACCGTGCGCGCGCGAACCCTGAAGCTGGTGCCGCGGACGGCGCCCTTCTCGAGCACCATCGGCTCACCGAGACCTGCCCCGACCAGCTCGAAGGCCTCGCCCAGCTCCAGCGTGAGCGTCACCGTCTGCTCGCCGTCGAGATAGTTGTAGACCGCCACGGGCACCGAGACCTCGTCGCCGCGTGTGAGGCTCTCCGGGACGTCGAGGTCTACGAAGAAGTCCTGGAATACCACCACGTCGCTCCGCCCCGAGCCGAGCCTGCCCTGCGCGTCGCTCGCCGTGACGCTCATCCGCCACGAGGTGATCGAGTCGGCCATGGTGAGCTTGAGCTCGGCACGTCCGTCGTCACCCGTGAGCACGAGCGGGTTCACGTACAGCGTCTCCGGGAAGTACTGCCGGACCCGCACCGGCGCGGCGCCCGTGCTGCTCTGGGGCTTGGACGGGTGCAGGGCGCCGCCGCCGCCCGTGGCGAACGCGGCCATCGGTGCAGCCTCGGCCGCCCCGGCCATGTCGAAGCCGCCTCGGAAGACCTGGCGCGCCTCGAGTTTGGCCGTCAGCTCCTCGAGCTGCTTTCGCTTCTCCGCTTCGATATCTGCCGAAGACACCACGAGATCATCCGCTGACTCCGCGACGGCGTCGGGGCCCAGCGAGCGCAGGCGGAAGCCCGTGATCTTGTCGCCTTCACCGTCCACCTCGAGGCGGTACGGCTGGTCCCAGGCGTCCACGAGCGGGGTGCCCAGCTTCTCCACAACGAGCCGCTCGAAGCTGCCGGGAGTGGCCGCCGTGAAGCCGACCCAGGCGTCGTGGACTCTCCGCGCGTCAGCCAGGACACCCCCCAGGAACGCCGCGCGCACGGCTTCGGCCGCGAGCCTCGCTGTGCTGACCATCGCTCCGCCGGGCTCGCCCACGGGCCGCGCGGCGCCCAGAACGCGCACCGTGTGCTCGCGCGTGTCCTCCGCGTGGAGGTCGTCCACGCACGCCGCGTGAACCTCGATCTTGGGGGTGAGCAGCTCCTTCTCCAGGGCCATGAAGAGGCCGAGGAGCCCCGCGTCCGCGCTGGCCAGCGCGAAGACGGCCTCGTCCACGATCGAGACCCCAAGCGCCGCGTTAGGCACCGCTTGCCCGCCCGGGTCGGTGACTGCCAGGGTCAGCGTGGCTTCCTCCCCGGGCGCGAACGGCTTCGGGTCCGTCGCCACCCGCGACACCTTGAGCTCGCGCGCGTCCGTCACCAGGATCGGGCGCGTATCGCGGACTACGGTCATGTCGTCGCCGATGACGTAGGCGTGGAGCAGCAGGGTGCCGACGTGATCGGGGCCCAGCGCGACCTCGAGCTCGCCAGTGCCCGAGACGAGCGGCACGGACCGCGTGAGCAGCGTCTGTCCGTCGCGTACCAGATCGACGAACGCGCGGCCAGCGGGGCTCTTCCCTGTGACCCTGACCGCCGTGCTCAGGGTCTCGCCCACCTTCAGCGCGACCCGCGCCGGCGTCAGGATCACCGCCACGCCGTCCACGGCCGTGACGTCCACGCTCTTCAGGATCTCCTCGCCGCTGGGCAAGACCACGCGGGCCGAGAGGGCGCCGCCGCCCGCGCCGACCAGCTCCACCTCCGCCGCGCCGTTCGGCCCGGTCACCACCGAGACCGGGCTCGGCCCGTGCGAGACCGTCACCTTCGCGCCCGGGATGGGGCGCCCGTCCGGCGAGGTGACCAACACCCACACCTCGTTCGTTGCGCCCACCACCAGGCGCTGCCCCGCTACGACCAGGTCCACCCGGGCGGAGGCAGGTACCACCGGCAGCTCGGCGCGCGTCACCTCGTCTTGCCCGGCCGAGTCCACGACCTTGGCGGTGACTCGCGTCATCGCCTTCCAGTCGGCCAGCGGCTGAGCCACGAGGGTGGTGGGCAAGGGCAGGGCGAAGGTGAAGCGGCCGGTGGCGTCCAGCTCGCCTTGCGCCGTGCCGGCAAGGCTCCACCCCACATCGAAGGTCTCGAGCTGCACCTCAACCTTGCCGCTCACCGCCTTGCCGAAGAAGTAACGCGCTTCCACGGAGCCCTCGACCGTGTCGCCCGGTCGGTAGAAGGGCTTGGCCGGCGTGGCCGACACCTTGAACTTCGGCAGCGTGTAGCGCTGGATGTCGATGGTGCGCTCCACCTCGGTGTCGCCTACTGCGAAGCGCACGCGGTACCGCCCCAGGATGAGCTCATTCGCCAGCTCGAACCGGGCGTGAGCCACACCCTGGACCGTGGTGGGCATGCGGTGCTTGAACACCTTGTTGCCCTTCGGATCGGTCACCTCGAAGAGGGCCTCCTCTCCGCTCACCGGCGTGTTCTCGGGGCGCTTCATCGCCAGGCCCCGCACGTGGATCACCTGCCCGGGCTGGTAGAGCGGCTTGTCCGTGGACAGCAGCATCCGCCGCTCTCGGCGCACCGTGACCGGGCCCTGGAGGCGCGCCACCGCGCCGTCGTCCGAGCGGGCGGTGACGGACAGCTGCGAGCCCTCGGGCTTCCCAGCGCCGTCCGGGACCGTGAACGTGGCCTCGAGCGTGCCGCTGTCGTCGGTCTTTGCGGTGCCCAGGGAGGCGCCGTCCAGTGTCACCTCCACCGACGCGCCTGCGGCCAGCGCCCCCGACGCGAGGTGGCGCGTCACGAGGCGCAAGGCCACGGGTCCACCGGCCAGTAGCGTGGACGGGAGGATCGCCTCGAGGCCAAGCGGAGGGCGGAGGCGCGTCAGCGCGATGACCTCCGGCGCGCCGCCCGCGGGTGTTACCCGGAATCGCAGGAGCGGGAGCTCCGCAAGCTCCAGCGCCATGCCGAGCGGGGCAATGGTGGTAGCCACGCCTTCGATCTTGCGGGTGTCACGAACGGCGCCGTCCGCGGCGACCAACGCGACCTCGAGCACGACGCGCCCGGGACCGACGGGCGGCACCACCTCGAGCGCCACGGCGTCTTTCGTGGTGGACACGGTGTCGTCCACGAGGCGCAGCCGGTAGCCGGATTTAGTGGTGACTACGGGGCCTGACGGGTTCACCGGCGCAGCCGCCGGGGCTGGCCGCACGTCTGCGGGCGGCGCCACCGTCGGCTCGGGTGGGGGCGCAGCGGGCGGCTGTGGCGGCGCCGCGGGCGGAGGCTCGGAGGCCGGCGGTGGGGACTTCGAGCAGGCGCCCACGAGCAGGGCTGCGAGCAGGCACAGGGAGAGGCGAACTGGACTCACGTGGACCTCGCTGAAGATCGTGCATCGCGGCTGGCAGACCGCTGGCGGGCCGCGAGCCCGCCGTGCCGGGGGGCTCTCTTGTGCGGACGAGCACTCAACGCCCGGCGCGTCGGCTGCCGTTCACTCGGTGACGTGTACGCCCGCTGGTACCCTCGCGACAAGCGCGGGGAGCCGCCGGCGCTAGGCCGTCTCTCCCCCTGAGGTGGAACCCTGGGGGACGCGTTGTGGTACACCACGCCGTGATGGCCCCTCGCGATCTCGACTGCCTGCTCGTCCACGCCCCCAAGGCCGACAACCACTACCTGCCGTTCGGTGAGTTCTTCAACATCACCTACATGCCCATGGGGCTACTCGCGATCGCCGAGTGGCTCCGCCGGCGCGGCAAGGCCGTCGAGCTGGTCCACCTGGGCGTCGAGTGGCTCGAGGACCCGAAGTTCCGGGTGGCGCAGGCGTATGACGGCGCCAAGATCCGCGCGATCGGCTTGTCGCTCTATTGGCACTACCAGAGCTACGACGCCATCGAGGTGGCCCGGGCCCTGAAGGCCGCGCACCCCGAGGCCTTCGTGTTCCTCGGGGGCCTCACCGCGGGTTATTTCGCGGCGGAGATCGTCCGCGACTACGACTTCATCGACGGGGTCCTGGTCGGGCACGCAGAGGCCACCACGGAGCACCTGGTCGACGCGCTCGATGGTGGTGATCTCGGCGAGGTGGCCCACCTCGTCTGGCGAACGCCGGATGGCCGCGTTCGGCAGAACGACCTAGAGAGCCGAAAGTTCCGCACCGGAGGCCCCGCGCTCGACGAGCTGGTCTACGGCGACCTCTCCGTGATGCGCAACCCCGGGACCTACTCGTCGAGCTTCGGCTTCCCGCTGGCGTACGCGCGCGAGCTCACGCCGGCGGAGAACCGGCAGATGCAGACCATGGGGCGGGCGTTCTTCCCGCTCTTCATCGGTCGGGGCTGCGCCTGGACCTGCACCTTCTGTGGGGGCAACCGCGACACGCTGCGCAAGGTCAATGGCACCTCGAAGCTCGCGTGGCGCGATCCGGAGCGGATCGTATCGGACATTCGGCGCGCCATGGACTTCGGCTACAAGACCATGGCGCTCTGCTTCGATCCCACGCCCCAGAAAGACGACTACTACTGCACGCTCTTCCAGCGGATCCGCGAAGAGCAGCTGGGCTGCGACTTCTACTTCGAGTGTTGGGGGCTGCCCACCGAGCGCTTCGTCCGCGAGTTCAAGCGCACATTCCCGTCTCCGGAGAGCTATCTGGCGATCTCTCCCGACGCTGGCGACGACGCCGTGCGGCTCCGCAACAAGCAGCCGTACTACACCAACGTCGAGCTCTTCGAGACGCTGCACCTCTTGGAGTCCACCGAGGTCACGTTCGACGTGTTCTACACGATCGCCTTGCCGGGCGAGAACGTGCACACAGCGCGCGCTTCGCAGGCTCAGATCAATGAGATCGCGGCCAAGTTCCGTCGAGCTCGGCGCCTCATGACGTGGTCTGTGCAGCTCGAGCCGGGCTCACCGCAGTTCGAGCGGCCAGAGTCGTTCGACATGATCACGGATCGCCGTAACTTCAAGGACTTCCACGCGGCGCACGGCGGCGACCGGGCCGACACGTACTCGAGCCTCGGCTTCAAGATCAGGAACTTCTTCGGCGACGCTCGCGACGAAGGCGGGATCGCCGAGTTCGAGAAGCACCTCCAGCACTTGAAGTGCATGGAGTTCTGCTTCCTCGGGCGCGACCCGCGCTTCTGGGCCACGCCCGCCGCCGGGCGCCAGCACTGCCACGAGCGCAGGACGATGCTGGCCGAGCGCGCTGGCGTGACGCAGCCGCTCAAGCCCATCGCGGCCGACTGGACCTATGGCGACGCCGTCGCGGAAGAGCGCGCGCTCCGGCCGCGTCGCGAGCGGCACGGCTGGGTATGAGCCTCACGCTGGTCGACTGCACGCTCCGCGAGGGCGAGCAGACCGCGGGGGTCTGGTTCACCGTGGAGGAGAAGCTCGCGCTCGCGAGCGCCCTCGCCGACGCCGGGCTCACGCTCCTCGACGCGGGGATGCCCGCCGTCTCGGAGGAAGAGCGCCGCTTTCTCTCGCTGGTCACCGGCCGGACCACCGCGCGCATCGGCGCCTCGGTGCGCGCCCTGCCCGAGGAGGTTCGCCTCGCGTGTGACGTGGGCTGTGACGAGCTCTTCCTCATCTGCCCCACCAGCGAGCGCCACGTGCGGTCGCGCCTCGGCCTGGACGCGTCCGGGCTCCTCTCGCGCGTCGAAGCCGTGGTGGGCGCCGCGCGGGCCGGGGGGCGCACAGCCAACGTCGTGTGCGAGGACGCGTCGCGCACCACGCCAGAGGCGCTCGACCGGGTCTACGAGGTCGCGCTCCAGGCAGGCGCCGAGCGCGTCTTTCTTTGTGACACCGTGGGCATCTGGACGCCGCTCGGCGCGGCTCGCGCCGTGGCGCACGCCCTCGAGCGCGTCCCGGCCCACCGGCTGGGCGTGCATTGCCACAATGATCTGGGGATGGCCACGGCCAACACACTCGCCGCAGTGGAGGCAGGCGCCGGCGTCCCCACCGCGACGGTCAACGGGGTCGGCGAGCGGGCCGGCAACGCGTCGCTCGTTGAGGTCGCCGCCGCCGTGGAGCGCCTGCTCCGGTTCCCCACCGGGTTCCGGCTGGGCGCCGCGGCGGCGCTCTCCGCTACCGTGGAGCGGCTCACCGGCTTCATCGTGGCCCAGCACCAGCCGCTGGTGGGCTGGAACGCCTTTCGCCACGAGTCCGGCATCCACGTCGATGGTGTGCTCAAAGACCCCGAGACCTACGAGGCGCTGGCGCCCGAGACGCTCGGCCGCGGCCACGGCTTCGCCACCGGGAAACACTCGGGCCGCGCCGGGCTCCGGGCGTTCGCGCAGGCTCAGGGGCTGCCTTCCGACGACGAGACGCTCCGGCGCGTCCTCGCGCGGGTCAAGGCGTCAGCGCCGTCGGGCGCCCGCGAGGGCTTCGCCCGCGTCCGTGAGGCGCTAGACGACTACAACCGGGTCCACTTGGGCGTCCCCGAGGCCCAGCTCCGGGAGTGGTTCGAGAGCCCGCCCAAGGCATGATACGCTCCCCGTAGGCCCGCTCCACGGCCATGAGATCATGTTGGGGCCGGGGCAGCTGAGCTCCCCGGCCCGGTTCACCTCCGCGCTCTCGCGCTCCGGTGAAATACCGGGGCGCCGAGTGAATCTCCCTAGGCGCGCGTGGTAGAGTCCCGCGCGCGGGCGCTTGCCCGCTGGGGGAACCCGCGCCCCTCCTGGCCTGCTGCAGGACGAGCGACGGTTCGCCGTAGCGAGACCGCGGAGAAGCGCGGCGACGGTGTCGGGGTGCGTGGGCCGTCCCATCGCACCTTTGGCACCAGCCGATTGGGGGGCTTGGGGAATGAGACTCGTGCACTGCGTCCTGCTGGTCGCCGCCGCGCTCCTCGCGTCGTGTACCGAAGCCAGCAACCCTGTCGGATTCACCCCCAACGACAAAGACGTGAAGGCCGGCAAAGACACCGCCGTCGTACCCGACACCGCGAAGCTCCCCGATAGCACCCCGCTGTCGGGCGCCGACACGGACGAGGACACCAGCGACGAGGACGTTCCGAACCCCGACGAGTTCGGCAAGCCGTGCACTGTGGGCGACGACTGCCCCTCGGGGTTCTGCGTCCCGTCCGCGGCCGGCCTCGTGTGCACCACCTTCTGCATCGACGAGTGTCCCGCGGGCTGGGAGTGCCGCTTCGTCGGGGTCGGCGGCGCCGACGCCCAGTACATCTGTGTGCAGCGCGCCCTGAACCTGTGCCGCCCCTGTACTGAGCACTCCGAGTGTGTGGCCATCGAAGGTGCCTTCAGCGACCGCTGCGTCAGCTACGGCAAGGTCGAGGGGTCGTTCTGCGGCATCGCCTGCGCCGGGCCCACCGACTGCCCAGACGGCTACCAGTGCGTCGATGTTGAGCTCGCCGGAGGCGACGGCGAGACGGCGCTACAGTGTGTGCCCGTCTCGGGCCAGTGCGAGTGCAGCCAGCTCGCAATCTCGGAGGGCGCCACCACCACGTGCCTCACCGTCAACGCGCTCGGAAAGTGCTCGGGTGAGCGTCACTGCACCCTCACGGGGCTCACCAACTGCAACGCGGACGAGGCGGTCGGCGAGGTCTGCAACGGCGCGGACGACGACTGCGACGGGCTCACGGACGAGGAGCTCACCGGCACGACGTGTGACCTCAAGAACGCCTTCGGGACCTGCAAGGGCGAGACCTTCTGCAACGGCGGTGTGCCCACTTGCTCTGGCGTCGAGGCTGATCCCGAGAGCTGCGACAACATCGACAACGACTGCGACGGCGAGACCGACGACGGCTTCCTCGACAGCGACCAGGACGGCACGCGCGACTGCGTCGACGCCGACGACGACGACGATGGCTGGCCGGATCTGTCGGACGACTGCCCCACCACCTTCGACCCGGATCAGCTCAACACGGACGAAGACAAGCTCGGCAACGCGTGCGACGAGGACGACGACAACGACACCATCCCCGACACCCTCGACAACTGTCAGGTGGCGAAGAACCCATCACAGCTCGACCAGGACGACGACACGCTCGGTGACGCCTGTGACACCGACATCGACGGTGACCTCGTCCTGAACGAGATCGACAACTGCGAGGCGGCTCACAACCCCGACCAGGCCAACTTCGACGAGGACCTCGCCGGCGACTCTTGCGACGGCGACGACGACGACGACCAGATCGTGGACTCGGTGGACAACTGCGCCTTGTTCCCCAACCCGGATCAGTACGACCTCGACGACGACGGCACGGGCGACCACTGCGACACCGACAAGGACGGCGACGGCAAATACAACCCGGTCGACAACTGTCCGCTCGTGAAGAACCCGAACCAGTCAAACGTGGACGGCGATCCCCTCGGCGACTCCTGCGACGACGACGACGACAACGACGGGAAGCCCGACCTCGCCGACAATTGCCCGGGCGCCTACAACCCGAACCAGATCAACACCGACGCCGCTGAGCAAGACGCCGAGGGCGACGCTTGCGATCCCGACGACGACAACGACGACATCCTCGACGCCAAGGACAACTGCCCGAAAGTGAAGAACGCCACCCAGACGGACGGCGACAGCGACGGGCAGGGCGACGCGTGCGACGGTGACGGCGACGGCGATGGGATCGTCGACGACAAGGACAACTGCCCGAACGAGCCGAACCCGCTGCAAGAGGACGGTGACGGCGACCAGGTGGGCGACGCTTGTGACCTCGACGATGACGGCGACGGCGTCCCGGACCCGGGTGACAACTGCGTCGGACTCGCCAACCCGCTCCAGGAAGACCTGGACCTCGACAGCTACGGCGACCAATGCGATCCGGACATCGACGGCGACGCGGTGCTCAACGCCATCGACAACTGCCCGAAGGCCTCCAACGCGCTCCAGGAGGACGCCGACGGCGACGGCGCTGGCAACGCCTGCGACGGCGACGACGACGGGGATCTCATCCAAGACGACAAAGACAACTGTCCCGGCCTCGCGAACCCTGAGCAGGACGACCAGGACGGTGACGGCAAGGGCGATCCTTGCGACAGCGACGACGACAACGACAAGGTGCCGGACGGCGACGACAACTGCCCGCTGGACGCCAACAACAACCAGCTCGACACCGACTTCGACTCACTGGGTGACGCCTGCGACCAGGACGACGACAACGACCTCGATCCGGATCCCTCGGACTGCGCGCCTACGAACCCGGCCATCAAGCACGGTGCCCAAGAGATCTGTGACGGGCTCGACAACGACTGCGTCCTTGGCGTGGACCAGGTGGGAGCTCAGGGCTGCAAGACCTACTTCCTCGACGCCGACAAGGACGGCTCCGGGGTGGCCACAGACAGCCAGTGCCTCTGCCCGCCGGGCCAGGGGCAATACCTGGCGACGGTGTCGGGCGACTGCAACGACCAAAACAGCCTCGTGAACCTCGGCGCGGCCGAGATCTGCGACGGCATCGACAACAACTGCGACTTCCAGACCGACCACGAGGACTCTGGTGGCTGCACCAACCTCTACCTGGACAAGGACAACGACACCTACGGGGTCAACGACAAGAAGTGCCTCTGCAAGCCGTCGGGTAACTACCGGGCCACGTTCAAGGGCGCCTTCGACTGCAACGACAACGACCAGAACGTGAGCCCCGGCCACTCCGAGCTGTGCACCGGCGGCGACGAGAACTGCGACGGCAAGATCAACGAAGAGGGCGCCAAGAACTGTAAGAACTACTACCCGGACGCCGACGGCGACGGTTACGGCGCCAAGGTCACGTCGAAGTGCCTCTGCGCTACCACCGCGAGCTACAAGATCCAGAACAACGACGACTGCTACGACGGCAACAAGTTCGCATACCCGGGCAACGGCGGCTGGTACGTCTCGCACCGCGGCGATGGGAGCTTCGACTACGACTGTAACGGGGCGGAGGACCGTCGCCACACGCTCCCGGGGGGCAACTGCTCCACGATCCTCGGCTTCTGCTCGGCCACCCAAATCGGGTTCAAGGGCGGCGTCCCGGGGTGCGGGCAGTCCGGCACCTTCCTCTCGGGCTGTGACTCCGGCTTCTTCTCGTGCGACGACAAGACACAGAGCATCCAGCAGGAGTGTCACTGATGCGACCCCTTCTGCGGCTCACCTTTGCGCTCCTGGTCGTGGCGTGTGGCGCGGAGGACGACGGCGGCACCCAGGGGGCCGCTGACGTCGGCGGTGGCGCTGGAGATATCGGCGCTGCAGACCTCGGCGCTGCCGACCTCGGACCCACGCCTGGCACCGGCGCCGACGCCGCGCCGTCTGACGCGGATGCCCCGCCCACGCCCGACGCCGCTGAGGACGCGGGCTCACCTGTGCCCGACGTGCCCCCGCCGGTCGACCCGTGCGCCGGCAAGTCCTCGGGAGACGCCTGCGACGACGGCGATCCGTGCACGAAGGCCGATCTCTGCCACCCCGACGGCTGTCGGGGCGAGGCGTTCAGCTGCTCGGACGGCCTCGGCTGTACCCACGACGTCTGCGACGGAGCCGGCGGTTGTACGTTCCCCATTCAGGGGGATCGCTGCTTGATCGCGGGCATGTGTTGGCGCGACCGAGACGTCTCGCCCGCGGGGTGCCAGGCGTGCGTGGTGCCGGTCTCGCAGACCGAGTGGACTCCGGACGACACCCAGCCCTGCGACGACGGGGACTTCTGCTCTTCGGTCGACGTGTGCTTCGGCGGCGCCTGCGTCCCCGTGGACCTCCAGGACTGCGACGACGGCAACATCTGCACGGACGACGGCTGCGCGCTCGGGGGCGGCTGCACCCCCACCTTCAACAAGCGCTACTGCGACGACGGCGATCTCTGCACCGTGGGCGATACCTGCAAGAACGGCTCATGCCTCTCGGGTACCACCTACGTCACCTGCGAAGACGGCAACAGCTGTACCGCGGACGGCTGCTTCCAGGGCATCGGGTGTATGCACGAGAACCTCGACGGTTCGTGCGACGACGGCAGCACCTGCACCGTGAACGACCAGTGCAACAAGGGGGTGTGCGAGCCCGGGATCCCGCTCGGCTGCGGCGACAACAACCCGTGCACCGACGACATCTGTCACCCCGTGATCGGCTGCCTCACCAAGTTCAACACCGCGCCGTGCAACGACGGCAACCCCTGCTCCGAGGGCGACGCGTGCTCCCTCGGCACCTGCCAGGTGGGGCCCATCGAGACGCTCTGCACGGACGGCAACCCCTGCACGGCAGACAGCTGCGACCTCTCCACGGGCACCTGCAAGTTCGTCGCGCTGAACGGCGTGAAGTGCACCGACGGCAACCCCTGCACGCTCGGGGACTTCTGCGAGGCCAAGGCGTGCAAGTCCGGTGGCCAGAAGGTGGTGTGCAACGACAACAACCCCTGCACCGACGACAAGTGCGGTCCGATCGGCCAATGTGAGTTCGTCGCCAACCTCATCGCGTGCACGGACAACGATCCCTGCACCGTGGGCGACAAGTGCAAAGACAGCAGCTGCGAGGCGGGCGTGGGCACGCTCAGCTGCTCGGACAACAACCTCTGCACCGACACCTTCTGCCAGCCCGGCAAGGGCTGCGTCACGGTCCCGAACCAGGCGACGTGCCAGGACGGCAACGCGTGCACCACCGGCGACGCCTGCCTCAACGGACAGTGTATCCCCGGCTCGGAGGGCTCTGCCTGCAACGACGGAAACCCCTGCACCGACGACGCCTGCGCCGTGGACAAGGGCTGCATCAACACGCCCAACGTCGCCGTCTGCAGCGACAACGAGCCTTGCACCATCGGCGACCAGTGTCAGGGCGGGCTCTGCGTGGGCGTGTCCTCGCAGTGCGACGACGGAAACCTCTGCACCAAGGAGATCTGCCTCGCCAACGGGGGCTGTCAGCACATCCCGATTAATTCGTACGAGTGCAAACCGGACATATTCATCTCGTACCCGCCGCGCGGCGCCATGATCTATGGGCCCGGCCCGGTGAACGTGATCGGCTGGGTCAAGGTCAAGGATCAGAGCTCGCTCACCGAGTTCTTCATCAACGGGATCTCGGTGCCCACGCACCCGGTCAACGGCTCCTTCACGTACACCATGCCGCCCCTGGTGGGCATGAACACGATCTCGGCGATCGCCACCACGGCGCTCGGCGGGCAGGACCGCGCCGTCCGCGCCTTCTCGTGGTCTACCAAGTACGTCCCGCCCGGCATCACGCTGCCGTCCGGCGTGGGGCTCTGGCTCTCGAAGCTGGTCTGGGACGACGACAACACCAGCGACGTGGACGACATCGCCACCGTGATGACCCTGATCCTCGAGGGCTTCGACCTGGCCGCGCTGATCCCCAACCCGCTCACGAAGACGAGCGCGCTGCACTGCTCGTTCACTGTCAGGGCCCAGCCGGTTTACATAGGCAACCCGCAGGTCGACCTGAAGCCGATCAACCAGGCGCTGGAGGTCACGGTGCGGTATCCGAACCTCTACGTGGGGCTCGACGTGGACGCCAGCGGCTTCCTCTGTCCCAGCATCTCCGGGAGCGTGTCCGCCAACGCCGTGCGCGTCACCCTCGATCTGGCCGCGTCCACCGGGGCTGCCGGCAACGTCGAGTTCGACATCGCCAACCCCGAGATCGAGATCGAGGGGCTCGACGTGGAGATCGACGGGATCCTCGGGTTCCTGTTCGGTTGGATCATCGATCTCTTCGAGGGGACGATCGCCGAGCAGATCGAGGCCCAGGTGCTCGGTCAGTTCGACCAGCTCCCGCTCGACCTCGGTGAGGCCCTCTCGGCGATCGCGATCTCGCAGGAGTTCGAGCTGCCGGCGCTCATCGGCGACGCCCCGCCGGCCAAGCTGCTGCTCTCGACCAGCCTCAGCGCCGCCGACTTCGACCAGTTCGGCGGGTTCTTCGAGCTTGGCTCGCAGATCACGTCCGTGGGGGGCCAGCCGCCTCCCTACGCCACGCTCGGCTCCCTTGCCCGCGACAAGTGCGGGAAGTTCGGCGAGCCCGACTTCTTCGACTACCTCATGCAGTCGGAGCTCGAGATCGCGCTCAAGGACGACCTCATCAACCAGATGCTCCACGCGGCCTGGTATGCCGGGGCGTTCCAGATCCCCCTGCCCAAGTCCGCCCTGCCGGACGTGGACCTCTCCCAGTACGGGGTGAAGATGGGCGACATCGGGCTCTCGTTCCTGCTGCCGCCGATCCTGAGCTCGTGCAACTACGACGAGAAGCTGCTCATCGGGATCGGCGACATGAAGGTGCAAGCGTCGCTCGAGCTCTTCGGGCAGGAGCTGTCGATCACGGCGTACGCGAGCGCCGTCATCGAGGCCGAGATGGAGGTCGTAGACGGCCCCACCACCAAGACCGTGGGCATCGCGCTCAAGGAGGTGGGCCTCTTCGAGGTGGAGGTCGAGAACGTGAGCGCGGGCTTCGAGGGCGCCCAAGGCGCCGTGGAAGAGCTGATCGGCCAGGTCCTCGGCCCAGACCTCCTGACCCAGCTGGGGTCCACCGCCCTCTCGGGGATCCCCATCCCGGAGATCCCGCTCGACGGGTTCTCTGACTCGATCCCGGCGGGCACCGTGCTGAAGCTGGACCTCACCAAGGTCTACCGGCTGGGCGGGCGGACGGTCATGGCTGGCAACGCGAGCACGCCATGATTCGGGCTCGTCTTCTCTTGGTAGCTGGCATCCTCGCCTGTGGCGAGACCACGAGCGAGGCCCCCGGCGGCAACGGCTCCACAGACGTCACGGGCGCGGCCGACACCGGCGCCGATGTGCCGTCGGGAGACTCGGACGTGCCCGGCGGGGCGGTCGACGCGTCACCTGAGGTCAGTCCCGATGCTCAGGAAGACACTTGGACAGACACGGCGAGCGAGGACGTCTGGACGCCGCCCGTGTGCACGGTGGGCCTGCCGTGTGACGACGGCAACGCCTGCACCACCGAGGACGCGTGCGGCGACGACGGCTACTGCCGCGGCCTCGCCTACACCTGCGACGACGAGCGCGCGTGCACCGACGACGAGTGCACCGGCGACGGCGACTGCGAATACACCATCGCCGACGGCGCCTGCCTCATCGCCAACATCTGCTACGCGCCGGGCGAGCATCACGCGCTCAACGAGTGCGTGGTCTGCAGCCCCGCCGAGAGCGCCACGGAGTGGGTGCTCGCGGCCGACGGCGCGCCATGCGGCGACATCGACCAGTGCCTCACCAAGTCCACCTGCGCGGGCGGACAGTGCCAGGCGGGGCTCAAGGCCTGCGATGACCAGAACCCCTGCACGGACGACCACTGCGATCCGACCAAGGGCTGTGTCGGGAAGCCCAACGCGGATCCCTGCGACGACGGCAACGCGTGCACCCAGGGCGACACCTGCGAGTTCGGCGAGTGCACGCAGGGCCTCATCCCGCTCTATTGCGACGACGGTAAGCCGTGCACCAAGGACCTGTGCTCTCCGGCTGGCTGCGTTTACGTCATGCAGCAGGGGCCGTGCGAAGACGGCACGGCGTGCACCGCGGGTGACACCTGCGTGGAGGGCGTCTGCCAGAGCGGTGGGCTCCTCAACTGCGACGACGGCAACCCGTGCACGATCGACACCTGCGACGCGTATGTCGGGTGCGTCCCGGAGTTCGTGGAGAGCGTCTGCTGCTCGAACGGCCTCAGCGTGTGTGCCGACAAGGACGTCTGCACCACGGATCTGTGTAACGAGGAGCAGGGCACCTGCTCGCACGTGGCCAACACGGCGGCGTGCAACGACGGCGACGCGTGTACCGGGCCAGACGAGTGCGCCAGCCTGGTGTGCAGCGGGCCCACCCTCGACTGCGACGACAAGAACATCTGCACTTCAGATTCGTGTGTGCAGGAGCTGGGTGGCTGCGTGTACGACGCCACGCCGGGAAGCTGCTCGGACGGCAACGCCTGCACCCAAAACGACAAGTGTGTGGGCGGCACCTGCGCGGGCTCGGCGCTCTCCTGCGCCGACGGCAAGGTGTGCACCCAGGACAGCTGCGATCCGCTCTCGGGCTGCAAGTACACGCAGGTCACGGGGGCCTGTAACGACGGCAACGCGTGCACCAGCGACACGTTCTGTACGCCGCAGGGGTGCGTGGGCAAGCCGACCAACTGCGACGACGCGAACACTTGCACCAACGACAGCTGCAACCCGCTCAGCGGGTGCTCCTACCAGCCCATTGCCGGCGCGTGCGACGACGGCAAGGCGTGCAGCACGGGCGATGTCTGCAAGGCGGGCAAGTGCAGCGCCGACACGTCGAAGTGCGGGTGCGAGCCCACGTTCACCGACGTGATCTCTCACGTCACCTCGCTCTATATCGGCACCGGGGGTGTGCCAGGGCAGGGCCTGGACATCGACAAGAACGCCGCGACCTGCGCGCCCGACGGCTGCTCGGCGGGGATCGACAATCAGCTCTCGATCCTGTCGGGCCTCGCCAACCCCGAGATCGAGAAGGCCTTCGCCAGCGGGGACCTGGCCCTGCTCTACGAGTTCGTGGGGCTCAAGACCAACGGCGAGGTGTTCACGATCAACTTCCTGCCGGCGAAGGGGCCCGACGATGGGTGCAACCCGCAGACCCAGACCTGCGGCTACTCAGTGGAAGCGTCCGCGCTGGACCCGAAGACCTGCTTGGCCCTCGTGAGCTTCAAGAACGCGAAGATCGTCGGAAACAAGCTCACCGCCGGGGGACCGGGCTCCACCTTCCCGTTCGAGGTCCCGGGGATCCAGGGGGTCTCGCTAGATCTGGTGCTCGGGAACGCGCAGATCAACGCCACGGTCACCATCGCGGCTGGGAAGGTCACGGCCATGAGCGGGATCCTCGGGGGCGCCGTGGCCAAGGAGACCTTCCTTGCGGCCATCGACGCCGTAGACGAGAGCGGGCTCCCGCCGGGGCTCGACAAGA
Organism: Pseudomonadota bacterium; assembly: GCA_005776725.1. GTDB lineage: Bacteria > Myxococcota_A > UBA9042 > SXOO01. Next base: position 17,736 of record SXOO01000014.1, on the reverse strand, counting down.
ACTCCCTCAAGGGCTTCATCGAGATCCTCATCCAGAACGACATCGACACCAATGGCGACGGTCAGAAAGACGCGGCCTCGATCGGCCTCACGTTTGCGGCGAATCAGGGCACGATTCTGGGGGTCGACTGAGATGCTGGGCTCTCTCGAACACCGCGTCCCCGACGGCATGCGCGGCGCCACCCATGGGCTCTTGGCTGCGTCGTGGGCGGTGCTCGCCAGCTGCGGCGCCGGCGAGAAGACGGTGGTGGACGCGCAGCGCGACGTGGTCGCGGTGATCCCGGACGACGGCAACCACGCGCCCGTGCTCCACAAGGTGGGCGATCGGATCGTGGAGGTGGGCAAGCCCGTCACGATCGAGCTCAAGGCGGACGACGCCGACGCGGACGCCCTGGTCTTCTCGGCCCACTCGCTGCCCAAGGGCGCGAGCTTCAGCCGAATCCCGCCGATCTTCCGCTGGACCCCAACCACGGTGGGGCAGGTGGCCTCGCCCACGTTCCTGGTCTCGGACGGCGTCGAGACAGACCGCGAGACGATACGGATCGAGGTGGTCAGCGAGACGCAGAACCACGCGCCGCGGTTTCAGCTGGTGGGGGATCAGGCGGTGGAAGTGGGTCAGACGCTCACCTTGCTGCTCCAGGCCGTGGACGCCGACGGCGACACGCTCACCTTCGGGATCTCTGGTGAGAAGCCCGGCGGCTCGGCGATCGACGCCAACTCCGGCACCTTCTCGTTCACCCCGCAGCCGGGCAGCGAGGGCACCGTGCCCAAGGTGTCCTTCACCGTCTCGGACGGCGAGGCCACGGACACCATGGAGGTGGCGGTGTATGTGCTGGCGCCCGGCCAGAACAAACCTCCCGCGTTCAAGCCCATGGCCAATCAGGTGGCCGAGGTGGGCCAGAAGTTCGTGATGGTGGTTGAGGCGGGCGACCCTGAGGGGGATCCGCTCACCTTCGCGTTCGTCGGCTCGCTTCCCCCGGCGTCGGCGTTCGACCCGGGCACGGCCCGCTTCACGTGGACACCCGCCGCCGGAGACGCCGGCACCACCCTCACCGTCACGTTCTCGGTGACCGACGGCAACTACACGATCCTCAGCGAGGTCGACATCGAGGTGCTGGATCCGAACGTGGCGGCGGGTAAGTGCGTCGACGACGTCAACGAGCCCAACAACACGGCGGCTCAGGCCACGCCGCTCGTGGTGGGCGAATACGAGAAGCTCTCGCTCTGCGATACCTCGCTCTCGCCTCTGGACGAGGACTGGTTCCGCGTGTCGCTCAGCACCGGACAAACCCTGGCGCTCACGCTGAACTTCGTGCACGCCGAGGGCGACATCGACATGGCGCTCTACTTCGAGGGCTCCACTGCTGCGGCGATCGCCCTCGCCGACGGGGCCTCCGACAAGGAGCTGCTCGCGTACACGGCCACGGCGCCCGAGACCCTGCTGCTCAAGGTGTTCGGCACCGGGCAGGTGGCGTTCCAGTCCGGGTATACGCTCACGGTCTCGACCGAGGGCCTCGAGTGCCAGGACGACATGATCGAGCCCAACGACTCGAAGCTGCAGCCGGCGGGGATCAACGGCAACGGGACGCACTCGCTCATGTTCTGTCCCGGTAACCTCGACGTGTTCGCCATCGAGCTCAGCTGCGGTGAGACGCTGCTCGCCGACCTGGCCCACGAACCGCTCGAGGGCGAGCTGGACCTCTGGGTCTACCGCGGGCCCCAGGCCACGTCGCCTACGGTCACCTCGTCCCAGGTGGGCGCCACGGAGGCGCTGTTCTACGAGGCGCCGCGTGATGAGGAGGTGCTGCTGCTCGTGCGCGGCTCGCCGCCGGAGTCGACCATGAACGACTACGTGCTCACCACCGAGGTGGTGGAAGGGACGCCGTGCTCAGACGACGGCCAAGAGCCGAACGACAAGCGGAGTCAGGCCGTGGCGCTCGACACCCCGAACGACATCATCGCGGACCTCGTGTTGTGTTGTGACGAGGACTGGTTCTTCGTCCCCATGGTGCTGGGAGACGGCGCGCTCTTGTCCGTGAACTTCTCGGCGGGGCTCGACGTGCGGGCCGAGCTCTACACCGTGGACGACGACGAGCCCCTGGTGGTGGCCGAGCCCGACGGCGACGGGCTCCTCTTGGAGCTCGAGGCCGCGCCGTTCAGCGGGAACTACTACCTGCGCGTGGAGGGGACGCCCGGCACCGCGTACTCGGTGGAGGTGCTCACCTTCGAGAGCGCCGGCTGCACCTCGAGCAAGGCGTGCCCCGGCTCGCAGGTCTGCTGGGAGTCGAAGGGCGCCTGCATCGACAGCTTCTGCTACGACGAGTTCGACTGTCCCCTGGGGCAAGACATGCCGTGCGTGGAGAACCGCTGTCTCCCGGGCTGCACATATGACTCGGACTGCAAGCTCGGCAACGCGTGCAAGGGCCTCGAGGACGGGACCTACTGCGGGGCCTCGGGGACGCTCGCGACGGGCGCGGCGTGCAAGTCACTGTCCGAGTGCAAGGGGCAGGCGTCGTGCGCGTTCAAGAACAAGGGCGGCTATTGCTCGAAGCTCGGCTGCCTGTCCAACACCGAGTGTGGCAGCGATGGCAGCTGCGTGCAGCTCAGCACCGGTGACACGCTCTGCGCGAAGAAGTGCGTGTCCAACAGCGACTGCCGCACCGCCGAGGGCTACACCTGCCAGCCCAAGACACTCCCGAGCGGCCTCGAGACCGCCGTCTGCCTCCCCACGTCCAGTTAGAGAGCACCGTGAACCCCACCCGAGCGTCAGCAGAGACCTTCCTGGTTCGGTCCCGCCACATCGCCTACTTCGTGCAGCACGGCACGATCTACGCGTATCACAACCTGTTCGGCTACATCATCGCCATGAGCCACGACTTGGTGGAGCTGCTCGAGTTCCACCGCGCCGTGCCACGCTCGCGCGCCGAGGTGGACGAGCGCTTTGGGGCGCAGTGGGAGTCCGAGCAGCGCGACGAGTTCCTGGGCGTGTTCCGCCTGTTCTCGTGTCTCGTGGAGCCGTCCGGTGACCCCTCAGGGCGCGGAGCTCAGGAGAAGCGCTCACGCGAGGAGCTCAGCGCGTTCGACATGGTGCCGGTCCGCTCCCGGTGGCTCGTGTACCACGCGCCGGGTCCGAACGAGCTCGTGCTCTGGAAGACCACGCGAGAGGGCCGCACGGTCGTAGACCCGCTGGCGCCCTGGGCGGCGTGGCTGTTTCTGAAGCTGGACGGCAAGGCCACGGTCGGCGAGCTCGCCGATGCGCTCCTCGCCGATCCCGAGGTGGGGCCGTCGGCCGCGGAGATGGGCGACCCCCGCGAGGCGATCCGACGGGAGGTCGCGCGGTGGACGCACTCCGACCAGCAGTACTGCAAGCTCGCGAAGGCGCCGCTCGAGAAGTATGGGCGAGAGCACCAGTGGCCCAGCTACCTGCGCTCCACCATGCCCTACGCGCCCTGGGACCCCAAGAAGGACCCGGTTCCGGTCGACGCGCTAGACCCCGTGAACACACCGCTCAACCCGCCGCACGCCTACTACGAAGGGGAGGTGGAGGACGCGGAGGCGCAGTTCGCCGACGTCGAGACCACCCTGTCGCACTTGTTTCGCGTGCCGCACCCGCTGCTGCGGGGCGCGACGTACGCGGAGCGCCTGGCGGATACCTTCTGGATGCGCGGGCTCTTCGGGCCGCAGGTGCGGCGGATCGTCGAGGTGGGCGGAGGGCTCGGACACCTGGCTGCCGGGCTCCTCACCGATCTCAAGACCCGCGCCCCCGAGGTCTACGCGCAGCTCGACTACACGATCGTGGACCTGTCGCCGGCGCTCCGCCGCGCCCAAGAGGCGCGACTCACAGAGGCTGGGGTTCGCGACCGGGTCCGATGGGTCGCCGCGAACGCCGAGGAGCTGGACGCACACTTCAGCGCTCTGAACGCCGCCGGTTCGGACGACTCGGGGATCGATCTCTTCGTCTCGAACGAGGTGGTGGGAGACTTCACCACGCTGAAGCTCACCCGGGAGCTCTGCGGCCTCGAGGCTGAGGACGAGGCAGACCGGCTGGCCCGGATCGCTACGCTGGGGAGAGCCTCGCGCTTCGTGCAGCGGCTCAACCTCAAGGACGCGCCCGATCCCTTCTACTTCAACATTGGCGCGCTCGAGCTCGTGGAGAAGCTCTGGACCGCCCTGCGGCCGGGCGGCGGGGCATTCATCAGCGAGTACGGCGAGATCGCGAAGTATCCGATCCCGTCGACGCAGCTGGACCACCTCGAGTTCTCGATTCACTTCGGGCACCTGCACCAGCTCGCCCGCGGCCTCGGATTCCAGGCCAGCGTGGAGTATGTGCAGGACCTCATCAAGCTGGACCGCAACGCGATGACGTTGACCACCACGCGGACCTATTTCCAGAGTCTGCGCGCAATGATGGCCAGCTTCGGGGTCGAGCTCGACAAGACCGCGCTCTCGGACGAGATGTTGGTGGAGCTGTGCGAGGGCAAGGTGGATCTGGAGACGATCGGCGACCTGCGCTTCGAGACGGTGGACTCGCGCTGTATGGGCCTCGCGCCGCACGAGTTCAAGGCGCTGATCCTGCGTAAGGAGCCGCCGCGGCCCACGCTGGAAGAGACTGGCGGGCTGGAGCTCTGATGCGGATGGATGGCCGGCCCCCCAGGAAGCTCCGGGAAGCTGCAGCCATTCGGGGCTTTGCCGGCCTTGCCGGGGTGGTCGTGCTCTCAGGGGTCCTCGGGTGCGCGTCCCCCAGCGCGCCAGAGGACGCGGTGCCCGACGCGTCCCAGAGCGCAGACGCCTGCACGGTGTGTGACGTGGCGCAGCCTCCGGGCGACGTCTCGAGCGGCGTGGAAGACGGCGGCGGCAGTGAAGGGCCCACCGGGCTGCCCGTCGTGAATCGCGGGGACCCGGCCGCGGCGGCGCGGGGCGCGCGGATCTTCTTCGAAGACTGGCCGGGGCAGGGGCTCATCCCCGAGCTCGCGCTGCGCCACCTCTATCTGGTCTGGACCGACAACCTGCTGGATGTGTACGGGTACTACACGAACGCAGACCGGTACTGGGCGGACTTCCGGCTGCGGTACGGGATGCACGAGGCGCCCGACGGCGGCTTGCCCCTGGGCCTCCGCTCCACGGGAGACGGCAAGGCCACCGTTACCTGCCTCATCTGCCACGCGGGACGCAGCCCCGATGGGGCCGTGGTGATCGGGCTCCCCAACGCCGACCTCGATCTCCAAGGCTTCTACGACGAGCTCTGGCGCCTGCCGGCGGCCTTCGAGGCTCTCAAGGCCCGCGACCTGCCGCAGCCGTACAAGGGCCTGGTGGCCGGCATCCCCGTGCCGCCGCTGCCGGCCCCGATCCCTGGGATGACCGACCGGACGGGCGCCCCCGGAGCCACCGACGCCATGGGGCTGGGGATCCAGTTCGGGGCGATCGCGCTGGGCAAGGACCCGTCCGAGATCCAGACCCGCTTCGGTTTCCAGAACCCGAGCGCGTGGTGGACCGTGGCGCTGAAGCCGCGCCGCTACTGGGATGGGTCGGTCCCGTTCGGGGGGCACCGCACCATGATGGCCACGCTGTTGGGGGTGGGGCTCAGCGCGGAGCAGCTGCTCGCGGTCGAGCCGCGCTTCGACGACGTGGAGCAGTACCTCACTACGATCGCGCCGCCCGCGTGGCCCTTTGAGCCGCCGGGCGACGTGAGCGCAGGCCGCGCGGTCTTCCGCGAGCACTGCAGCGAGTGCCACGGTGTCTACGAGGGGGAGGAGCGCAGCTATCCCGCACGGGTCGTCCCCGTCGCCGAGCTGGGCACCGACCCGCTCCGGGCCGAGCGCTTCGGGGCCGACGAGGCCGCCGTGGCGAACGGGCTGATCATGGATCCCGAGCACCGGATGACGCCCACTGGCGGGTATCTGGCGCCGCCGCTCACGGCGGTCTGGGCCACCGCGCCCTACCTGCACAACGGGGCGGTCCCCGACGTGGCCTCCGTGCTGGACAGCGCGTCCCGGCCCGCCCGCTGGCGTCGGACCGGCGACTACGATTCGCAGCGACTCGGCCTCGCGTATGAGCCGGTCGAGGGCGACGGCGCCACCGAGCTCCCCACGGAGCTGCTGGACCGCCGCACCGTCGAGACGGGCGTGCCGGGCCTTTCGCGCGGCGGTCACCTGTACGGGGACTCCCTCACCGCCGAAGAGCGCGCTGCCGTGCTCGACTACCTGAAGACCCTCTGAACCCGCCCGACAGGAGGGTCCCATGCTCGACCTCAGCCCACTCTATGCGTACTTCGCCGGTGAAAAGGGCGCAGCATGGAGCGCCCTCGGCCTCGGGGTCCTGTCGCTGACCGCCGCAGGGCTGCTCTGGCGCTCTGACATCGCGCACCGCGCCATGTGGTGGCCGTTGGCCATCGCCGGGCTCATCCAGCTGGCGATCCCCGTGGTCTTGCTCACGCGGACGGACCCCCAGGTCGCGGCGCTCGACAAGGCGGTGGCTGACGTCGGGCCGATCGCCGCGCTCGGTGCGGAGCAGAAGCGGATGGACGCCGTGAACCGCCAGTTCACGGTGTTGAAGATCGCGTGGGTCGCCTTGATCGTGCTGGGTCTCGGCCTCGTGTTCGCGAGCGGGCGCCCGTCGCCTCAAGCGGTGGGCGCCGGGCTCCTCATCGAGGCTGCCCTGGTCTTGGCTTTCGATATGGTCGCGGCGGAGCGCGCGGAGGTCTACGCGCGGTGGCTGGGGAGCCAGCTGGGGACCGGCTGAGGTGTCTCCGCCAGGGTCCTTGCGCCACGGTCTCGAGGAGCCGCCTGCGACTTGCCAGCGGACCAGGATAACGGCAGGGTCGGTGGGTGGTCCGGACGCGCGCGTCCCGGCTGCCGGAGGCGGCGATGAAGGAACCAGCAGTTCAGGAAACCGGCGACACGCTCCGGCTGCACGAAGCTGCCGAGGAGGTTGCGAGCAGCGCGCCCCGCGGGCTTCGGGCGATGGGTTACGCGGACGGCGCGCAGAGTTTGCGCCCCAAGGACCCGCCCGGCGGCGGGACGCCGAGTTCGGCCCTAGCGGGCTCTTCGACCCACGGCGTGCGGGCCATGAGCGTGGGCGCGTCACCCGCCTCGGTCGCCAAGAAGCCCCCAACGGCCAAGAGCCCAATCGGCGAGCGAATGGCCTGGTGGAACACCCACGCCCCGAAGGCCGACTATCGGCGGGTGCGGTTCCGCGGAGTGCTCCTCAACAAGCGCACGGTCGAGCTGTTCACGCGCGCCGAAGCGATCATGGTGAGCCACTTCAAGCACCGGAAGTTCCAGTTCGTGATCTCGCAGGGGAGCTACCACGAAGGCTACGGGCCCAGCGGGGGCACCCACGACGGCGGCGGCAGCATCGACGTCCAAACCCGCGGCTACCCGAAGGACCTGGTCGACGACATGGTGCGCGCGCTCCGGATCGCGGGGTTCGCGGCCTGGAGCCGCGGCCGCGGTCAGGACCCGTTCCCCCCCCATATTCACGGGATCGCGATTGGCGACAAAGAAGCGAGCGCCGGGGCCAAGAGCCAGGTCGGTGACTACGCGGACGGCGAGAACGGCCTGTCGAACCACGCGCCGGACGCCGACAAAGACCTCAAGGCCAAGGCGCCGAAGTGGGCGAACAAGTACCTCTGAGGCGTTGAACGCCGCCGGATGAGCCACCGGCCGTGACAGAAGCGCCGCGCGCTTCTAACTTCGGTGCGTGCCCTTGGACGTGTGCCTCATCAAGCTGCCGACGGTGCTCGCGCCCAAGAGCGTCAGCTACTTCGGCACCGTGCTGCCCCTGGGCCTCGCCTACGTGGCGGCCGCGGCGCGCGCCGGGGGCCACCGCGTCGCTGTGGTCGACGCGCCGGGCGCAGCGATGGACCGTTTCGCGCCGTGGCCCACGGACGTGGGCGAGCTGGTGCTCCACGGGCTCGGGCCCGAAGAGCTCGCCGCCGGCATCTCCCCCGAGACACGTGTCGTGGGGATCGGCCACATGTTCCTGCACGAGTGGCCGCTGCTCCGCGAGACGGTGCGCGCCGTACGGGCCGCACGGCCGGGCGTGATCCTGGTCGTCGGGGGTGAGAACGCCACGGGCATGTGGGAGCGGATCCTCGACGAGGCCCCCGAGGTGGACGCCTGCGTGCTCGGCGAGGGCGAGGCCACGTTCGTGGCCCTCCTCAACGCGCTCGAGCGCGGGGAGGCGCTCCATGGGGTCACCGGGCTGGCCCTCCGGGGCGCGGACGGGCGGCCCTTCAGTACGGGACGGGCCCAGCGCCTCAGGTCCCTGGACGCGTTGAGCCGCCCCGCGTGGGACCTCTTCCCCGTGGAGGCGTACCTCGACGCGGGTTGCGGGAGCGGCGTGGACCGGGGCCGGACCATGCCCATGGTCACGAGCCGGGGCTGCCCCTTCCGCTGCACGTTCTGCTCGGCGCCGCTCATGTGGACCACGCGCTACGAAGCCCGCTCGCCCGACGATGTGGCCGACGAGGTGGCGGCCCTCCAGGCGCGCTACGGCGTGACCAACATCGACTTCTGCGACCTCACCGCGGTGCTCACCAAGGCCTGGATCCTCGACCTCTGCGCGGTGATCGAGCGGCGAGGGCTGCGCTTCACCTGGCAGCTGCCGTCTGGAACGCGCTCCGAGGCCATCGACGCCGAGGCGGCGCGGGCGCTGCGGGCGTCGGGCTGTCACAACTTCGGCTACGCCCCCGAGAGCGGCTCCCCGCGGATGCTCAAGCGGGTGAACAAGAAGGTGGCGCTCGATCGCCTCGAGCAGTCGGTGGCCGACGCGCTGACGGCCGGGCTCACGGTGCACGCCAACTTCATCGTCGGCTTCCCGGACGAGACGTGGGAGGACGTCGCCGCCACGCTGCGCTTCCTGGCGCGCCTGGCGCTGCTCGGGATGCACAGCGTCTCGGTGATGACGTTCTCCCCTTACCCAGGCAGCGAGGACTACGCGCGCCTCCAGTCGCAGATCATGTTCGACGACGAGTACATCTACGGCAGCCTGTTCCGCTCGGGCGGGCGGGCGCGGAGCTACAACCCAAGCATCGGCTCCAGCGAGCTGTTGGCGGCGCAGGCCGCGGCGTTCGCGACGTTCTTCGGCGTCCAGTTCGCGCGCCGCCCGGGCCGTGCGGTGGCCCTGTTGTCGAACCTGGCCCGCGGCCGGCAGGAGACCGCGCTCGACAAGTTCGTCAGCGCCAAGCTCGCTCAGCTACGGCGATGATCGAGGCACAAGCCCTCGGTCTGCCGTAGAGGCGGGCTGAAGACGAGGCGAAACGTCAGCAACGTCACGATGGCAACGGGTCAACCGGAGCCGTGCACCAACGCCACGCTGCACAGGCGGTCTCGGACGTGCGCTCAGGGTCGCACGATCATGAGCTTATCGACTTCGGCCGCTAGCCCCATGTCGGTCTTGCCGCACTCGCCGGCAACGATTCTGACCTCGTAGTCATTGGCCATCGCGGACAGTAGAAGCGACGTATATAAGTGGAGAATCTAATCATAGTTATGAACAGCACATGTAGTATTTCGTTCTCCACAAAGATTGGCCTGGCTGGCGGCGAAGTAGATCCGGCCAGCAGTCTCGTAGCGAATCGACTTCACCTTCCCCACCGACGTCCAGACGAGTTCGTCCGAGCTGGCCGAGCTGGAGACGAGTACGGCGCCGACGACCAACGACGATAGTCGCATGGGAGCTTCCTTCCTGGGCTTTCAACGAACGCGTCCGACATGCGACGGGCCGTCGGCCGGATGCCGGCAGCCGCGTGCAAGTGGGCTGACTCTAGAACCTTCGAAGGAGCTGTCTGCCGACTAGGCCACGAGCTTGCTGATGACGCGGTGTTTGCTTCGTCTTATCGATCCTCGCAGAGCTGGCGATGGACCGCCAGCGCTTCGATGTCGAAAACCCGAGTCGTCAGGACCCCTATCCGCTGACTACTGTTCCGGTAACTGTGACCCAAACACGCTCGATCCGCATGTAGCCTCCCCTCAGTACGTGGCACTGGGTGCCGGAGGGGGATGACGATGCGGGGTGAGTCGCTGACGAAACTGGGGGCGGCGTTCGATGCGTGGCGGGCCGCGAAGGGGCAGGTTCGAGAGCCGGCGCCGACTGAGCTGATGAAGCGGGCGCGCGCCGCGGTCGGGGTCCACGGTGTGGGCGCTGTATCCCGCGCCACGAAGGTGGATCGGCGTCGACTGGCGGCGAGCACCGTTGACGCGGCGGATCCCGAAGTCGGGAGCACGCCTGCGTTCACGCGCGTCGAGCTGTCGGCGCCCGTGGTGTCGGCGCAACCGTTCGCGGAGGTCGAGACGCCAACCGGCCTGAGAGTTCGGCTGTTCGCTCAGACCGCGGAGGCGCTCTGGCTGCTGTCGTCGGTCCTGGGTACGGCGGGAGAGAGGCCGTGATTCAGAGTTCCGCCGAACGCAAGCGTAGTGATCATGCACGAGTCGATCAGCTTCCGGCGGGGGATCGACGGCACGGCGGCTGTCGCCCGGCTGGTGCTGCAGAAGGAGCCGATGGACGGTGCGTTTTTCGTGTTCCGGAACCGCCAGCGGCACATGCTGAGGGTCCTTTACTATGACGGGTCCGGGTTTTGGCTGTGCACGAAGCGATTGTCCAAGGGACGCTTCAGCGCGTGGCCCGCCGGGGATGGCACCCAACCCTGTTCCCCTCTGCTCGCCCGCGAGCTTCAGGTGTTGCTCTGGGGCGGCGACCCTGCGAACTGCGCCTTCCCCGACCTCTGGCGGAAGGTCGCGTAGGGTCCTCGACCCGTCACGGGGGCACGGTGCCGAAGGGCGGGCTACGCGGCGGCGGCGAGTGCTGGCGGAGCACCGGGGGTACGACTGTTGTCGCGGGGGGCCCTTCGGGCGCCGTCCCCCGGCGACGGGCCGGTGTCGCTGTTTTGTTGGAGGCGCTCTCGGTACACCCAGGGCAGATAGTGCTCGGGTCTCTTGGCGAGATCCTCGTGGCAGCGGAGGCACTCGGTGAGGTAGGCGACGGGTTCGATGTCGCTCTTGCGCGCGGTGGCAATGAGCGACATCGCGTGGTCGCCGACCGCGGCGCCGTCCTGCGTGTGGTAGTTGAACGAGCCGGCCAGGTAGCGGACCGGCATGATGAGCGCCTGCTCGACCAGGTTCGTATCGAGCGGCACGTTCTCCGCTTCGCAGAACCGGGTCAGCCGGTCCCACTGGTTGAGCACGAAGTTCAGTGGCTCCCAGAGTAGCGAGTTCGGCTCGACGGTTCGGGTCTGCAGCTTCGTCTCGCACATTCTCTTGAGCTCCAGCATCAGCGGCTTCGAGTGCTGCCGGTGGTGGAGCAGTCGTCCCTCGGGCGAGAGCCCCAGGCGCGCGGCCTCGTCGTCGTTGTCGAAGACCCTCTTGTAGACGGCCCCCGCTGCCGCGTACTCGGCGGGGTACTTGTCCTTGATCGCCCGAAACTTCAGGAGCGCGTGAGCGTTGCAGGTGGCCTCCACGAGCGTGTCGCCGTGCACATGGTCGAAGTTCTTGGAGGCGCCGTCACTGCATTTCACCAGCCTCAGGCCCGTGGCGTGGCGATGGCGCAGGAGCTGGTCCACGATCTCACCGGCGTGATGGCGTCCCGTATAGAAGAGGATAACGGGTCCGTCCGGGGTCTCCCAGTAGATCCCCGTGGCGTTGATGCCCGTCCGGACGTCCTTGACCGACTCGCCCAGCGCCTCGAGCGCCGAGATCTCGGCGGCGATCTGCTTCTGGAGGGCGATCACCTTGGAGCCCGTGTGGTCGATCCGGAAGCTCGTGGCCTTCTGGATCGCGTGCCTCTCGAGCGCCTTGTAGAGCGGCAGGAGCCGGTCGTCGGCCTCATTGACGAGCTGCCACTGGTTCGCGTCGCTGAACGGGATGCCCCAGCCGGCGTGCAGGGACTCCAAGCGCTTGAAGGGGGCTCCGGCGAAGTAGTGCATGACCATGAGCATCGCGGCCGCGGAGGGGTCGTAGCGGATGTAGTCGCTACCGATGCCCTGATCGACGTGGGGCGGACCGCTGGCGCTGACGAGTCGTGTGCACTGTCGACACCGCGCCTGCTCGTAGCGGTGCACTTCGGCGGCGAACAGGGGCTGACCGAAGAGGCGGACCACGTGCTTCTCCCGGTAGCGCGACATCCTGCTCCGGCGGCAACCCGAGCACAGTGCGCCGATCACGCCGGCCGCCAGCGCGTGGAGGAGGTGCTGCGCCGAACGGTAGGCGCGCGCACCGTTCCGGCCGTGGCCCCTCTTGGGCCGCTTCCGGCCCGAGAGGCCCTCCGCTCCGGTTGAGGCCGTCGGCTCGCCGTTGTCGCTCACCGCGGCACTCTGCGCCTCGGGCTTCGGTGACTCGCCGGCCTCCGGCGCCTCACCCCCTGCCGGGGGCGACGGTGGAGAGTCGTCCGCCGCCTTCGCCTTCGCCCCGATCTTGGCGAGCACGCGGTCCAACTGGGCCTCGGCGCGCGCGATCTGCTTCGAGACCAGGGCACCGACCAGGGCCCAGTCGTTCGGCTCGAGCTGCTTCTGCTCGATGCGCCGCCGGAGCCGGCGCAGATCGTCCAGCGTGACGTCGATGTGTGGCCTGTTGCAGGGAGGCCGCTGCTTCGGCGCGTTCGACGAGCTCATGCTCGGAGCTGGTCCCGCGCGTCGCGTTGCAGCGGAAACACCAGGACCATCTTGGGGGCGTCACCGTGCCGCTCGTGCGCCCGGTCCATACGGCCGCGGCCGGTGGTCGTCCCCAGCGGCAACCAGTTTGCCGCTCGGTAGCAGACCCCGCGAAAACGCGTGGTGTCCACCAACGTCTCGAGCAAGACCGGCCGCACGCCGAACCGCTCCTCCCACGTGCCGGGGAAGCTCTGCGCCACCAGGGCCAACGTGGTGCTCGCCAGGTTGCGGACGCGAACCCAGGGCAGGAGGAGCAGCCGGCTGTTGCTCACGATACGCTGCAAGTTCCGTCCTCGCGTCGCGTCGTCCCAGCCGATCCAGCTGTCACGACACTGCATGCGCCACGCCGGACTCGAGAGCTGCACACAGCCGGCGACCCCGGGCCGGGGACCGGCGACCTCGACGAAGTAGCGGAGGTGAGCACCGAAGGGCACTTCGTGGCCGAGATAGTGGTGGCGGTCGACCAGCTCCCGCCACAAAGCCCGATCCTCGGCCTCCTGCACCAGCCGCAGTGTCACCGGCGCGACGTCGCGAACGCTGCCTTCAATGAGCTCACCGGTTTCACCGGCGGCGGTCCGTTCCACACGCGTCCGCCGGCCGACCGGCCTGCCCGTGGCCCGGAGCGTGGGCAGAGTCAGCAGGCCGCGCTCCTCCAGAACCTCGAGGAAATCCTTGCACTCCCACGTCTTGAGTCCACCCCCCGGCCGACGCCAGCCCAGCAGCTCACACGCCGTGTTCGCGAGCTCTTGGCGGCTGAGCGCGGGGTAAGACGAGACCAGATCTCGGACGAGCCCGACCTCCTCACGGCCGAAGGTGCGGCCCTTGAACGTCAGCTCGGTTGCGGGGGAGGGGTTCTTCACGCCCCTAACGTACTCAGGCCGGCGCGAAATCAGCCAGCTCGAACGATTTCAGCCCGCCGCCCCCGTCGACCGCTGAAGGTCGCGACGCGTGGCCAGATCACCGGCGGTGCTGACTACTCGGTCGCGAACTTCGGTCCGTCCAAGGGGTCGTCACAGTTGCTGGAACAGTAGTCCGCTGACTCGCACGCGACGTGCCTGCTCGACTGCGGCCCGAAGCGCCGGGGGCACACCCAAGAACCCGCGGGATGCGCCCCACGCGCTCGCACGTCCCCGCACCGGTTCACGCAGGCGGAAGAACACGAGCTCGGTGCGCCGTCTACATGGCCGCCCTCGCAGGCATCGGCTGGAACCTGCACCTGAGGGCCTTCTACGCCCGTCTCGTCGCATGCGGCAAGCTCAAGAAGGTCGCGCTCGTGGCGGTCATGAGGAAGCTGCTCATCCACCTCAACGCCACTATGAGAACGGCCGCCGACACGGCGGCGCCGACTGCCCCAGAAACCTGAACAAGACGGTTGCTCAGAACAGCCCGTCCCAAGCCAAGACCCTGCGACGCCCACGGCGACCCGACACCCCCTCCTGACGCTCCGCACCACGCGGAAACGCGCACGAAGCCCGTATACGGATCGAAGCGGTCGGACGTACACGGATCTCCGCGTCACACGTGGTGCTGTCATCGCCTCGGCAACGTGAAGCTCACCCCACCACCGTGCCGCAGTGGTCAGGGACGTCCGTAGCCTAGGATCACGCTCTTCTCGCGGTCCTTCTCCCAGACGCCGTGTTTACGCGTCGTCGGGTGAGGCGTATTTCCCTCGATGGTCTTTACAGACCCGTCTTTGTTCACCTTTTCGACCAGACCGATGTGGTCACCGGACCCGTCGCCGTTCCAGTCGAAGATCACCATGTCTCCCGGGAGCGGCTTGGACGTCTTCCAGCGTTTGGCTTTCTTCATCTGGCGGACGATCTCAGTCACGGACGACTGGTTCATCTTCTTGCCGGCGTGCGTGTAGACCCATGACACGAAATCCGCGCACCACTCCTCGGGTCCGCGCTTGAAGAACCTCTGGTACTTCTGCGCCTCGCCGGCGTTCACGCCGCCTTCGCGTGTCCCGATCTCGCCACGGGCCGTCTCGACGATGTCCGCTCGCAGGCTTGCCTCTTTGCCTTTCAACGTGCCCTTGCGCTTCAAGGCGCGGAGTGTCCCCGCACCAACGGTCTTCGAGACCGGCGACACCCCGTTCACCAGCTGGAAATCGTGTACGGCGTCCTGCATTCGCGCGTCGAATCGGCCGGTCACCGTCAGCTTCAGGAGCTCCTGCACCGCCTCCACGGCGGGCCCTTCGTGGCCTAGCTTCAGTAGGGCGCCCGCGGCGACCTCCGCCAATGTCGGGGCCGGCGTCCACACAGGCTCTTTCGCCGCGGCCTCGAGCGCACCGCCAGATCGCATACCAGCCGCTTCCATACGCGGAGACAACGCCCGGGCGCCAGCGTCGTAGCCGAGGCTTTGAAGGCTCTGGCCGGCCACGGCGGAAGAAGGGGCGCGCTCCGGAGCATCGGGGCGCAAGGCGGCAGGAGGAAACGGTGTGCGGTCCAGCATTTGCCTACGTTAGGGGGCGGTCGCTCGAAAGCGCAAGGGACTTTGCGCCGCGCTTTGGACTTGCGGGCATCGCAGCTCGACCCGATCGGTTCCAGGGGCGGCATGTAATTCACCGCCATCCGGTTCACTGGGTGGCTCGGGGACCTCGTCGCAGGCCGGGCACGGCCGGGGATCGATGGCTGCGTTGACGTCCTTCGGGCTGGAATGGCGGACCTGGCCTCGACCCATGCCCCGTCATAGTGTTGGCGCGGTCCTACCGCGGCTCGAAGCGTCGAAGCGGGTGCTCTCCTTGGACCCAAGGGCTTCGTCGGAGGTAGGTTCTGTTGTTGATAGGTTCTTCTCATCAATGCATGCTTAGGTCGGCCGATCAAGGCGGTTTCGCTCTAGAACTGGCCGACCTGAAGACGAGACCGCGGCATTCGCGACGTACTTCGGCCTCCAGTTCGCGCGCCGCCGGGGCGGCGCGGTGGCCCTGTTGCCGAACCTGGCGCGCGGCCGGCAGGAGACCGCGCTCGACAAGTTCGTCAGCGCCAAGCTCGCTCAGCTTCGGCGGTAAATTCGCCGGCGCATCGCTCAGGGCAGGTGCAGGTCCGGGTGGAGGTGGGCCACGTCGTTCAGCGCGACGGGGGTCCACGCGCCGCTCACGGGATCCAGGACCAGGCGATGGATCGAGGCCAGGTCGCACTCCACGGCGAAGCCGTTCGGCCCGAGGAGCGCGCCCAGCGCGGCCCGGATGCTGCCCTTGTGGAGCACCGCGAGACAGCGGCCGCCCGGGCTCTCGGCGCTTCGAAAGCGCCCCATCGCCAGCCAGGTCTGGACCGCGCCGGCGATCCGGGCCCTGAAGCCCTCGCGAGACTCTCCGCCCGGGTAACGGAACGCCGCGTCTCGCACCGGCCGAAGGACGCTGGCCGCGGCCTCCGGGTCTGGCTCGAAGAGGTGCGGGTCCCGCGCCTGGGCTTCGCCGTACGTGAGCGTCTCCCAGTTCCCGAAGTCGACCTCGATGAAGGCCGGCACCCCCACAGCCGGCCCCGTTGGCCATGCGATCGCGGCGCTCTCTCGCGCGCGGAGGAGCGGCGTGGTGAGCACCCTGTCAAAGGACTCTCCGGCCAGCGCCGCCGCTACCCGGCGCATTTGCGCACGGCCCACCTCGGACAACGGCACGTCCGTGCGGCCGTTCAGCCGGACGCGGGACTCTCCGGTGGTCTCCCCGTGGCGCACGAGGACCAGCTCGGCCCCCGCGGCTCCGGGCCTCGACTCAGCGCCGGGGATTGGGTCGCGCATCTCGAGTCTCCTGCGGAAAGGCAGCGGTTGGGGACGACGTGACGGCGGCGGCTCAGGTGCCGAAGACCTGGCGGTGAATGCGCAGGTCGCTCGTGAGCTCGGGGTGGAACGTGGCGCCGAAGACGCGGCCCTGACGGACCATCACGGGCTCGCCGTTGAGCCGAAGGAGCACCTCGACGTCGCCGACCGCCTCGATTCGCGGCGCGCGGATGAAGACCAGCGGGACGGTGGTGTCGTCCGCAGTGCCCTCGAAGCTGTCGAGCTGGCGTCCCCAGCCGTTCCTGCGGACGGTGACGTCCAGCCAGCCGAAGCTGCGCTGCGCGGGGCCCAGGACCGTGCGCGCCGCCAGAATGAGGCCGGCGCACGTGGCGAGCACCGGGCGCCCGGAGCGGACGAAGGCGTCGAGCGGTGCGTCGAGCCCGCCCAGCGTCGCGAGCTTCAGCATCACGGTGCTCTCGCCGCCCGGCAGGATGAGCCCGTCGAGGTCCTGGAGGTCCTCGGGCGTGCGCACCCGGCGGGTGCGGTGTCCAAGGGACTCCGCGGCGCGCTGGTGCGCCTCGAACCCTCCCTGAAGGGCGAGAACCCCGAGGGTCGCCATCACCAGCCTCGCTTGGCCAACCGATCGGCGTCGGCGATCTTGTCGAGCTCGATGCCGCGCATGGCGGCGCCGAGGCCGGTGGAGATCTCGGCCAGCTTCTTCGGCTCGTTCCAGAACGTGGTGGCCTGGACCACGGCCTTCGCGCGTCGCGCGGGGTCCTCCGAGAGGAAGATGCCCGAACCGACGAACACGGCCTCGGCGCCCAAGGCCATGCACAGCGCGGCGTCGGCCGGCGTGGCGATGCCGCCCGCGGCGAAGTTGGGGACCGGCAGCTTGCCGTGCTCGTGGACGTACTGGATGAGGTGGAAGGGAGCGCCGTGGATCTTGGCCTCCGTCATGAGCTCCTCGGGCCCCATCTCCTTGATCTTCCGCATGGCGCTGCGGAGCGAGCGGAGGTGGCGCACGCCCTCGACGATGTTTCCGGTGCCCGCCTCGCCCTTGGTGCGCATCATGGCCGCGCCCTCGCCGATCCGGCGCAGCGCCTCTCCGATGTTGGTCGAGCCGCAGACGAAGGGCACCTTGAAGGCGTTCTTGTCGATGTGGAAGTCCTCGTCGGCGGGGGTGAGCACCTCCGACTCGTCGATGAAGTCGACATCCAGCGCCTGGAGGATCTGAGCCTCCACGAAGTGCCCGATGCGGCACTTCGCCATGACCGGGATCGAGACGGCCGCCTGGATGGCGATGATCATCTGCGGGTCCGAGGCGCGGGCGACGCCGCCCTCGGCGCGGATCTGGGCGGGGACGCGCTCGAGGGCCATGAC
>SXOO01000013.1 GCA_005776725.1 Pseudomonadota bacterium | reverse complement strand
GGTGGCGTCGGTTGCGTCGGTTGCGTCGGTTGCGTCGGTTGCGTCGGTTGCGTCGGTTGCGTCGGTTGCGTCGGTTGCGTCGGTTGCGTCGGTTGCGTCGGTGGCGTCGGTGGCGTCGGTGGCGTCGGTTGCGTCGGTTGCGTCCGTCCCATCGGTGGCGTCCGTGGCGTCGGTGGCGTCGGTGGCGTCGGTTGCGTCGGTTGCGTCGGTGGCGTCCGTGGCGTCGGTGGCGTCGGTCGCGTCGGTCGCGTCGGTTGCGTCGGTTGCGTCGGTCGCGTCGGTCGCGTCGGTCGCATCGGTCGCGTCGGTCGCGTCCGCACCCGTCCCGGCGTCATTCGAGGCCTCCTCCGCGCACCCCGCGAGCGCTGCCGCTACAGCCAATACCAACCACTGCCGTGCTTCTCGCATCCCGTGCCTCCTGGGCTGACGCCCACCTAGTCGGACTTCCGGCCACACTCCCAGGCCCGCCGCTCGGGGGTCTGGGGGTCGCCCCAAAAACATGAATAGCCACACCCTACTCCTCAACGCCGGCATCAGCAAAACGTGGGAGCTTGATTGCCCCCATACGATTCGGCTATGGGGGGCCGGTGGACACCACGCTGCTCCGATACTTTCGCGAGATCGCAAGGGCGGGCTCGCTCAGCGCGGCGGCCAGGGCCTTGGCTGTTAGTCAGCCCACGCTTACCGCGGCGATGAACCGCCTCGAGTCCGAGTTCCGAACGCGCTTGCTGATACGGGACCACGCGGGCGTTCAGCTCACCGAGACTGGGCGGGCGCTCCTCGCGGACTCGACACGAATCCTGGAGCTGGTCGAAGAGGCCCGCACCGCGATCGATGGGATCGAGCACGGCGACGCGGGTGGCTTCATCCTCGACTGCCACGAGTCCCTCGGTGCCTACTTTCTTCCCACGTTCATCCCCAGCTTCGTTGCGCGGTATCCGCTCATCGACCTGACCCTGTGGAACGGGACCTCCGCGGGCGTGACCCGCGCTGTCGTCGCCCGGGAAGTTCAGTTCGGGCTCATCGTCAACCCGCTGCCGCACCCGGACCTCGTCCTGATCCCCTTGTTCGAGGACGCGGTCGACCTCCTCGCGGTGGCCTCCGGTCACGAGGGCGAGGCCGTGCCCCCATTCGCGTGCAGCTCGCTCGAGGCCGCGGAAGACCGCCTTCGTACGGGCCCGCTGGTCCTGGCCGGCCGAGTCGATCAGTGCGCCCAGCTGCTCGACCGCCTGGCAGCAGACGGCATGGCGTCGCCGCGGCGCCTGCACTGCGGCGACCTCGAGCTGGTGAAGGCCATCATCAGCTCTGGCTTCGGCGTCGGGCTGTTGCCGCGCCGGGTGGCGGCTTATGGGCAGCCGGGTCGACTACGGCGCGTCCACGCGTCTCTGCCCCACATACCCGACACGATCTGCCTGGCCTTCCGCGCCGACATGCACCGCACTCGGGCGACCCACGCGCTCAAGGACGCGCTGATCGCTCACGGCAGGGCCCTCCCGTCCTCGGCCGAGCTCTAGCTCTTCGGCCCACACACCCCGCCCGCGCGGGAGTGACGCAGCTCTAGCGGCCGGGTTCGCGGCAGGCATAGACCGAGAGCATTGGCACGCCGTCCAGGCCCACCTCGACAACTGGCGCCACCGTGTCGAAGAAGCGGCGCGTCGCGATCTCGTCTTCGGCCATGGGACCCTGGTGATGGAACAACATCACGTCGCCGGGGCGGCAGGCGCTGGACGGATTACGCCGCCACTGCAAGTCGCTGCGCAGCCACCCGAGGCGCTGATACCACTCGAAGGCGTCCCAGGTGGCTTCGTGAAAGGCCACCGAGGCGCCGCGCGGCGCCTTCTGGTTGACCACGTCGAGCGCGTACGCCGCTGCAAACCCCCAGTACTTTCGCATCATTCGTGCGTCAGCCGCCCCACGGACGCCGCCGATGAGCTCGTTGTAGTAGCCCGTCCCGAACGCGACGGAGCGGACCGACGCCGCAGCACCCGAGGCGAGCACGAGCGCCATGAGCGCGGCCGCTACTGCGGGCCTCCAGGTGGTTGCCAGCCAGCGGTCCAACGTGCTCCGGCAGAGCCAGTCGAAGGCGAAGCCACCGATCAGCGCCCCGAACGCGAGCGTGGCCATCCAGTGCTTCACGCCGCCGAAGATGGGTGTGCTGGGCAACGCGATGAGCCCGATCGGCAGCAGCAGGTTGCCCAGCAGCAGCAGCCGCTCGAACAGCGGCACCTCGCGACGGTGAGTGGCGAACATGAGCACACACCCGAGCAGCATGATCAGCAGGATCGGGCCCGGCACCGTGAGCGCCGTCATCACGAACGGATACACCCACGGAAACGGCGGCACGTTCAGGAGGTCGCCGAAGTACTCCTGTGGGTAGTGCACGTGGCTGACGTGGAACGTGACGTACGACGCGAAGTTCTGGGCGGGGTCGAACCACATCTGTGGCCACAGGATGAACTGCATGGGCAGACCAATCGCCAGCATCCAGATGAAGGCTCTTGGCATGGGGGGCAGCTTCAGCTCGACGCGCAGCCTGGAGAAGCAGAGCAGCGCGGCCGCCAATCCGAACGCCTTGTGGCCCGTGGCGAACAGCCCCGCCGCCAGAGCGATCCCCAGGGCCGCGATCCCGGTGGTCCGGGTGAACAGAGCGCCCCGCCAGGCCCGAAGCCGCCCGGGCAACGCGCGTAGGGCCCCAGGGACCGACGCCACCAGCCACGGACCCAGCCAGGCCGCCACGAGCGGCAGGGGGATGAAGTACCCGTTCAGCTTCGTGAGGAGCGACACCCCCCAGAGCACCGCTGCAACGTAGACCCAGACGCGCGATCGGAGCGACCGCCAGAACGCGTAGACCGTGAGCACGATCACCGCGGTGACCGGCATGTCGAAGGTGCAGAGGTGCGCGTGGAAGTAGTGGCGTGGCACCACGAGGAACGCGAGCGCTGCGAAGAGGCCGGCGCGGCGCCCGAACAGCTCGGCTCCGAAGAGGTAGAGCGCGCCGAGTAGGATTCCCGTGAAGAGCCACGTGGGCAGGCGCATCGCCTGGTGTTCGGGCAGTACCTGGAGAACGCCGCCGGTGCGGGCCGAGCAGCCCATGACTATGGTGGGGGGCCCGGTGGCAGGCGGCGTGGCGCACACCGTGACGGGATCGCCGGCCACCACCTCCAGCGTGGCGTGGTGCGCGTCTCGCTCGCGGACGACCGCCTCGCCGAACGCCTCCGGGAAGGCAGGGGGCACCGGCACTCCGAGGTCACGGTCGCTCCACGCACCCACAGGGATCGGCGGATGCAGCGTCACGCGGTCGCCGACCGAGAAGCCAGTGCCCTCGGTGAGCCCGCTGACGCGGAGGGTGGGCTGCTCCGCCCCGCGCCCCAGCTCGATCGGTCGCGCCTTCCACGCAAAGAGACGCCACGACCAGCCGAAGAGCGCCTTCATCAGCGGCGGGTGCTCGAAGTTCTCGCGCCAGGTGCGGAGCGTGTCGCGCTTGTCCAGGGGGGCATCGCCTGCGTGAACCGGCGCTCCCTCGGGCGCGGGCTCACCTTCGTATGCCAGCACTCGCTCGAACCACCCCTGGTACGTCTCGGCGTAGCGGAAGTAGAAGCTCTCGTCGCGGGTGAAGCCCATGACGGCCGTGGTTGACAGCGTCGCCACGGTCCCGGCGCAGAGGAGCAGCGCCACGACGAGGTCGTAGCGCCCGAGCCGTGCGCCCCGCGAGCGCTCCGAGCCGTGGGTTGGTGTGCTCTCTTGTGCCCCCATGGGTCGGTCTTCTCGGACGCTCTCGGCTCCGGCCACCCCGGGGCTCACGGACGAACGGTCACCTTGGGGTGGGCGCGGCTCAGCGTGACGGACTTCACGCTGGTCCCGCCGTTCACGCCGGTGGTGATGAACTTCACGCGATAAGTGCCGAAGGGGAGGCGGCGCTTGTGGCCGCTGGGGGCCTCGTTCACCAGGATCTGAGTGCCGGGCGGTGCCTGGATGACCAGCTCACCCATCGTTGGCAAACCAGCCGGGTCAAGTACCACTGGGGGCGCGGCGATGTCTGGGGTGGGTGCAGGGCCGGCGTCCGGGGCTCCGCCCTGACCCGCATTCGTCGCGGCTCCGGCATCGGTCGGCACCTCGGGTGCTGCGACGTCCGCCGCCGGCGCCGGACCGGCGTCCGCGGGGGCCGCTACGTCCATGGCCGCGACTCCAACGTCCTCGGGCGCCGCCACCGCAACCGCTGTGTCCTCTGGCGCGACCGCCGAGCCGGCGTCGGCTGGGCCCGCGACCTCCACGTCCGCCGCCGCATTCGCCGCCGGTACGCCCGTATCGGCGGCCTCGGGACTCGCGTCGACCGCGTTGACATCGCTCGTGGCCCCCGTGTCAGGCGTGGCGCCGACGTCCGGTGGCCCGGTTTCGGGCGCCGTGCCCGCGACGTCCGGTGCGCCGCTGTCGGGGGCGGACCCTGCGTCGGGCGCCTCGGCCGCGATCGTAACCACGTCCGGGGCGGCCGCGATCACGGGCGGCGTGCCGCCGTCTCCACCGCCATCAGCCGTGGGGATAGGGTCGCTCGGGGCGGCCGGTGGAACAGCCACGGGCGCGGCCTGCTGCGCCTGGTACCACTGCCAGCCGAACCAGCCGCCTGCCCCGAGGCCGCCGAGGAGCAGCACGCCGAGGATGTAGCCGAGCACGCCGCTCTTCTTCTGGACGGGCGCCACCGAGGTGACGAGCAGCGGTGTCCCGGGCGTGGAGGGCTCCCTGATGCCTATGGGGGGGATCGAGGGCGCGCGCTTCGGCGGCGGGATCGAGGCGGCGCGCCGTGGCATGGCGGCCTTCGCGAACGCCTCCTCGTCGAACTGCTCCACAGCCTGCGTCGCTGCCTCGGACTGCGCCACCTTCGGCGCGTCGCCGATCGCGGTGGCCTCTTCGGGCAGCGACTCGCCCACCGTGGTCTTGGCGGGCACGATGACCCGGCTCCGGATGCCGCTGGCCATCTCGCGCAGCTCGTCGATGGCGACGTTGTCGTCCGAGAACAGCTTCTTCAGGTATCCACCGATGTCGCGGTCCGACAGGAACTCGCCGCGGGAGTGGATGAAGCGCTCGAGCGCGATCTGCATGGCGTGCGCGCTGTCGTACCGCTGGTCGCGGTTCTTCGTGAGCGCCTTGGCGATGATCTCCCAGAGCGGCGCGGGGTACCCCTCAACGAGGTCCAACGCGGACTTGGGCGCGTCGTTCACGATCGCGCTCACCGTCATGAGGTCCGCTTCGGCGCCGAAGGGCTTCTCGAGCGTGGTGAGCTCGTGGAGCACGATGCCCAGCGAGAAGATGTCGCTCCTGCGGTCGAGGCGCTTGCCCTGCACCTGCTCGGGCGACATGTAGCAGAACTTGCCCTTGACCGAGCCCGCCTGCGTCTTGGTCTCGTTGTCCCGCGCCTTCGCGATGCCGAAGTCGATCATCTTGACCGCGCCGTCGAAGCTGACGAGCACGTTGTCCGGGGAGATGTCGCGGTGAACGAGCCCCAGCGCGATGCCGTCGCCGCCAGCGAAGTTGTGCGCGTAGTCGAGCCCGGCGCAGACGCTTGCCACCACCTTCGCGGCGAGGTGCAGGGGCATGTGCATGCCGTGCTGCCGGAGCCGGCGGATCACCTTGGCAAGTGACTCACCGCGGATCAGCTCCATCGCGATGTAGTAGCTGCCCTCGATCTCGCCCAGCTCGAAGATCTGAACCACGTTGGGGTGGTTGAGCTTCGCGGCCGTACGGGCTTCGTCCAGGAACATCTGGATGAACTGCTCGTCGTTGGCGAAGTGCGGCAGGATCCGCTTGATGACCAGCTGCTTCTCGAAGCCCGCCGGGCCCTGCTGCCGGGCCAGGAACAGCTCGGCCATCCCGCCGATGGCAAGCTGCCGTTCCAGCAGGTATTTCCCGAATCGAATCACGCGTCACTCCCGCCCGAGGCGAGCGGCACCCTAGCAGAAGCCGCCCGAACCGCCAACGATGGGCTTCCGCGCGCGTCCCGGCACCCTTTGACAGCCCCTGTGGCCCCGCTATCCTACGCGGGCCCTCCAGCTCCTCGACGTCAGGACAGCGGCCCGCGTGATCAAGGAATTCAACCGATTTCAGCTCGAGGCCACCAAGCTGGGCCGATCGGTCGTATTCCAGGTCACCGTCTTCGAGAAGACCGAGCGCAACCGCACCCGCCTCTTCGCCGAGACGCAGTGCTCCGACCCGCTCCACTTCATCATCCAGTTCATCATTCGAGAGGCGCCCACCTTCGAGGACCTCATCGATAAGTTCGTGCAGCAGCTCACACACCGGGGTTTCGTGCCCATCCGGTACCGCATGCGCGACTCCGGGAAGTGGCAAGACTGGATGCCCATCGACGCGAGCTTCGCGTCCGCGTCGTCGCTCCGCGAGAGCACTGCTTAGAGGCCCGTGGCCTCCCCCCCAGACGACCTCGACGACCTGTTCGCCCGTGCCCGTGCCGCTGACGCGGCGGCGCCCGACTTCGAGCTACAGACCGACTTCGATCCCGAGCCGGAGCCGTTCGATCCGCAAGAGGAGCTGGCCGCGCAGCGACGCCGAGCCCGTTGGCGCACCCGCGCCAGCGCCGTGCTGGCGTTCTTGGTCCTCGGCGCCGGTTGGTTTCAGCGGGACGAGCTAGCGTACGCGTTCGAGGCGGAGACCCCGCTCGACCTCGGGAACTTCGACCAGGCGGTGCGCAAGGGCACCCCCCCCGCGGCGCGCTTCGAGCACAACCGTTACGCCCGCTACGAGAAGGGGCTCCTGGTCGAGGAGCGCGAGGGCGCGCCGGGCGTCTACTACTTCTTCGAGCCCTCCACCAACCTCGTCGTCGTCACGCGGCGGGCTCTGCCAGAGAAGGCGGGTCACAACGTGCCGATCAACGAGGCCTACATCCCGCTCTTCATGGGCAAGTGGGTGCTTCCCGACGATCTCACCGCCACGTTCGGCGCTCAGGGGCGCCTCCTGCGCGCCGATCTCGCCCCCCGGCGCTTCCGGCTGGTCACCGACTACTACCGCTCCACGCTGAAGCTGGACGAGCGGCGCCCGGGCGAGCCCGTCTGGATCCTGGAAGACGGCATGGCGCCGTCCGGCCACAGCTTTGTCCTCGGACTCTTCGCTGCGGCGCTCGCCGTGGTGGCGTTGTCCACGACGCTCACGGTCAAGGCGCACCGGGACGCCCGACGATTCGCAGAAGCCGTGAGCGACCTCGAACGTCCCCGTTGACACCGTCAACGCGCGCAACTAAGACGGCGCGCCGTATGGCCACGCCCGACGCATCCATCATCATCCCCGTCTACAACGAGGAAGGTCTCCTCGAGACCGCGGTCGTCGACCTCATCGGTCGCCTCGTATCCGCTGGTTTCACGTACGAGATCATCCTCAGCGAGAACGGCTCGAAGGACGACACGAAGGAGCTGGCCTTCTCGCTCGAGCGCCGCTTCCCCGGCGTGGTCCGCGCGCTGATCTCGGACGAGCCGAACTACGGCGCGGCCCTGCGGCGGGGGATCCTCGAGGCGCGCGGCAAGTTCGTCCTCTGTGACGAGATCGACATCTGCGACACCGGGTTCCAGACGCGCGCCATGGCCATCCTCCAGGGCGGTCAGGCCGACATGGTCGTGGGCTCGAAGGCCCACGCCGACGCGCGCGACAAGCGCCCCGCGTTCCGGCGCCTCGGGACGAAGGTGATCAACCTGCTCCTGCGCGTGTTCCTCGAGTTCAAGGGCACCGACACGCACGGACTCAAGGCCTTCAATCGCGAACGGCTGCTCGGGATCGTCAACCGCTGCATAGTAGACCGCGACCTCTTCGCCTCGGAGTTCGTCATCCGCGCCGAGCGGGCGTCGTTCCGCGTGGTGGAGATACCCGTCGAGATCGCGGAGAAGCGGCCGCCGTCGATCAACCTGACGAAGCGGGTCCCGAAGGTCCTCAAGGACCTCGCCCGCCTCTTCGTGGCGATCCGCGTCCGCGGCTAGCGTGCGCCGCTTCGCAATCACCGTCGACGTCGACGGGATCGCGCTCTACCACCGCATTCACGGGCTCCAAGAGCCGGCGGGCGACGCCGACGCCGCCTGGGCCGTCGGCGTGCCGCGTTTCCTCGACCTCTTCGAGGCGTGGGGTGTCCGAGGCACGTTCTTCGCCGTAGCGCAGGACCTCGAGCGCCCCGAGGCGCGCCGGGTCGCCGAAGAGCTGGTCGCGCGCGGCCACGAGCTGGCCAGCCACAGCTACAGCCACCCCTACGATCTCATCCATCGCAACGCCGTCGAGCTCGAGGCAGAGCTCGCGCGCGCCGAGCCCGTGCTCGAGGCGATCCGCGGGGCGCCGGTCGCTGGCTTCCGGGCCCCGGGATACAACATCAGCGCGCCCCTGCGGGCGTTGCTGGTGGCGCGTGGATACACCTACGACTCCAGCGTGTTCCCCTGCCCCCCGTACTACGCGGCGCGGGCCGGGGTGATCGGCGCGCTCCGCCTCGTGGGCCGAAGGAGTCAGTCGATCGTGGGCAACGTCGGTGACGCGTTCACGCGCACCACGCCGTGGGTCCGGCCAGAGGGCTTGGTCGACCTGCCGATCAGCGTCCTACCCGGCGTTCGTTTCCCGTTGATCGGCACCTCGCTCACGCTGCTTGGTGCGTCCCTCATCACGGCCATGGCGCCGGCGCTCCGCTCGCTCGACTTCGCCAACGTGGAGCTGCACGCGATCGACCTGCTCGACGACCTCGACGTGCCTCTGCCGGCGTTGCGTCGCGCGCAGCCCGACCTTCGGGTCCCCTGGCGCACCAAGCTCGCGGCCTTCGACGCGCTGTTGCGGGCGCTGGCCCCGGGGGCTGAGTGCCGCACGCTCGAGGAGCATGCAGTGGCGATGCGCGCCGTCCGCCACTGAGCTATGCTCGGGCAAAAGCACCGTGCGGGCCACGCAGGTGGATTCACAGGAGGATGTATATGCGGATCGACGGACAACGCCTCTGGGACTCCCTCATGGAGCTCGCGCAGATCGGTGGCACCGAGAAGGGCGGCGTTTGCCGCATCGCGCTGACGGCCCTCGACGGCCAAGGGCGCGACCTCGTATGCCGCTGGCTCCGTGAGGCGGGCTGTGAGGTCCGCGTAGACGACATCGGCAACATCTTCGGCCGCCGGCCGGGCACTGAAGACCTGCCGGCCGTGGCCACCGGGAGCCACATCGACACGCAGCCCACGGGCGGCAAGTTCGACGGGAACTACGGCGTCCTCGCCGGCCTCGAGGTGGTCCGTACGCTGAACGACCACAACGTGAAGACGCGCGCGCCCATCGAGGTGTGTGCGTGGACGAACGAAGAGGGCACCCGCTTCACCCCGGTCATGATGGGCTCCGGCACCTGGGCGGGCGTGTTCAAGTCCGAGGACATGTGGGTCCGGCCGGATCTCGAGGGCAAGACCGTTGGCCAGGAGCTCGCGGCGATCGGCTATTCCGGCACCGTGCCGGCGGGCCCCAGCGCGGGCTACCCGGCGTTCGGCTCGTACTTCGAGGCGCACATCGAGCAGGGGCCGGTCCTCGAGGACGCCGACATCACGATCGGCGTCGTCCTGGGCGCGCTCGGTCAGCGCTGGTTCGATGTGGAGGTTACCGGCATGGAGGCGCACGCGGGGCCCACGCCGATGCCCTTGCGCCTCGACGCCCTGCTCGCCACCGCCCGCCTCATCGAGGCCGTGAACAGGATCGCGCTCTCCGAGGCCCCCTACGGGCGCGGGACCGTGGGCTTCATGCAAGTTCACCCCAACTCGCGCAACGTCATCCCCGGCCGAGTGAAGACCACCGTCGACCTCCGCCACCTCGACGCCGCCGGCCTCGAGCGGATGCAGGCGGCGCTCTACGCAGCGGCCGAAGAGATCGCGGGCGGCACTCGGACTCGCCTCGGCGGGATCAAGATCGACATCAAGCTCGCCACGCAGTTTCCCCCGTGCGCGTTCGAGGGCGAGTGTGTCTCCGCGGTGCGCAACGCCGCGGCGGCGCTGGAGCTGCCCACGCTCGAGCTCGTGTCCGGCGCTGGCCACGACGCGGTCTACGTGGCCCGCAAGTGCCCCGCGGCGATGATCTTCGTGCCCTGCAAGGACGGGATCAGCCACAACGAGGTGGAGGACGCCCGCCAGGACCACATCGAGGCCGGCGGAAACGTGCTGCTGCACGCCATGCTCGCGCGAGCGGGCAGGGTCTGAGCGCGCTCACGAGCGTTAGCGCCGCTTAGAGCGCCGCAGGAGGGGCCTGTCCCTGTAGCGCTCGCGACACCGACAAGGACGACAATCAGCGCGCCGTACAGACCGACCGGCCCGGCCAAGCGGCAACCGCTCCGGCGAGCGCGGCCACACGGCCTCCGAGTCGCGCGAA
This sequence comes from Pseudomonadota bacterium, assembly GCA_005776725.1. Lineage (GTDB taxonomy): Bacteria > Myxococcota_A > UBA9042 > SXOO01. The sequence goes on along the minus strand of SXOO01000013.1, from coordinate 2,997 downwards.
GCTGCTCGTTACCAGCTCCTGGTTGTCGCTCTCGCGCCACTCGGACCAGTTGGTCCCGGTGTCCAAGTCGCGGCTGAGCACCGGCGAGCTGCACTGCCGTGCCAGGCTGGCCACGTCGATCACATGAAGCGTCCCCGTGGCGGTGGTGCGGAAGGCCACGCGCTGCGCTTTGGGCTCGTAGACCAGCTGCCACCGTGTGTAGTTGGACTGCTCGACCGACCCGAGCAGCTCGAAGGCGCGCTCTCGTCCACCCGGGGTGGTGACTGCGCGAGCGGTGCGAACGTAACGCGCCAGGGAGGACCGCCCCGTCGACCCCGCGTTACGCGCCAGGGCTCCGCGCGAGGCGGACGCCGTGTCGTTGGTGATCGCTCGGTCGCCGCGCGAGACCGTGACGCCGCCCGCGAGGCTCTCGATCACCGCACAGTCGCCGGTGACGTCGCACACGAAGTAGTGCACAGCGGCGGCCACGGGCGAGACGCGGACGCCGCCGAGATGTTGCACCACTTCGGCGGTGGTCCTGCGAGTGTCCAGCTGGTGCTGGATCCACTGAAGCTCGTTGACCACCGGTCGCGCGTCGCGTGCCTCGGCCACGGCCTCGTCGAGCCACAAGACCTCCACCACGAGGCCCGCGTCGTTCATGCCGCCGTTGGGCAGGTCGCGGCCGTACTGCACGAACGTCACGCTCGAGTACACCGACGTCCAGGCGTGCGGCGTATCGCGCGGATCCACCGTGAGCGCGCGTTTGGCCACGCCCCGCTTGTTGTGGAGCACTCGCCCCTCGGTCGTATGCCAGTCGTACGACTTGCCCACGCGCGGTCCGTCAGGACCTTCGAGGAGGAACGCCGTGCACGCAGCCGCCGGCGCGGTGAGCGCCAGGGCCACGGCCGCGAGCAGCGTCGGGAGCAAGGGGAACTTCGAGGTCATTCGATTACTCCAGGACGGGGGTCGAGAGCACCGGCTCTGTGAGCTCGGCGCGCGGGTCGGGCAGACACAGCGCCTTCGCGCCACCGGCCGCCGCCCATCGGGGGTAGACGCGCTCCTGCATGAGGCGCATCACGTCTTCCTGCGAGAGCCCGGTGTCTGCAGAATAGCGCTGCCAGAAGTCGCGCCACCAGTCGGCCGGCTCCGTGTGATCGCCGTCCCACTCGGTGGGGCGGCCCGTGTACCCCTGTGTCACCAGGCTGCCCACGTAGTCCGCGTCCTTGTACACCCGGCGGATCTGGTCGCGGATTGCGGTCACGTCGGCGCGATCGATCACGCCGTTGCTGGTGGCCTTGTAGAACTGAACGGTGACGCGCACCGGGAACCGGGGATCGCGTGCGACGGCGAGGCCGTCCAGCTCCGTAAAATCACCCTCGAGCGCGCCGTGCCCAATCACCGCGTTCTCCACGTCGCTCCCCCGGCTCTCTTCGCCGCCCTTGCCCCCGCCGTCGTCCATGCTGGACCCGAGCAAGCCGCCGTAGGCCATCATCGGGCGGTGCTCGGTGCGGTATTTCAGCGGGACCTGGATGATCATCACCATGTTGAGACCGCCCTCGTCGCCCAGCGTCGGCGACACCGTGGACGGGTTGGGATTCGCCGCCACGAAGTCCGACTCGCGCTTCCCGGTCAGGCTGGCGCGTTGGCCGTTCGCGTTGAAGAACAGCCTCTGGCCCCAGACGCCGCCAGCGTCGAAGGCGTCGCGGTTGTTGTCGACGACGGTGACCGAGGTCCCCTCGCGCGTGGCCAGGATGGTGAGCACCGCAGGGTTTCGCTTGGTGGACTGGTAGTTGAAGATCACGGGGTTGAACGTGGCCTCCGCGTCACCGGCCGTGGGCAGGGGGAGGAACGCGGCCTGAGCAGACACCAGCACGTGGCTGTCACGCTTTGCGAGCAGCGAGGTCCGCTCGCCCTTCCATGACCCCGGCGCGTGGAGGTACTTGCGCAGGTCGCCCAGGAGCTCCCGCAGCCCCACAGCCTGGAGCGGCGCGCCGCGCTCGTTACCAACGAGCAGCTGGATCCGGTCGATCGGGACATCGCCGGTCTTGTCCGAGAAGTTCGGGTAACGGATCACCGGCATGAGCCAGGTGCGCATGCGCTGCTTGCCCGCGGCCCCATACCGCTCGTGCACCTGAATCGTCACGTCGGAGATGTTGGGCCCAACGGCCGAGCCGTAGTACCGGCCGGTGTCCTCCCACATCACGTTCACGAGATCGAGCCCCCGGCCGTTCACCAGGCGCCACGCGCGCTCGTTGTCGACCATGCCGGCCGTGCGGGCGAGCACGCGGCGGTAAGGAAGCTCGGCGGCGGAGGCGCTGAGCGCGAAGAGGAGGACGAAGGTGGTGATTCGGCGCATGTGCGCCCTGAACGTGCCACCTGACCCCAGGATCCATCCACGGGGTGAACTTCCCGAGCGGCTTGTCCCGACGAGCAGGCAAGACCGGAGGGAACCCATGGAACAAGCACTACGTTCGTTCGTGAGACAGGCAGAGCCCGAGCGCCTGGTAGTGGTGCCGGAGCTGTCGGACGTTGGAGCTGCGTTCCCTTCCCCGGGACCCATTCCGGCGCTCATGTGGCTGGAGTCCGGTAAGGACCGCGGCCTGCAGCCCCTGGACGCCGCAGAGTCGCGCTTCAAGCGTGCCGTCGACGTGGGCGCCGCGATCGGCCTCATGGTCGGCACGTTCCCGATCCTGCTGCTCGCGATGGCCGCCGTGGCCCTCACGTCGCCCGGACCGGTGGTCTATTCGCAGATCCGGGTGGGCGTGAACCGTCGCCGCCCACAGCCCGATCGCCGACAACGGTCGGATGGGCCTCCAGAGGGCACGGCGGAGCGCCGCGACCCCCGCAATCCCGACCGCCGAGGCAACAGGGCCTACGGCCGGCCCTTCGTGATCTACAAGCTCCGGACGATGCGGATCGACGCCGAGCGGGATGGGGCCCAGCTCGCCAAGGTGGGAGACACGCGGGTGACCGCCGTGGGCCGCTTCCTTCGACGGACGCGCATCGACGAGCTGCCGC
>SXOO01000079.1 GCA_005776725.1 Pseudomonadota bacterium | reverse complement strand
GTGAGCTTCACGAGCACGGGCTTCGAGGCGAACTGGACCGCCCAGTTGGCGATCTCGCAGAGCACGTCAGCCTCCTGGCCCACCGCCGAGCCCATGCCGCGCTCGAACATCCCGTGCGGACAGCCGAAGTTGAGCTCGTGGCCGTCGACGCCCGCGTCTTCGCAGCGCTCGATGATCTCCTTCCACTCCTCCTTGGTCTCGACCATCAGGGACGAGATCACGGCGTGCGAGGGGAAGCGCTTCTTCACCAGCCGGATCTCTTGCAGGTTCACCTCGAGCGGCCGGTCGGTGATGAGCTCGATGTTGTTGAGCCCCATCACCTTCTGGTTGCCGTAGGCGTGGGCCCAGAACCGAGAGGAGACGTTCACGATGGGGTTGCCGAGGGTCTTCCACACGGCGCCGCCCCAGCCGGCGTCGAACGCGCGCATCACCTGGTCCCCGCTATTCGCGGGAGGGGCCGACGCGAGCCAGAACGGGTTGGGGCTCTGGATGCCCCCGCAATTCACACGCAGGTCGGCCATCAGACGCCTCCCGTCAGCGCGCGATGCATGTCGCGCACAGCGATCTTTGCTTCGGCCGCCGCGTTGACGACCTCCTTGCCTCCGTTGACGCAGTCACCCCCGGCCCACACCTTCGGGTTGCCGGTGCGGTGGGTAGCGGGATCCACCAGCACGCGCCCCGAGCTGTCGGTGCGCACACCCGTGAAGGACGCAGCGAGCGCTGCTGTGCCGCGGTCCTGGCCGACGGCGAGGACCACGAGATCCGTAGGCAGCACCTCTTCGCCCTCGGGCCCGCGGACCCGAAGGCCCGTCGCCGCTCCACCGGCATCGCGGACAACACCTAGCGGCGCGCGCCACCCGAGGAAGCGCACGCCGTGTTTCCGCGCCGCGGCCAGCTCGTGGGCGTAGCCGCTCATCTCGGCCTCGCCCTTGCGGTAGACCATGGTCACGTCGCCCACGCCCAGCAGCGCCAGCTCGTGGGCGATGTCGAGCCCGGTGTTGCCGCCGCCCACGATCAGCGCGCGACGGACGCCGCTGAGGTCGAGGCTGGGGTCGGTCTTGATCCGGCGGATCAGGTCGGTGGCGCCCACCACACCAGCGCCCTGCTCACTGTCGAGCCCGAGGCCTTTGTCGCCGCCTATCCCGAGACCCAGGAACACCGCGTCGAAGTCCGACAGGAGCGACTCGGGGCTCACGTCGCGTCCAACCGCGACGCCGCTGCGGAGCTCCACGCCCAGGGCGAGCACCCACGCCGCCTCGGCGAGGCTGGCCGGCGCTTCCATCTTGTACGGCGCGATCCCGGTGGTGTTGAGGCCGCCGGCGAACGGGTCCTTCTCGAAGATTACGGCTGCGTGGCCCTCGACGCGGAGGAGCGCGGCAGCGGCGAGCGAGGCCGGGCCAGCGCCCACGAGCGCGACGCGTTTGCCGGTGGGAGCCTTGGGCTCGGGCAACAACCCGGCGAAGCCCCCGGCGTTCATGATCGGCTCGGTGGCGTAGCGCTGGAGGCGGCCAATGGCGATCGGTGGCTGGTCCAGGTGGTTGTAGACGCAGCTACCGGCGCACAGCTCCTCCACCGGACATACTCTGGAGCACGAGTACCCCAGGATGTTCGCGGTGATGATGGTGCGGGCCGCGCCCTTGCGGTTACCGGTGCCGATTTTACGAATAAACTCGGGGATATTGATCGCCGTGGGGCACGCCTTGATGCACGGCGCGTCCTCGCAATAGAGGCAACGCGTGGACTCGGCGATCGCGCCCGCTTCATCGTAGAGCGGCTTCCAGTCGCCGATGCGCTCCTCCGGCCTGCCCGGCGGCAACGCAGCGCTGCCGGCGCTGCCGGTCTGATCCTCGAGTCCCATGCTCACCTCCAGGCCTTCGAAACCCGGGCGACCGTACCACACGGGCCCCCCACGCTGACAACCGTGCCACTGGCGTCACAGCCCTGTGGTTACTTCGCCACAGGGTGCACCTCCAGATCCGCAAACGCAGCGCACCGGACGGGTGGCACGTCGCTTGCGAACGGCTCCGGCGCCCGGACAGCCGGGGGAGTGGTCAGGAGCCAAGGGGGGTCGTTCATGCTCGAGCTCGTTCCGTGTTGTCTCGCAGCGCTTGCATTCACTTGCGATCCGCCGTCGACCGGTGCCTCCGCCCTTGAGCGCCGGCAAGGAGCCGACGAGGCCTCGGAGACGCGCGCTCGGATCGAGGCCGAGGCCGGAGACCCGGAGGGTGGTGAGATCGTGCTCGCGACCATCGGAGGGCAGCTCCAGTATCACTACGACCTGCGCCCGCTGTTCGACGCCGCGATGTGGAAGCTGATCGAAGAGACGGGCTCCGCGGACCTCCTCGTGGAGGTGCGGGTGGTGGACGCGGCGGAGGCCGTGGTCACGAAGAAGTTCCACCACCTCACCGTCACCGTGGACGACCAGGCCGTGACGGTGCGCTCGGGCGCCCGGTCCGAGCGCCGGCACTCGAGCCGCGCCGCGTTCCTCGAGGCGATCCGGAAAGTCCCCGGAGGGTCTATCGGTGGCGCGCTCGACGGCAATCAGGCCTACCTCGACCTCGTGGTGCTGGTGAACCCGGTCCAGGTCTTCGACGTGGACCCCACCGCGGACGACGCGGAGGTGGGTCAGCGCGTGGTGTTCGACCGCCGCCACGAGGCCCGCTCGGGCTTCCCGGCGCACTGACGCCCGCCTGACAAGCCGGGGAGCACCCGCTAGGCTCCGCGAAATGCGCCTCGGCCTCCTCCTCTTTCTCCTAGCCGGTTGCGCCTCAGGGTCGCGCCAGCTGGTGATCTTCCACACCTCGGACGTACACGGCGGGATCGAGTCCCGGCCCGCGAAGTGGCACGCGGCGAACCCGGCGCGCCTCATCGGCGGCCAGGCGGCGCTGGGCGCGCTGGTCGCCGCGGAGACCCGCCCGAAGCTGCTGCTGGACTCCGGGGACATCTTTCAGGGCACGCCGATTGGCAACCTCACGCGCGGTGAGGCCGTGGTGGCCGGGATGAACGCGCTCGGCTACACCGCGGCCGCCGTGGGTAACCACGAGTTCGACTACGGCGAGCAGACGCTGGTGGCGCTGGACGACCTGGCGGACTTCCCGTTCCTTGCCGCGAATATCCGACGCAAAGACAACGGCGAGCGCCCCACGTACGCGCAGCCGTCGCTGCTCGTGGAGGTGGGCGGGATCTCGGTGGGGATCGTGGGACTCGCCACGCGCCACACCACCACCTCCACGCTGCCCGCCAACGTGGCGCACCTGCTCTTCGAGGACGAGGTCGCCGCCGGCGAGCGCGCGGCGCGGAAGCTCAGGGAGCAGGGCGCGGAGCTGGTCGTAGCGCTGTCGCACTGCGGCCTCGCGCCCAGCCACGCCCGGAAACGCGTTGACGCCGACGCGCTCAAGCTCACGCCGCTGGATGAGGCGTGGGGGGGCGATCTCCGGATCGCGCGCGAGACCTCGGTCGACCTGGTGCTGGGCGGGCACCTCCACACCGGGATCTCTGGGACGTGGCGCGACCCGGTGAGCGGGAAGGTGATCGTCCAGAGCTTCGAGGGCCTGGAAGCGGCAAGCCGGGTGGAGGTCACGTTGGGGTCCGACGGCGAGGTCACCGCCAAGAGCGAGCTGATCGACCTCTGGGTGGACGAGCACGGCGAAGACGCGCGGGTGCTGGGCGTGGTCACCGCTTATGCCGAGCGGCTCGGGCCGGCGCTGGCGCGCCCGGTCGCCACCCTGTCGGAGGACCTGAGGCGCGCGCCGCCGCCCCCCACGCAGACCTACGCCACGCTGGACTCGCCGCTCGGCAACTTCTTTGCGGACGCGATGTGGCGGTCCGTACCCGACGCGGACGGCGCCGTTCAGAACACGCACGGCATCCGGGCGGACCTCTACGCGGGGTCGGTCACGGTCCGCGACGTCTACCGAGTGATGCCGTTCGACAACACGGTGACCGTGGTCACCCTCAGCGGAGCCCAGCTCACCGACTGGCTGCGCGGGGCGCTCGCAGGCGGCCAGTCGAAGCTCCAGGTCTCGAACATCGCCGCCACCGTGACCTTCGACGAGCGCGGCGCCGTGAGCTCCCTGCGGATCGCGGTGGGCGGGGCGGCGGTGGAGCCCGAGCGGCAATACCGCATCGTCACCAACAGCTACCTCACCTCGGGGGGCTCAGGCGGCCTCGTGGGCCTGCCGGTGTTAGACACGGCGCGCTCGTTGCGGGACGTCCTCGAGGCCGAGTTGGAAGACGCCTCGCCCGTGTCGGCGCCGAAGACCGGGCGGATCCTGCAGAACCTGTAGCCGAGGGTGCCCAAGAACAACCGCGCTCAGTGGATGGCGCCCGCGGTGTGCTGCCCGTTCACCAGCGGCGCCCAGCCCTTCTGGTACGGGTGCGCGGGGTCGACCGGGGTGGTTCCCCGTGGTCCGTATTTCAGCGGAATCGTCGCCCCCGGGGTGGTCACGCCGCCCTGGGTCACGTCTGCCTTCAGCACGAGGCCCGTCCCCGTGTTCTGGACCTGCATGCTCTGGAGCGGGATCACCGCGAGGTCCGTGGCAGGGTTGAAGCTGGTCGCGGTGGCGCCGGTGGGCGCCGCGATGAGGCGAACCTCCACTCCCAGCGCAGTCGCAATCGCCTTGGTCAGCTCGAGGTACTCGAGCCCCTGCTCCGCCTCGTCGGCCACGGCGTTGAGCCGAGGCATCACGCCATTGACCGGCGTGCTGAGGGCCGGATCGTACAAGAGCGCCACGAGGATCGCCTTGAGCCCGGACTCGCCGTCAGCCCCGTTGTCCACGTTGCCCACGTCTCCGAGGAAGGCCTGCGCGGCCGCAGCGTCCAACACATACCGCCCACCGCTCACGCTGAAGAGCTGGTTCAAAGGCCCCGTGAAGCCGAGGAGGGCGGCGAAGGCCTGCGCTTCGGCGCGTGTCCCGTTCGGCGACAGCTTGGCGTAGGCGTCGGTGAGCACCTGGCCGAAGTTCAGGACTCTGCTGGTGGTGGGGCTGATGTTGGGGTTCGACTGCGCGCCCGCGCCGATGAGCCGGAGCGTGGTGTGATCGAAGGTCCCAACGACGCCGGTGTTCGTGGAGGGAGTAGCGCCAGACGGATCGTAGGCGCCCCGGCCCAGCTGCTGGTCCACGCCGTCGCAGACCAGGCCCCACGCGGGGGCCATGCTCGGGCTGTTGTCGCGGAGGAAGCGGTCGTTGTCTCCGAAGAGCGGACCCGGCTTGATCGTGGGCGTGCGCGTGGGGGCGAGCTCCTCGAAGCGGACGTTCGCTAGCAGGTGGCGCGTGGTCAGGATAGTGCTGCGCCCGTGTTTCCCGTCGCCCTTCGGGAGGATGAGCGGGCTCTCCGGAGTGCCGGCGTTGAAGGTCCCGGACAAGACGGTGTTGGCGTCCGAGCTCACCTGGATCTCGGGGTCGAAGGTGTAGAGGTAGCCCTGGAGCTCCGAGATGTTGGTGACTCCGCGCGTGTCCATGCCGGTGGTCGCGTACGACCACACCTCGCGCGCCACTACCTTCAAGAGCGCCGGATCCCCGTCCGGGTGTCGGTCGAGCAGCGCCTTCTCGAAGGCGGGCAAACCGCCCAGCGCCTGGAAGCGCGAAATGGCCCCGTTGTAGTCGAAGTCGCGGACCAACATCGCCCGGTAGTCCGCGAGGCTCAGCTGCGGTAGCGGCCCGGTGCGGGTGTCTTTCGGGCTCCGCTGCATGACGACGCTGGGGTTCTCGCGGTCGCCCTCGAGGCGGATGCCGTTGTACCAGGCGCCGGGCTTGTCGCCCTTGGCCTCGAGCTCAGTGCTGCCGCCGTTCATGAACGACCAAAGCGCGTCCATGGTGCCGCCGAGGCCGTCGTTCGGCTCGCGTTTGTTGGAGCGCTCGTTCGACGACTGGAGCGTGGTCTCTGCAGAGGCCACGTCCCCGTTCAGCGTCACGTCGGTGCGCGACACGCCCGCGACGATGTCGGTGCCGTCCCAGGTGAACCAGGTGGCGAGGTTCACGTCGCCGCGGAGCGCGCCGTCTGAGCCCAAGAGGTTCTGGGTGAGCCCCGCCATGACCGTGGGATTCCCGGCGGCGCCCAGGTCCAGCCAGGTGGACTGGCCCCCGACGACCAGGTGCACAAAGCGTGCGTTGACGTTGGCTAGCTGGGTGGGGAGCCCCACGGGGTTCGCAAGGTCGAGGATGGCGGTGGCCGCCACATTCACGGGTGGCAACGAGAGAACAACCACGGGCGTCGTGCCCGGCGGGACCCGCAACAACGCGGCGATGTCGGTCCGCTCGGCAGGCCCCGAGGGCTTCAGCGCGGCGCGGCCGCTTTGATAACCCAGCGCGCTGCGTGAGCCGTTCGAGACCAGACCCGGGCCGGCGCCACCCTGGGCGTCACGGGAAGAGGTCGCAGAGATCTGTTGTGATTCCCAGAGCATGGCGGCGTTGGCCTTCAGAGGGGCAAGTTCACGCTCCTCTTCCGAACCTCGGCGCCCGCCGTCGGAGATCTCGTGTGGGGCGCGCTCGGTCGCTCAGGGCGCGAACGCGCGGATCGAGCGCGCAACGTTGCCCGCAGCGTCCCGAAGGTCGCGGTGCCTTGGGCCCGTCCCGGCTCTCGCTTCACGAAGCTCTTCGAGGACACCGCGGCGTGGCTGGCAGCGCGGACGGACAAGACGACGATCACGACGCTGATGCGGATCGCCTGGTGGACAGTGGGGTCGCTGATCGAGCGGGTCACCATGGATGGCGCCGCGAAGCGTGACCGGCTGCCGGGCCTGCGGCGGATCGGCAGCGACGAGATCAGCTACCGGAAGGGCACAAGTACATCATGGTGGTTGTCGACCCTGACACGGAAGAACCCGGAGAACCTGACGGACAAGCAGCGGGCGAAGTTGTCCTCGATCCAGGCCATGAACAAGCCTCTCTAACGCGCCTACCACCTCAAAGAGCAGCTCCGCGAGGCGGTTCAGCTGAGGCGAGGCGGGTCAGGCGTTGCTCGGGAGGTGGTGCGCCTGGGCCGTTCGCTGCTGCCTGCCATCGTTCACCAGGCTGGCGAAACGGATCCGTGCGCACCCGGCGGCCATCGACGCGACCTTCAAGCGCGGCCTGAGCAACGCCCGAGTCGAAGGGCTGAACACGCGGCTCCGTCTCGTCAGCCGGATGGCCTACGGCTTCCACAGCACGGCCGCCTTCATCAGCCTCGGCATTCTGAAGCTCGGCGGGCTCTGTCCAGACTTCCCAGGCCGCGCGTAGGGCGGCAGGCCATTGGGGGTCGGGCGCGCGCCTGCTGTCAGTCCGAGCCGCCCTCTGCCCGCCGCCAGTAAGGCCGCTCCTCGGTTCCTCCAACGCGTGACGGCCTGCGGGTGACAGACGCCGCGCTCCGGGCGACGCTCGGGACCATCGGTGCGGTCCGGGGACCGCCCGCTGACGCACCGCCGCAACGAGTCGCTGCAAGGGCCCGGATTGCAACGATCGAAGAGCGGGAGACAGTCCGTTCGCCACGTGGTCGCGGCAGAGGACGAGGCTCGGCTCGGCCGCCAGGCTCTCGCCGGAGAGCGTTTTCGCCGTGCCGGGCTCGCCGTCGAACAGGCGCTGTTGTCAGCGGACGACGCGGGCGCTAGTCGTCGCCCTCAGCGGAGGGCGAGCACAGCATCACGCTCGGCCTCTCGCACTCCCAGTCGGTACAGGCGGTGTCGTGGATCCAAGTGCTGCAGTGCCCCTGGACGTCGAACAGCTGGGCCGTGGCCGGGAGTATAGGGCCACGAAGCTCCCGGCGAACCCCATCGAACTCGAAGAGTCCCCGCCAGTCATGCACCAGAACAGAGCCGGGCGGAGCCGGGACGTTCTGCACCAGGGTCGCGCGCGCCAAACTGGTCGCGACCTC
>SXOO01000078.1 GCA_005776725.1 Pseudomonadota bacterium | reverse complement strand
TCACACCGAGAAGGCGACGCTGTTCCAGCTGCTCAGGGCCGAGGAGATCGGCGCCGGACTCACCGAGTCGTTCGCGATGACGCCGGCGGCCTCGGTGTCGGGCCTCGTGCTGTGCCACCCGGAGGCCAGGTACTTCAACGTGGGGCGGATCGGGAGAGACCAGGTCGAGGACTACGCCACCCGCAAGGGCTGGTCCGTAGCCACGACCGAGCGATGGCTCCGCGACCGCCTCGCCTACGACCCCGACTGAGCGACGCGGCGCTACACAAGTGGACCACCTAGCTCGATTCGCGCCGGCCTCCCTGCTGTCGCGGCTCGCTGCGGATCCCAGGCCGCTGCAGCAACCCGTCTCCGACCAGCTGCACGGCGCGGTGATGCTCGCCGACATCACCGGCTTCTCCCGCATAACGGAGATCCTGTCGGGTCACCCCGACGGCGCGGAGCGCATCAACGCGGCGCTCAACGGCTACCTGGGCAAGCTGGTCGAGACGGTCATCGACCACGGCGGCGACGTCATCAAGTTCGCTGGCGACGCGCTCATCTGTGTCTGGGACGGCGCCCACAAAGGAGCGCCATGGGCCACTCGCGCCGCAGCGGCTTGCGGCCTCCGCGCACAGCGCGACCTGGCGGGCTTCACGGTCGGCGACGACATCACGCTCTCGATGCGCGTGTGCATCTGCGCGGGCGAGATCTCGATGCTGCACGTGGGCGGCGTGCTGGAGCGCTGGGAGGTGGTGCCGACTGGCCGGGCGGTGGCCGATCTCAAGCACTTGCGGGCGCTGACGGCGCCGGGCCAGGTCGTGGTGAGCCCTGACGCCTGGTCGCAGCTCGGGAGCCCGTTCGCCGGTCGCGCCGCGCCCCTGCTGGCCGCTGACGGGAAGACACCGTTGACGGACGACGGGGCCTCCCACGGCGGCCTCTTGGGCCCCACGAGCCAGAAGCCCATGCGGCTCAGCCTCGTCGACAACCTGCCGCCCGCCGAGCCGGTGCGGCGTGCGCCCATGCGCCCCGAGGCGGAGGCGGCGCTCCGCATGTTCTTACCCGGGGTGGTGCTGTCGCGCCTGGACCAGGGCATGTCCGACTGGATGTCGGAGCTGCGGCGGGTCTCGGTGGTCTTCGCGGCGCTGCCCGACGGCGTGTCGGCCACCGTGGACATGCAGCGCGTGCAGGCGATGGTGGCCGTGATGCAGAAGGCGGTCTACCGCTACGACGGCGCCATCAACAAGATCAGCGTCGACGAGAAGGGCGCGGTGCTCATCGCCGCATTCGGACTGCCGCCGGTCTCGCACGAAGACAACGCCGCCCGCGCGCTGCAGGCCGCGATGGCGATGCAGAAGGCGCTGTTGGAGGCCGGCGTGCAGGCCGGCATCGGCGTGGCCACCGGGCAGGTGTTCTGCGGCACGGTGGGCTCGAGCGCGCGCTGCGAGTACACGGTGCTCGGCCACGTCGTCAATCTGGCCGCCCGCCTGATGGAGGCCAGCGAAGGCCGGCTCTGGTGCGACGACCTCACCGCCCAGCAGGCCGGCGCGCACCTCGAGCTGCAGAAGCTGTCGGTGATCGAGGTGCGCGGCCGCACCGAGCCTGTGCAGATCTGGGCGCCCACCGGCAACGCCCGCGCAGCCGTCAGAGCCAAGGCCGTGATGGTCGGCCGCCAGGAGGAGCGCGAGGCCCTGGCCGAGTGCCTCCAGTCCGTGGTGCGCGCCCGTCAAAGCGCGGTCGCCGTCATCCTCGGCGAGGCGGGCATGGGCAAGTCGCGCCTGCTCGACGACTTCGAGCGTCAGGCCGCGGCGGTGGGCGTGCGGGTGCTCAAGGCCGCGGGCGACGCAGTGGACCGTAACGCGCCGTATCACCCGTGGCGCCTGGTGTTCTCGGACCTGTTTGCCATCGCGCGCAGCGACGACGCGCCGGTGCGTGCCGCCAAGGCGGAACGTTACCTGTCGGACCTGCCTGAGAAGCTGCGACCTCTCAGGCCCCTGCTCGAGGTGGTGTTGGCCACCGATCTCGGCAGCGACGACGCGGTGCGCCACCTGTCGGGCGAGGCGCGCGCCCAGCAGACTCAGAAGCTCTTGGCCGCCGTGCTCCAGCGCGCGGCCGAGCGGGAGAACCTGGCGATTGTCATCGAGGACGCCCACTGGTTCGACTCGGCGTCTTGGGCGCTCTTCCGCTCGCTGCGACTGAATGTGGCGCCGGTCATGTGGGTGGTGGCCTCACGGCCCATCGACGACCCACCCGAGGAGCTCCAAGCGCTGCTGCGCGATGGTGAGACCCGAAAGCTGCGCCTCTCCCCGCTCAGCCGCGACGACGCCGGCAACCTTGCCTGCCAGCGCATCGGCGTGAACAGCCTGCCGAGCGCAGTCATCGACCTCATCGCCGCGCGCGCCGAAGGCAACGCGCTGTACGTCGAGGAACTGGCGTTGGTGCTGCGAGACACACGGAGCATCGTCATCGACGGCGAAGACGCCCGACTCGCCGTGCCGCTCGAGGAGCTCAGCAACTTGCAGCTGCCGGCCACCGTCGAGGGCTTGATCGTCAGCCGGGTCGACAGCCTGCACTTGCCGGAACAGCTGACGCTCAAGATCGCCTCGGTAGTCGGGCGACAATTCCCCATCGAGACCGTGCAGGACGTCTACCCGCTACCCGAGCACAAGCTCGAAGTACCCAAGATGATCCCGGGGCTCATCCAGCAAGAGCTGGTGCGCACAGCCGAGGTTGCGGACCAGTACCTGTTCAAGCACGTGCTGACCAAGGAGGCGGTCTACGGCTTGATGCTGTTCGGCCAGCGTCGTGGGCTGCACCGTTCGGTCGCCGAGTGGTACGAGCGGCGCTACGCCGACGACCTGTCGCACTACCTGCCCACCTTGGCCCACCATTGGATGCGCGCCGAAGAGTGGAGCAAGGCGCTGCGCTGCCTCGAGCTGGCTGGCGAGCAGAACCTGGACCGCTATGCCAACCGCGAGGCCGTCGAGCTCATCACGCAGGCGCTGCAGCTGGACAAGGACCACCCCGGGGAGCCCGACGACCTGCGGCGCGCGCACTGGCACCGCCACCTCGCCGAGGCCTGGTTCCGATTGGGGCGCCTCGATCTGGCCAAGGAGCACGGTCGACAGGCGCTCAGCTACCTGCAGGCGCCGGTGCCGACGTCGCTCTTGGCCACGGCCGTTGGCCTCCTGCGGCAGGTCGTGAGGCGCGTTGCCCAGCGGTACTTCCCGCAGCGCTTCGCCCTGACGGACGAGTCCGCCATGAAGCGGCACATCTGGGCCACTCGCGTGCTCAACCGCCTGACCGAGATTCACATCTACGCGGAAGACGCAGCGGGCTGCCTGGACTCCGGCCTGCGGGAGCTGAACGTCGCTGAGCCGGCCGGCAACTCGCCCGAGCTTGGCAAGGCCTACGCGGTGATGGCGGTGGTCCTCGGCTCGGTGCCCCAGCTTCGCGGCCTGGCAAACAGGTGGGCCGCGCGGGCCATCGACGTCACCGAGCGGGCCGTGGGCGCAAACGCAGCGCTGGCCTATGTGCTGTCGCGCGTGGCCATCGTGGATCTGTACGACGCCCGGTGGGCGGACGCCGGGGCCAAGCTGCAGCGCGCCGCCGACGTCGCGCGCACCTTCGGCGACCGCCGCCTGCGCGAGGAGGCGGTGGGGGTTCACGGCATCACCCTCTTCTTCGCCGGCCACTTCCGCGAGGCGCAGGCGAAGTTCGAGGCCATGAAGTCGAGCGCACACTTCAGCAACAACGTGCAGATCCAGGCGTGGGCCACCATGATGACGGCGGCCGTGCTCACCCGCACCGGCACCGCCGAGGCAGCCAGCGCCGAGTACGCGCAGATCACGGCGTGGGTCGCGAAGAACGCCACGAAGAGCGAGGTGCTGTGGGCGAACGGCGTCGAGGCGCTCGCGCGGGCACGGCGCGGTGACGCACGCGGCGCGCTAGAGCTAGCCGACGGGCTCCTGCCCTACATCAAGAAGCGGCCGGTGGCCTATTGGGTCCAGCACGCCTTGGCCGCCGTGGCCGAGACGTATCTGTACCTGTGGGCGCGCGCTACGCCGGGAACCCGGGAGGCGGCGGCGCTCCAGGGCAAAGCGGCGATCGCCTGCCTCGCGATGCGGCGCTTCGGCAGCGCGTTCCCCTTCGGGCGGCCGCACGCCCTGGTATGGGACGGGGTCTTCGAGCGGCAGCGCGGTCGCACGGCCAAGGCGACGCAGCTGCTTCAGGCCGCGATCGCCCAATGCGACGAGCTGCAGATGCCCTGGGAGTCGGCGCTCGCCAAGCGCGAGCTGGGCCGCATGCTGCGCACGGGAGACCCGCAACGCAACGTCTGGCTCGACAAGGCCATCGGGGAGCTGCAGGCGCTGGGCGCCCGTTGGGACCTGGAACGGGCGGTCGACGAGCGGCGGAACGCGTGAGCCCGCGGATGGAGGGCTGTTCCCTCCGTTGCGCCCAGCGCCGCCCTCCAACCCAGACCGTCAAGCCAGGGCTCAGCCCATGCGGCGGAACGGGAGAGACTGCTGGCCGGCTGCCTGGTCCTTGAGGCCGGCGGCCACGAACTGCCGAACCTCCACGCGCGGCGTTCGACCTGGCAGACGAGCGTGACGACGACCTCGGGCAGTGGAACAGGCAAGGTAGCCGCTGCTTCGTCCTGCGGACAAACGTCGCTTCGAGGCTCCGGCATCCGGGCCCCGACGCGGCCTGCGGTCGCCGGATCCGTCAGCCGCGGTGTGCTGCACCCGGGCGTCGCAGCCACGCGAGCGCCAGCAGGCCCAGGAGCAACGCTGCCCACCCGCCCTGCCCGCCTCCGGCGCGACTGGCGGAGCACCCGTCCGAGTCCGACGCGGCCGGTGACCGGCGGCTTGGACTTGGTCTCCATGGCGTCACAGACCCCGTCCGCGTCGGCGTCACCAGGCACGTCGCTGGGGTCTCGCGGGTCGCCCGCGCAGGCCTCTTCGAGGGCATCGGTCCACCCGTCCGCGTCGTCGTCGGGGTCGACGCAGCGGGGCAGCCCGTCTCCGTCCAAGTCGTCACCGTCATGCTTCGTCGGTGTGGACGTCCGCTCGAGCGGCTCGGTCCCGCAAAGCTGCTCCACCCGGTCGGCACGCCGTCGCCAAGGGGTCAGCGTCCGCGCAGCCGCCGACGTTGCCGTCGTTGTCGTCGCAGTCGATCGGCTTCCCGTCGTCGCCGACCTGCCCGAGCTCACACTCATCGACTCCGCCCACCGCCGGCTCGCGCGAGTCGGTCGTGCAATGGTTGCCGTCGTCACACGCTGCTGCGGTGTCCGACACACCACGGGAGCACCCACACAGGCGCCGGCCTCGCAGCGATCCAGCGCGGTGCACCCGCCGCCGTTCGAGCAGCTGGCGGCATCGTCGCTCGCGTGCTGGCAGCCCACCGACGCAAGGCAGCTGTCGGCGGTGCACGCGTTGCCGTCATCGCACCCGTCGGGCTGACCAACACAGACGCTGTTCTGACGCTCGTCGTAGATCGTGCAGATCTCCCCGTCGTCGCACACGTCGGACACGGGCGAGAAAGTGCAGCCGGTCGCCTCCTGGCACACATCCTGGGTGCAAGGGTTCCCCTCGTCACGAGCCGGCACTGCGACCTGGACGCAGCCCGTGGCCGGGTCGCAGCTGTCGGTGGTGCACGCGTTGTCGTCGTCACAATCGAGGGAGCTGCGGGCCGCCCTGGCAGGCTCCGCCGGCGCACGCGTCGGCCCCGGTGCAGTGGTTGCCATCGTCGCACCCAGCCGCGATCGGGGTGTGAACGCAGCCTACCGCGGCTTGGCAGGCGCCGCCGGTGCAGATGTGCTGGAAGCGCGCCGTGGCCGTGGTCCCGGTGGCACCTGAGGAGGTCATCATGCCAAGGGCGGCCGTTGGATCGTAGGTGATGAGGTCGAAGCCGTCGCCATGCGAATCGCCGGTGAAGCTCGCGCTGGGCCGGGACCCGGTGAAGACGTCCGGGTGGGTATGTGCCTGGCCCGGGTCCTCGGAGTTGATGTGATGCAGGATCACCTCCCATTCGTAGGTGAGCCCGCATCCTCGCTGAAGTCGACCAGCACTGGAGCGTCGTAGCTGCCCGACAGCGACGGAGCGCTCCGCCTGCGGCACCGGCGCCTCGGCTAACGCCGCAGCCTGTTAGTTGGGCCCCCCCGAGGAGCCGCACAAACCGAAGGTGGCGGACGCACCCGGATCGAGCGACGCGTTCCAAGCGGCGCCCGAGAAGCGGTACGTGCTCCCGGAGAGGAGCGTGGCCTGGGCGTTCCACAGGTTCTGTATGACGCCGGGGAGCTCGAGCTCGATGGTCCATGAGCCCGTCTCCTCGCCGGCGTTCGTGACGGTGACCGAGTGGCAGAACCCGGTCTCCCACTGAGAGTCGACCACCACGTCGACGGTGAGGTCCTCGGCTGGGAGCCCGCCGCCCGAGGGGGCGGTGGCGGAGGCGCAGTAGCCGAACTTCGTGCTGCCGCCAGGAGCCAAGGTGGCGTTCCAGGCCACACCGCTGAACGTGACGGACTCGCCCATCGGCGCCGCGTTGGCGTTCCAGACCTGGGTCACGGAGCCGGCGATCGGCAACAGCAGCGACCAGGTCACCCCGGAGCTGCCAGGGTTGTGCACGGTGACCTGGGCGCAGTGGCCGCCCTCCCATTGGCTATCGATCGTCACCTCGTGCTCCAGCGGAGCTGAGGTGGCGACATCCTCGGTGGGACTCACGACGTCGCCGTCACCGATGACGTCTTGCGGCGGGATCACCGGCAGATCTGGGGGCTCCGGCTCGTCCTCCCGGCGCGTGAAGTGAGGCGAGTCCACCAGGGCATGGATCAGCGCCCGGTAGCTGCCACCCGCCGCGGCCCAGTCGGCGACGATGGCGTCCTCGAGGCAGGCGAGGTGGGCACCGGGCTCGAGGCCGAACGCGAAGCGGAGCACCTGGCGGGCGAAGCACCGCCTAACGTCCTCGCTCCCCTCCAGCTTCGCGGAGAGCTCCCCAAGCCCGTCGAAGACCCCGTCGGAGCTGGGCGAACCGAGGATCTCTCCGCTGGCGTCGATGGCCTTCCCGGACTCGGTGGGTCGGAAACGCCCGACCCCGTCGAAGTGCTCGAGCCCGAAGCCGATCGGGTCCATGAGGCGGTGGCAGTCGAGGCACGGCTGCACGGACATGTGCTCTGCGAAGCGCTCCCGGCCCGTGGTGTCTGGCGTCACGGCAGGCAGCTGCGCGACCAGCCCGGGCGGCGGCGGGGAGAGCTCCTGGCAGAGCAAGCGCTCGCGCACCAGCTTACCCCGGTGGATCGGCGACGACCCCGCCGGAAACGCGTGCACGAGGAGCACGGAGCCGAGGCCGAGGACGCCGCCGGGATACGGCGTACCGGCGACGTCGGACGTGCCCGCGGGGAGCCCGTAGAACGCTGCCAGCGCCGGGCTCATGGCACGTGTCGTCTGGGTGAAGAGCGCCTCGACGGGCGCGTCGCCCAGCAACACCGCGCTGACGAAGGCGCGCGCCTCGGCGAGCATGTCGGCCCGCAGCGCCGGGGTGAGGTCGGGATAAGTCGCCGCGTCCTTCGGCAGGACGGGGAGCAGCCGAAGTCCCAGCCACTGCTCGGCAAAACGCCACGCAGCGGGTTGGGCCCGGGGATCGTCCAACAAGCGGTCGACCTCGGCGTGCAACACCGCGGGAGTGAGCAACGTTCCGTCCGCGGCGCGCTCGAACAGCGGCGCGTCCGGCATCGTCCCCCACAGGAGATAGCTGAGCTCGCTGGCCACCTCCCACGCATCCAGAGTGTAGCCCCCAGCGCCCGAGGTGCCGAGCTCACGCCGGTAGAGGAAGTGCGGCGACTGCAGCATCGCCGCCACCGTGATCTCCACGCCGGCAACGAAGCCGTCCACGTCGGCGGCCAGGTGGAAGAGCTCGACGTAACGCGCTGTCTCCGCGGCTGTGAGCGGCCGCCTGAACGCGCGCTGGCCGAAGGTGCTCACGAAGCTCTTGTCGCAACCCGCGCTCTCCGGGGCGCAGGAGACCAGGGCGGGCGAGGCCGCGGCCTCCTTCGCCACCGCCTCTGCGGCCTCGCGGAGCTGGTCCGCGAAGAGCGGGTTCACCACCAGAGCGGCGGCGTTGTTGTCGAAGCCGTGGACCACGTTCTCGGCGGTGAAGCCCGTAGCGTGGCTGGAGGGCGCCCCAAGCAGGCTCGTGAGGGTGGCGTCGATCTCGGCGCGCGTGAGACGGCGCAGGAGCGGCGGTCCGGGCCGCACGGTGCACGGCGCGAGGTCGCACGGCGCGTCGCCCACCACGCGCTGCACCAGCTCCGTCAGCGCGGCATGCTCGGGGCTGCCCGGCGCGACCAGCGCGCCGCCCGTGTGCCCTGCGGGGTGAAGACCCGTGGGCTTGAGGAGCAGCACTGGGACGCCCTGCAGCGTCTTCGAGACCAGCGACGAGACCGTGGCGAAGTCAGCCTCGATGGGCGCTGCATCTCCGGGCCCCGCGAGGACGAAGTCTGTGTTGGACGCGAGGCCCGCGGGGTTGTGACACCCGGCGCACTTCAGGACGAAGATCGGCGCGCGGACCTTTGTGGCGAAGAAGGTGAGGTCGTCCGGGCACTCGGCTGCTGGGCTCGAGGTGTCATCGAGGCCAGCCCCACCGTCGGACGCGGTCACGTCGACGGGTCCAGCGTCCGTGAGACCCGGCTCGCCGCCCGTGTCGCTGTCCCCACCGGCGGTCTCTTGCAGGGTCTCGGTGGCCGCGTCGTTCCCGTTGGGGGCGTCGGGCGCGCCCTTGGCGTCCGGCGCTGCGTCGCCGACTACGGCGACGGGCTCTGAGGTGCTGCCGCACGCGGCGAGCAGGAGGACCGCGAGGAGGCGCCTCACGCCCCGAGCCCAGCGAGCGGCCCGGTGCCGTACGAGGGGTCGCCGAAGGTCATCACGTCGAGGCCCATGAGCCGAGCGATCGACACTAGGAGCTTCTGGTGTGGCGCCCCCCCCGCCTCGAGGAAGCGCCCCTCCCCCAGGAGCGACGGCACGCCCGCGAGCACGAAGGGCACCGACACGCAGTCGTGGAGCCGACCGTCGCCCATCTCCTTGCACCACACCACCAGCGTGTGGTCGAGCAGGTTGCCCCCGAGCTCGAGGTCCGGCGCCGAAGCCAGCGCATCGAGCAGGGCCCCGAAGCGCCCCGTCACCCAGCGCTCGGCCGCGACGTATTGGTCCACGCCAGCGGGATCCGTGTCCCCCTTGTGGCTGAGCGAGTGGTGTCCTTCCTGCAGCCCCAGCCAGGAGAAGACCGGTGGCCCCACCGTGTGCGAGAGCTGGAACGAAGCGACGCGGGTGAGCCCGCACGACAGCGCAGTCACCAGAAGGCTGAGCTGCGCGTCGGTGATCGCCGGGAACGCGTCGTTCGACGCCGGGTCGGTCCCCACCGGCGCCGGTCCTGCGGTGCCACACAGCCCCCCGGCCGCGAGGCTCGACTGCATGGCGGACAACGCGTCGAGGTGCTGGTCGAGCCGCGCCTTCTCGGCGACCGGCACGACCTGTCGCAAGCCAGTGACCTCCTGATAGACGAGGTCGAGCACCTTCTGCCGGCGGAGCTCAGCGGGCGTGAGCGCCGCGCCAACGGGCGAGAGCTTCTGCGCGAGGCGGCTGTGGACGTGCCCGGGGTCGTCGTCCGGGGGCACGAAGTTGCCGGGCGCTGAATACGACATCCGCGTCTGGACGGAGGCGCCCCACGCGCTGGTGTGGACCCCGAGCTCCAGCGACGGAAACGCCATGCCTCCGCCGATCTGCGACGCCACGTACTGGTCGATGGACGCACCGGCGCCGACGTGGCTCGTCAGGCCGTTCCCGGTGAGCATGGCGCGCATGCCACCCTCGTGGTTCGAGGTGTCCTTGAAGTCGACGCCGCCCACCACGACGAGGCCAGAGCGGTGCGCGGTGAGCGGTTCAAGGATCGACCCGGCGGCGAAGGAGTAGCCCGTGCCGGTGCCGACGGGCCGCCAGCGGTGGGGCACGGTGCCGTTCGGGCTGAAAAAGATCACCAGGCGGCGGGCGGTGGCGGGCTCCGCGGCCCAGGCGGAGCGGCTGAGCCCGGCTCCCAAAGCGATGAGGCCCGCGCGACCGAAACTACGCCGCGTCATCGCCATCGAACGCCCCTCCTCGCCCCGACCGTGCGGCGCGACCTCAGCGAAGCCCGGCGAACTTACTCAGCACGCCCGCCATCGCCGAGGGGCTCTCCACCATCGGGTAGTGCCCGAGGCCGGCGAGCTCGGAGAGGCGGACGGACTTCTGCGTGGACGCGAGGCGCTTCAGCGGCACGCGGGCGTCCAGGGCGAAGGGCCCCTTCTCACCGAACACCACCATCACTGGCACGGCCAGCCCGCGGAGCTGAGACGCCAAGTCGCGCCCCTCGCATCCCCGATTCAAGGCTTGCTGCGGCCCGTGAGCTGGCGGGTGCATCCGGAGCGCGAGCGCAAGGCGCGGGTCACCAACGTACCCCCCGGCCAGCGCCGCGAAGCGCAGCCCCAGATAGCCGGAGGGCGAGTACCAGGCGAACCGCGCGTCGAGCGCGGCAAGGTCGAGCGCGGCACGATTGTCCAGGCGTCGCGCAGCGCCGTTCGCCCCACCGTCCCGGGTTGCCCGCGGCGGCGGGGAGACCAACAGGAGCCCATTGACC
The DNA here is from genome assembly GCA_005776725.1 of Pseudomonadota bacterium. Classification (GTDB taxonomy): domain Bacteria; phylum Myxococcota_A; class UBA9042; genus SXOO01. Next base: position 2,398 of record SXOO01000078.1, on the reverse strand, counting down.
CGCTCCGGATACCGCCGGGCGTACTCCACCGCGACGTAAGCCCCCACACCATGCGCGACGAGCCGCACCTTCTCCGCCTTGAGGGCAGCGCGCGCGGCCTCGAGATCCATCACGTCTTGCTCGAGGGTGACCACCTTCTGACCCACTGGAGACGCCCCGCGTCCCCGACCGTCGATCGCCACGAAGCGGGCGCCTCCGGCGGCGGCGAGGCTCTGCGCCCAGAGCCGGCCCGAGTGCCCCCCTCCGAGGACGAGCGCAGTGTGCCCCGAACCGTACCCGCGGGCCGTGAGCTTGATATCCCCCACGGCGAGCTCCAGGCGGTCGCCCTCAGGCCCCAGGGCGCCCTGCGACGACGTTGCGACGTCACGCATGCCCCGGGCCGAGTTGAGGTCTGCCCGCCCCGCGATTCGCGCGACGGCGGCATCGAGGACCTCGCGCTCCTTCCCGGCCGTGTCGCCGTAGCGCTGGGCGATCGCCGCCAGCGAGAGCGGATCCCGGAGCCAGCCTAGGGCGTCGAGCGCCGCCACGCGCACCTCCGGCCCCTCGAACTGCACCAGCTTGGCGAGGACCACCGAGAGGCCCGGCGCGCCGAGACGGAACATGGCCTGAATCGCGGCGACCTTCACCGCGACGTCGCCGTCGGTCTCCACGCTGTTCGTGAGCGCCTCGAACACCGCGGGGCTGTCGACCTGAGCCTCGCCCAGACCGGTGACCGCCGCGACCCGTACGGCCACGCTCGGGTGGTCGCGGGCTCCGAGGAGCGCCCCGATCGCCTCCGGGCTCGAGAAGGTCGCGAGCGCCTGAATCACCGGGACGGGATCTTCGAGCCCCTCCGCCGCCAGCAGGCGCACCAGCGCCCCGACAGCGTCGGGATCCTCGGACGCACCCATGAGGTCGAGGCCGATCTTTCGAACGCTCTCCCGGGGGTGCTGCAGGAGCTTCTCCGCGGTGTCGCCCACGCCGGCGCCGATCCGAGCCAGCGCGTCGAGCGCGTACGGCGTCTTGTGTGAGTCGCCCAGCTTCACCACGAGACCCAGGGTGCCCACCGATGCCGCGCCTAGTGTGACAAGGGCATCGACGGCGGCGGACTCCTCGCCGGGTTGCGCCAGCCCGTCCACGAACACGGCGGCCAGATCGGCCGACCCCGTACGGCCCATGGCCTCGATCAGGGCGACGCGCACGGGGAGGTTCTCGTCGGACGCGATCGAGCGCTCCGCTTGGTAGGCGTGGAGGAGCAGCGTGGCTTCGCGCCGATCGGCGGCGCGTGCGAGGACCCGGGCGGCCGCCGCGCGAACCAACGGCGACGGGTCGTTGAGCCAGGTGCGGGCGTCGCGCGCCAAGGCGCGGGCGTCCAGCTCCGCGAGCGCGGTGATCACGGTGGCGCGTAGCTGGGGCGAGCCCTTGGCGGCCGCCTTGGCCAACGCCTTGGCCACCTCCCTCTGGTTGGCCCGACCCACAAGCCACCGCGCGAGCGCTTCGCGTGCCTCGCCGTCGGTCGACGGGAGCAACGCGGCGCCTAGCGCGCCGCCGTCCGGGGCGAGAGCGAGGGCCGCGAGGATGCCGGCGACCCGGGCCCCAGGGGCGGCTCCCAGGCCGCGCCGCAGCGCGGGCCCGAGCGCCTTACCGGCCCGGGCGATTGCGGGTGTTAGCACTCCGTGGTTGTCGACGTCGTCGAGCGCCTCGATAGCGCGATCCAGCGGGCCCGTCTGCTTCGCAAGCAGCGCCACCGGCACCACGCAGGCGAGCTGCCGCGGCGTCGCACGTGAAGCCAGCGCGGCCGCCGCCTGGGCGGTGACCTTGGCCTTCGCGACCCGAGCCAAGGATTCGAGCGCCGCGCAGCGCACCAACACGCTGGGCGCGCCGAGCTGCTCGGTGATCACGGGAAGCACGACCTTCGCGTCACGTGCGCCACGCCCGCCAAGCACGCGCAGAGCGGCGCTGGCGATCTCCGGTGACGGGTCCCGCGTGGCCTGTCCGACCGCGTCGAGCGGCGCCGCCTTGCCGAGCCCCCCGGCCACCCGGAGCCCAGCGAGGCGGGTGGCCTCGTTGGCTTCCGCGATGGCCCAGCGCACAGCCGCCGCCACCGCCTGCGGCTCCACATCCGCCAGCGCCGACCACAAGGCGCTCTCATCGAGGCCGGGGGTGGACAGGGCCCTCTTGGCCGCCGCGAGGTCCGGCGGGTCGACCGGCGCCAGAAGCTCCGGGGGCGCGATCGCGCCGTCCGGTGGGATCTCATCGCCTCCCGGTGGGGCGCGGTGCTTCGTCGCGGGGGCCTCCTCCTTCGCGGGGGCCTCCTCCTTCGCGGGGGCCTCCTCCTTCGCGGGGGCCTCCTCCTTCGCGGGGGCCTCCTCCTTCGCGGGGGCCTCCTCCTTCGCGGGGGCCTCCTCCTTCGTGGGGG
>SXOO01000077.1 GCA_005776725.1 Pseudomonadota bacterium | reverse complement strand
TCACCACGCCGCAGGATGTGGCGTTCGCTGACGTCCGACGGGCAATAAAGATGTTCCAGATGACCAAGGTCCCGCTCCTCGGGCTTGTCGAGAACATGGCGTTCTTCGTCTGCCCGGACAACGGGAAGCGCTACGCCGTCTTCGGCGAGGGGCGGACGGCGGCCCACGCCGCCGAGGCCGGCCTCGACGTCTTGGCCTGTCTGCCCATCGACATGATCGTGGGCCCCGCTGCGGACCGGGGTGAGCTCGTCGCCGTGGCCGATCCCCACGGCGAGCAGGCGCGTATCTACTCGCAGCTCGGCGGGGTGGTAGCCGCCGCGCTTTCGAAGCGCCACGCCACCAAGGAGCGGCGCGAGGGACTCAAGGGGTTCTTCCAGGTGCGACCGGGCCAGGCGTAGGGCCCCGCCGCTCGCGCGCGGCCTACTCTTCGGGGGGGCGCGGCGCGATCGGTGGCGGATCGCTCTCTGGAGCGACGGCTGCGCCTGCGGGCGCTGCTTCGGCTGCGGCGGGCTCAGCGGCGGCTGGTACCACACCCGCTGCAGGGGCGGCGTCTGGCGCGACCGGCGCCACGCCCACAGCAGCCGGCGGCGGCGCCAGTGCCTCGAGGCAGGTTCGCGCGCGGGTCGTGGACTCGGTGATTGCGGCCTGTTCGCTATCGCTTACCAGCGTGCTCCGGTTCTCTCGGTGCCAGGCGACAACCTTCGCGCGCTCCGCCTCGGCACACGACAGGTCCTTGCAGGCACACAGCGCGGCCTCGAAAGCCTGAATCTGCCCCACGGCCGGGCTCTCTTTGCAGCCGAGCGCGAAGGCGAGGCCGGCGAACGCGAGCCGGGCGGCGGCCGGGACACGGTGGAGGCGGCTCGATGCAGCTGAGTGGCCTCTGCTGCCCAACACCCGCATCTCAGAGACCCACGAAGAGTCGATTGGCGAACTTCTGGTCAAGGCCCGCCCGAATGATCCGCGCTGCGGAGCTCTCGACGTCGTAGGCGATGCGAACGTGCTCGAAGGTCTGCCCGTCGGTATCGAAGATGCCGAAGCACGCACGGGCGTCCTGGTCGCGGGGCTGGCCCACGCTGCCGACGTTGATGATCCACTTCCGCTCGGACTGCCCGGACGCAGGCTTGCCCGTCATGTCCTTCACGCGGCGGTTCGAGAGGAGGAACTGCGTGGTGAGGTGGCTGTGGCCGACGAACGTGAACTCCTTCATCCGGTCGTAGACCTTGAGATGAGCCTGGGCCACCTCCTGCGCGACCGCGTAGATGAACCCGCTCGGCATGATCGGGGCCGAGTGGTAGAAGCCGAGGTTGTCGTATTCGTACGTGTAGGGCAGGCCGTACAGCCACTCGAAGTTCTCACGCGAGAGCTGCTCGCGCGTCCAGAACAGGGCCTGGCGCGCGGCCGGGTAGTAGTGCTCGGTGTCCATGGCGCCGATCACGGCGGCGTCGTGGTTGCCCATCAGCGTCACGCTACAGTGCTCGCGGATGAGCTCGCAGCACCGATTGGGCTCCGCGCCGTACCCCACCACGTCGCCGAGGCAGATGTAGCGATGCACGCGGTTGAACTTGCAATGGTCCAAGACCGCGGTGAGCGCCTCGTAGTTCGAGTGAACGTCGCTGATGATCGCGATCCGCATACGCGGAGCCTAGCACGCGGCCTCGCTGGCTGCGAGGCCCGGGACCAAACTTCCGGCGGCTCAGATCTCGCTGAAGCAGTACTCGCGCAGGTGGCGCATGCGGTCGTCCCAACCCGTGGGGTGCATGTGCCACATCGCGACCGAGAGCGACGACAACAGGGAGTTGCCGTCCTGCGGGGTGAAGCAGAAGCCGAAGACCTCGTTCGAGCGCCGCACGGCCAGGGTCGGGAGGCTGACCACGGTCTGATTCAGGATGCGGCCATAGATCCCGTGGTCGCGGCCGAACGAGAACACCTGCGAAGCGCTCTTCTTCTCGGTGACCGACACCCGGCGCTCGTCGCGGAGGCGGCGGATGACCTCCTCCACGTTCGTGGGGCGGTTCAGCTTGATGGCGAAGTGAATCGCGTGCATGTACTGCGTGTTGAGCTTCATCGCGGAGCTGAAGAGATCCAGATCGTGGCCGAGAGTGCGGAACAGGTGCACGGCGTCCCGGGCGTGGTGTGTGCCGAAGGTCTCGTCGTCGTGCCGACCGACTTCGGGGCCGGGGACGAAGGAGCCCGACTGCGAGATATCGCTGGCACGGCGCATACACACGAAACGCGCGTTATCGAGCATGCCGGGGCCACCGTTGACTCCGGCGATGGTCTTGAGCAGCACGGCGATGTTGTGCGTGTTGCAGCTGACGACCTGGATGAACCGGTCATCGCCGCGGCTTAGCACCGAGTCGTTGATACCTCGGGCGTAGGGCTTGCCGAAGCCGAACTCGCTGCCCTGCGCGATGAAGACCCGAGAGCCGTCATCGTACTGCTTGTAGAGCTGCTCCTTGTTGTCGTTGCCAACGGGAGTGCAGTCGATGATCACTCGGGCTTCTGCGACGGCGTCGGTGTGCGTGAGCTGGGGCTCGAGCCCCATCTTCTTGAACGCGTCGAGGGTGTCGGGCGTGGAGGCCAGCAAGGCGCCCTTCGACACGAGGGCGCGGACCTTGGGGCGGTCCGTCAGGCGGGCAGTGGCTTTGTGAAAGCTGACTCGGTCGATCCCGAGCTGTTGTTTCATGACCGATAGGATGCCGATGAGCGGCTCCCCGATCGTGCCTGTGCCTACGACGTGAACGTTGTTCTGACCCATAGCAGCCTCCAGGTGAATGGTGCGAGATGGTCGCACCGCCATCGCGTGCGAGCCTAACCGGCGGACTCGCCACCGCGCAACGGCCTTTGCGCCGTCTGTTGGACAGATGCCCGTGTGTCCGAGGCAATCGGCCACCCCCGCGGGGGCGCCGGAACTCGCGACTTAGAGGGGCAGCGAATAGCGCTCGCGACTCAACCGCCGAAATCCGAGCGCGCGGTACAGGTAAGAAGCTGGTGCGTTCATCCGGTAGGCCTCGAGATCGATGCCTCGAATACCCTCTTCACGCGCGCGCTCGACGACGTGCGCCACGAGGCGGCGCCCCACGCCGTGCCGCCGCGCGGATGGCGCCACATACAGAGTCTCGATCCAGAGCGAGTTACCGGAGAACTTCGTAGACACCCAGCGATGCGCCACTACGACGCCCACGGGTGGGGCGTGGGTGTGGTCGAGGCGGGCTACGACCAGCCAAACGGCCTCCGGTGAAGACTGCAGGAGGGTCTCGACGGCGCTCGTGAGGCGTGCGGGGTGGACCGGGAGCCGTAGGTCGACGAGATCCTCGGAGAAGAGCTCGACGAGTGGCTCCCGATCGGCGGCCCGCCCCTCCGTAATGAAGACGGTGGGGCGGTCCGCAGCAACGGGAGGACCGTCAGGAGAGCGGGACAACGGCCCAGCCTCGAGGAGGCTCAGCTGGCCCGACGGCCGCGGCGCTTCGGGTAGAAGCGTGAGGCCTCGAAGTCAGGGTCGCCCGGCTCGGGTTCGGCGACGGCGGGAGCAGCCGGCGGAGCCGCGGGAGCGGGCGCCGCCTCCTCGGCGGCCTTGCGTCGCCGGCGGACCGTGGGAGCCGCGGGCTCGGCGGGCGGCGGCGGCGTGGCGCCCTTCAAGCGATACGCGCCGTGCGCCGTCCGGTCGAGCTGGTCACGCACTCGCGTGAGGCAGATCTTTACCGCGTGGCTGGGGTCCGTGGCCGAAGTCCACTGCTGCGCTCCGGCAGCGGCGACGAGCTCCTCGAAGGTGAGCCCGGCGGGGTGCCGGTTCATGTAGGTGCGCATGGCCGCCCAGAGGGCACCCGGGCGGTGGCGCTTCTTGTCGCCTTCGTCCGTCGCCTTCTTTCCGGGCGCCGCCTGGATCTTGCTGGCCTTCTGGGCCTTGGGCGCCTTCTCGGCCTTGGCAGGCTTCTGGGCCTTGGCAGGCTTCTGGGCCTTGGCAGCTTTCTGGGCCTTGGGAGCCTGCTCGGCCTTGGGAGCCTGCTCGGCCTTGGGAGCCTGCTCGGCCTTGGGAGCCTTCTGGGCCTTCTCGGCCTTGGGCGCCTTCTCCACCTTGGCGACCCGCGGCTCGACCTTGGCTACTGCCCGCTCGGCCTTCGGGGCCGGTGGGGTGCTCCCGGGAAGCCCGAAGATGCTGTTGCCGAAGTCGACCAACTCGCCCGCGGAGACTTTCTTGCCGACCGCGATCTTCACCGCGTGCTCGACGTTCTTATCCGTGAGTCCGTTCTCCACGACCATCGCGCAGAGGGCCGCCAGAGTCTGCGGACCCGACTCGGTGACCATGGCGCGCACTCCCTCCCACACACGGCCGCGGCGCTGCCGGCCGAGAGACGTGGACTTCCGTCCACGCTTCGCGGGCTCCTTGGCCGGCGTGGCCTTGGGGGCCTCGACGGCGGCCAGCGCGGCAGCTCGCGCGGGTACGGCGGCTGGGCTCGCGCTCAGGGATCCGGCCAGATCTTGCGCCACTGCCGCGAGGTCCGCGAGCTCCCGAGCGGGGAACGTGAAGTGGTTCTCTCCGCGCACGATCACGGCGAGATTGCCGATGAGTGCACCTTCAAGATTAGCCCTGCGCGCTGTTCTCATGATCTCTTACCTCGCGGCTCGGAGCACATCACGGCTGATAGCTCCGGCAAACGTTCGATTGGAATGCCCGGTAGTCACGGGGAGTGGCTGCCGGCTGATGGCGAAGGCGCCCCCGACCTGGACGACGCCGCTTGCGCGGCTGAGGGGGGACCCCTGACCGGGGTGAAGGAACTCAGCCGCTGCAACTGACGGTACGAAATAGCCCGGGTTGCAAAGTGCGTCAATACGTCAGCGGAGATTTTTATGTGCGCCCCGCCTCCGTTCGTCCGCGTGCATTGTGGTGAACACGCTCATAATGGCTTGTGGCTAAATGCGAAACTCGACGCGACTCACAGATTGTGCTCGCCCAACGGCCCCCTCCCGTGCGGCCGCGTCAGGCTGATCACGGGCACACGGGGAGGGGCAGGCTCCCCAGGGCCTCGAGGCGGCGGACTTCCACGCTGTCACGCCGAACCCAGACCTCCTGATTCCACGCCACGAAGACCCGGGACCACCTGGGACAGGCGGTCTCTGGAGAAGCGAAGAGCGGGGGTTCGGCGACTACAACATCGGCTGGATACCGTTCGATGATGCGTTCAACTTCGGTTGCAATGCTCGGGTCGTTCGGTACTGCGCTGTGTATCTCGTGTAGGCGCTGGATGTCGGCTGCTGTCTCCGCGGGGACGGCGAAGCGGCCGTCCACCAGGACTCGGACGCCCGGGTGCAGGCGATACAGCAGGTAGCTCCCGAAGCGGGCGTGGGCAAAGATCGAGCCGCGGAAACCCACGGCGTGGAGGTAGTCCGCCGAAGCCTCCGGATAGCGGCGCTGGTCGAGGTCCGAGTGTGTGTCGCCCACGAGGCCCCGGAGACCGCCGTGCAGTCGCTCGACATTCGTGTGCCAGACCAGCCCAGCGAGCGTGACCACCGCGGCCACGGTGAGCCACTGCCGGCGTGCCTCCTTCGGCGCGGAGGTGGCGACCTCCCCGCTGAGCGCGGGCAGGAGGCACAGGGCCGCGGGCAGGGTGAAGTAGACGAACCGCACGAACAACAGCGACAGACCCAGGAAGCCCAACGCGAGGCCCACACGGTGCAGCGGCAGGCGCGCGAGCTGGCCGCGTAGAGCGAGGACCAGAAACGCCAGGAGCGCGGCGTAAGGCAAGAGGCCCGTGACGATGCGGCCGGGGGGCTGCGGGGCGTCGCCCAGCACATACGCGATCGGCGCGCTCCACTCCTCGATGGACGCCCCGCCAGAGCGCACCAGGACAAGGGCGTCCAGCGCGCCGCTGAGAAAGTGCGGTACGAACACACACGGCAAAGCCAGACCGAGCCAGAACAGAGCCGCAGCGCGAACGGACGCGTGTCGTGCACGGCCGCGCAGCTTGTCCACGGCTACGCCGATCGGGACGGCGAGCGCCACGATCAGGTGGTTGAGCTCCCCCCCGGCGTGGACGGTGGCCCAGAGCGCCATGAAGAGCCCGAGTCCAACGATCCCGAGCCAGCCACCTCGCGCGAGTCGGGGCGCGCAGAAGCTGCCATCCCCCGCGGGCGACTCCGCGAGCAGGAGCGGTAGGAGCACCGCCAACCCGAGGAGGTTCACCACGTCTGGGCGGACATTGATGCGATCCTGGTAGAGCAGGAGCAGGAGGAGCGTGGCAGCGAGGCCGCGCCAGGGCCCGAGGAGGGCGCGGTGGAGCCTGTGGAAGAGCCCGAACGCGGCGAGGAGGATCGCGGCGTGCAGCGCGCGGAGGGCGGGCCATCCCCCGAGGTCGTGGACGGCGCTCACCGCAAGCTGATAGCCCCACTGAAAGCTGACCCAGCGCCGGCTCGGATCCAGACCCATCGGGTCGAGCGTCACGAGGTGCCCGAGCCGACGGAATTCCCGGCCGGCGGCGATGTGCCAGAAGATGTCGATGTCCCATACGGGGCGGAGAAACAGCAACGCGAGGAAGGCCCCGAGCGCAGTGAGTACGAGCAGCTCCGGCCACGTCGCTCGAAGCCAACGGACCCGCCCGGTCCCCGTGTGAGACGACAGCGTCACGGGGCGGGAGTATGCTCGCTTCGCCATGCTGCGCTACCCCTTGATGGCGATCGTCGCGCTCGTGCTGGGTCCCGGTTGTCGGCGCGCGGATGACGCGGCCCCAACGCCCTCCGCGTCCGCCCATGCGGCCGGCCAAGCGGGCCCGGCGGAGGGCGAGTCGACCCCCACGACGGCAGCGGAAGCCGCGCCCGCGGAAGCCGCGTCCGCGGAAGCCGCGCCGCCGGACATGGCGGCCCACACGGTCGCCACGGCCCCAGCCGTGCTCTCCCCCGTGGCCGTGCTGGATCGACTGCGAACCGACGAAGCGACTCACGTGTCGATCGTTCGGGGCGGCAGCGTCGTCGCGGTAGTGGAGGGGCCACGGCGGCTTCAGCTGTTCGATGGCTCCCGCGGCCGTCTCTTGGCCGAGCGCGCGCCCGTTGACGAGCTCGTGTGCCGCTCCAACCCCGCGCTCCCAGGGGGGCTGCGCTCCCTCTGGCTCCGTCCCGGGGCGGACGGAGCGCCGAGGTTGACCCTCTTCGACCATGTACGGGACGCGGTCTCTCTGGAGTCCGCGGTGCCGGCCGGGCGCTCCGTACAGTGCGCCGGGAGCCTCGACGGAACCGTTGCCATCGTCGTCACCGAGGTTGGCGCGCGATGGGTCAGTCTGCGGCCCGACGCAGCGCGCCCGGAACCACAAACCATCCCGCTCGGGCTCACTGTCGGTCCCATGACGCGCGTGGTGTCGGTGCTCGCGGACGAGCGTGGGGCTGCCTTCGTGGCCGTGGTGGAGGGCGTGCCCTTCGACCGCGGTGCGCGTGTCGTGGTCCTCGCCTACGGCGGCGAGGGCGGCCGACGGGTGCGGGAGCTGAAGGGCATCACCGATCCCGCCGGGCTCGTCCTCTCGCCTTCCGGCAACAGCGTCGCGAGCGGCGGGACGAACGGGACCGTGTTGGTTCATAGCGCGTGGACCGGCGGCGAGCTCGCACGGGTCCCCGGCAGCGAGCCCGTCGCCTTCGTGGACGGTGACGTGGGGCTGGTGACGCGCGACGCCGAGGGGACTCTGGTGAGGTGGCGGCTCCCTGAGCGAGAGCCCGCGCTAGAGGCCGCACCCGGATCCGCCCCTGGGGCCGCTCCGGGGGCCGCACCAGAGGCCGAACCAGAGGCCGAACCAGAAGGCGCGCCGGAGAGGGCGGCAGTCACCCACGAGGCGGCTGTCGCTGCGGGGCCCGGCGCGCTCCTCGCCGCGGTCTCCGAAGATGGGCAGCGGTGGGTTGTGGCCGGGCGGTCCGAAGGCCCGGACGGGGTCCCGTCCGCGCGCCTCGCGGCGTTCGGGCCAGAAGGAGACACGCGCTTCGATCGCGTCATGCCACTCCCGAGGCGGGTCGAGCGTCTCGGCTTCGGGAGGGACGCGCTGGCCCTTCACGGCGAGGGGGGCGCACTCTCGCTAGACCGCAAGACCGGCGCGGCGTGGTCGTGGCGCGTCTATTCGTCCGGCGGCGGCGTGGTCTGGGCGCCCCTCCCGAGCGGCGTCGCGCGCCTCAGCGGGTCGTCGCTTCAGGTCCTCCGTCTGCCCCCGCCGGGGCGCCCGGAGACCGCAGGCGCGCTCGCCGGCCTCATCGCGAGCGCCTCGCTGCCTGGCGAGGTGATCGACGTCGCCGAGGGAGACGGCGAGCTGTGGGCGCTGAGCCCCACCGCTGTCCCCACGGGCGGCGCGGCGCACGCGGTCGAGTGGGGGGCGGCGCCTTCGGTCGGGCTCACCCGCATGCCGTGGGACGGGCAGCGCTTGGGCCCAGCCGAGGCCGTGGGCGGCAGCGCCGAGGGAGACACCGCTGTGCGGGTTGCAGCCGGCCGGGCGGGCCCCGTCGTCCTCACCCTGGGTGGTCGTTCGGGGTCCGCGGAGCCCTCGGAGAACACCGCTCCACCGACTCGCGAAGGCGCGCCGAACGTGGGTCTCAAGCTCTGCCTGGTCACCGGCGAGGCCGGCGCTGGCCCGGGCAGTGTGGGAGGTGGCGCCGCGTGGGGCTGTGTCGACGTGGGCTCACCGGGCTCGATGCCGGTCGCGGTCGCACGCGGGTCCGGCGTGGCCCTTGGCGCCGCCGGCGACCTGGCGGCGCTCCTGGTTTCGGGCCGCGTCACGCTCTTTGGGCTTGAGGCGCAGTCCCCCCCGGCGCAGCGGTGTGGCGCGCGGGTCGGCAGGGCTGTGGACGTCGCGGTCGCCCCCGAAGCCGACCGGGTCGCGGTGACGGATGGTCGCGACGTAGTGCTCATCGACGCCGACTGCGAGGTGACACGCCGCATCCTGATGACGCAGGTGGGCCCCGTCGTTTTGGACAGCGAAGGGCGCCGGGGACGGGCGGCCAACGCCGCGGGGTGTCTGCGTTTCCGCCGCGGCGCCGAGCATGTGGCGTCCGACGCCGAGCTCGGCGCCTTGGTTCACGCGTTCGACCTCGGAGACACCCCGCTGTGAGAGCTCCGGCCTTCCGCTGGCGGTGGCTTGTCCCAAGCCTCGTGGTCATCGTGGCGCTAGCGCTCGTGGCCTGGCTGACGGCGGTGGACGGCGCAGGGGTCCCCTTCGTCTACACGCTCTTCTGAGCCCGCCACCTATCCTGGCCGCGGGCGCGTCTGGGCCCGTGTCTCCGTGGCGTCGGGCGCTACCCCCGGGTCTCAGCGGGGCGCCGCCCCGCTCCCGTGGGCAGCGGCATCGCGACGGAGCGGTTCATGTTGGGGCCGGGGCAGCAGAGCTCCCCGGCCCGGTTCACCTCCGCGCTCTCGCGCTCCGGTGAAGTTTCGCAGCGATGGCCTCTGCGATTTGCGCGTGCCCAGCCGCGTTGGCGTGGATCGGGTCCACGAAGAGGTCTCGGGCACTGGCGCCGAGCGCCCCGAAGAGCTGGCAGAGATCCACGCGTCGGTCGGCGAACTCGCGCTCGTCGAAGATGCAGGTCGCCCTCCCGGTTCGTTCCAGGTCAACCGACAGCTGATTGACCACGACGACCTCCGCGCCGATGCGCGCCCCGAGCGACACGACCGCGCGCACATTCGACGCGTGGTCGTCGCGGGAGACCCGCGTGCCGGCGGTGGGCGTGCCGTCCTGCACCGGCGGCGGACCCGCCAGCCAGCGCTGCAGCAGCCGGAAGGTGGCGGACACCTCGAGCCACGAGCGCGTGGAGGATGCCCACGCCGGGGCAGCCCGTAGCGCCTTGTCCTCGATGGGATACTCCGTCGTGAGCGGAAGGGTGTCGTTCACACCCGCGTCAAAGACGATCGCTGTTGGCGCGAAGTCGGCGGCGTACGCCTCGAGCCAGCGCCGCGCTTGCCAGCTGGTGTAGCCCGGGGCCGAGGCGTTGAGGACCTGGGCAGAGTGGCCATCGGCGGCCAGCAGTCGCTCGAGTTGGCCCGCGTAGCTCTGTTCCCAGCTCACGTACATGCCCATCGGATGCGAGCCTCCGATCACCAGGACCCGGACCTTCGCGTCCGGGCGGCGCTCGGGTCCGCGCATACCGTCTGTGTTGATGGCGAGCGGAGCGTCTCCCCAGAAACGGAGCGCCTCCTCACCTCCGCGATACCCGGGGCTGAGGCGCCACAACGCCGCGTGGTCGGCGACGTAGAGGCCGTTGCGAAACGAGAGCCGCGCCTGGGCCAGCCAGCTCCTCGGGTCCCGGGGCATGTCCTCGTGGCGGACCAGCTGCCAGACCCCCTGGCAGACCGCCTCGAGCCCCAACAAGACCAGGAGATTCAGGAGTGCGATGCGGCGCCAGGTCACTCCGGGCCTCAGGGGCAGAGGCGCGCGATGCGCTGCGCCGCGCGCGCCTCGAACTCCGGGTCTCGCGCCACCTGCAGCCACGCCAACGCCCAGGCTTCGTGCGACTCGAAGCCCCAGCGCTCTCGGACCAGGTGCACGCTCTCGACCGCCCCGCGTCGCGCCGCGCACGCCAGCTCTTCGTAGGCCTGGAGCACGCGGTCGCCGACGGGGCTGGCCTGTCGCGTCACGGGCCGCGGGGCGCGCTCCAGCGCGTCGAGACGGAGTCGCAGGTCCAGGGTGAGAGACTCGGCGGCGACGCGCTCGGCGCGGTGGAGCTCTTCGGCTTCCTGGTGCTGCTTGCGAGCGGTCTCGAGATCGCGGCGGAGGCCGCTGACCGCACCCTCCGTCGCCAGCCACCGCGCGCGCAGATCGGTGAACTCCTGCTCGTTGTCTGCTCGGAGCCTGTCGACCTGTTCAGAGGCCTCGGTGCGTTGTGGGGACGCGACCTGCTCCTGACGGTCGCAGGAGAGCACCACCGCCACGACCAGGAGCCATCTCACCGCCCGACAGGTCCTTGTGGGTGGCCCAGCCCGTCGCCCAAGTCTACGGGCGGCGCGGGTTCCGCGGTGGGCGCGCTGGTGCGTCGGCCGAGCACGATACCGAACGCGGTCTGCTGAACGAGCTGGCCGAGCCAGGCGAGGAGTCCGAACAAGGTCGCCGACGGGTCGCCCACCGCCACACCATACAGCGTGATCGGCTTCAGCAGAAAATACCAATAGACACCGACGTTTGCCGGCGGGTTGGGGAGCATCATCCCCACGACTACGCACCCCATCATGGCGTACGCGAGCACGAGCGGCACATGCAGCCCCGGGAAACCCATCGCCAGTACGTAGTAGCCGAAGCCGTTCAGCGCCCAGTAGGCCAGCGACCAGGCGAGGAAGTCGAGGATGTGTCTCCGCGAGGGGAGCGCGGCGAGCCCGTCGATGAAGGCGGAGGCGACGCTCAGGACCCTGTCGGTGAGCTTCCGAGAGATCCGGTAGCCGACCGCCCTGAGGATGGCCAGGGTCTGCGACCGCGCCATGACGAGGCCGAACAGCACGACGAGCGCGGCCGCGAAGACGGCGAGCGAGAGCCCGGCCGCCAGCCTCAGCTCGCCGGCCGCGCTGCCCTCGGGGAGGAAGGGCAGGGTGAGTCCCAGGAGGAGGCTGACCATGAGCCCGTCCGCCACACGCTCCACCGCGATGGTGCCCAGGGAGGCAGACATCTGTATCCCGGTCTCGCGGTAGAGATAGTAGGGACGAGCGAGCTCTCCGAGGCGCAGCGGGAGGACGAACAGGTACATGTTGCCCAGGGCGCTGACCCGGTTGAGCGTGCCGAGGTCCACATGGCCCAGGGGCGCGACCAGGGGACGCCACCGAATGACGCGTAGGAAGTGGATCGCCGTGAGCACCGCGAAGTAAGGGAGCAGTGTGGGCAGATGGAACGACCACCCGGCCGCCGAGACCAGGGTGGCCCCGTCGAGCTTGACGGCCGCGCTGAACAGCGCGTGGAGCGGCCACTCCCGGGCGGCGAGCCAGACGAACAGGGCGCCGAGGGCGAGGCCCAGGACCCAGCGGACGAGGTTGCCTCGAGTCATCTCAGAGCCGAACGACCTTGGCCATCAGCTCGGCGGGCAGGCCATAACGCCGCGTGGCGTTCCGTGTGTCGAGCACGACGGGGGCGTTGCGCGTGAGGCGCTCGAGATCGAAGGTGCGGTGGTCGGTGGTGATGATCGCGAGGTCGATGTTCTGCGCGGCAGTGGCCTCTGGCGTAGCCACGAAGAGGTGGCCCTCTACCGACACCTCGGCCACGTACGGGTCGCAGTAGGTGACCTCTGCGCCCTTCCGGTGCAGCAGGCCAATGATCTCTAGCGCAGGCGACTCGCGGACGTCCTCGATATTGGGCTTGTAGGCGACGCCGTACACACAGATCCGCGAACCCTTTACCGCGCGCCCGCGATCGTTCAGCGCGTCGGCCGCGAGCTGGACGACGAATGCGGGCATGGACGCGTTGATGGTCTGCGCCAGCTCGATGAACCGCGCGGTGTAGTTGTGCGAGCGCAGCTTCCAGGACAGGTACAGCGGATCGATGGGGAGGCAGTGCCCGCCGAGGCCTGGGCCCGGGTAGAACGGCATGAAGCCGAACGGCTTCGTCGACGCCGCCTCGATCACCTCCCAGGTGTCGATCCCGAGCGTGTTGCACATCAGCGCGACCTCGTTCACGAGGCCGATGTTCACGGCGCGAAATGTGTTCTCGAGCAGCTTCGCCATCTCGGCCGCGTCAGTGGAAGAGACGACGTGGACGTGGTCGATGACCGCCGTGTACAGCATCTGCGCGACCGCGGTGCAGCTAGGAGTGATGCCGCCGAGCACCTTCGCCGTGTTCTTGACCGCGAACTTCGGGTTTCCGGGATCTGTTCGCTCTGGCGAGAAGGCCAGGAAGAACTCTTCGCCACAGCGATAACCGACCTCCTCGAGAAGGGGCAGGGCCACCTCCCGGGTGAAGCCGGGATAGGTGGTGCTCTCTAGGATCACCAGCTGGCCGCGGCGCAGGTAGGTCTTGATCTCGTCCAGAGCCCGCACGACGAAGGAGAGATCTGGCTCTTTCGTCTTGTTGAGAGGAGTCGGGACACAGATGACGATCGCGTCGCACTCCTGAAGGTCCCGGAACCGCGTGGTGGCGCGCACCTTCCCGGCGGTGACCAGCTCGGCGAGGTGCGCGGAGGGGACGTCCCCGATGTAGCTCTCGCCGCGCATGACCTGCGCGACCCGGCCCTCGTCGATGTCGAGGCCCACCACCTCGAACCCGGCCTGCGCGATCGCCGTGGCGAGCGGCATCCCAACGTACCCAAGACCCACGATGGCCACGCGGGCCGTGCGTGCGTCGATTCGTGCTTTGAGTTCCAGGTGGCTCAACGTGTGTGGCTCGCGTCGTGGTTGCGTGAGAGGAGGCCGACGGCCCGGGTGCTCGTGGCGTTAAGGAGCGGGGCGGCCGAGCCTGGAGGAGGCGCCGCCGGTCGGCGGAGGCTAGTGACGCCCTGATGCTGTGTCAAACCCGACGGAGCATGCGGTGAAACTCAAGGCGACGTAATGCGTGACGGCGGCTGGCCCGCGACTCCCGGCCGAAGGCGCTGCCGCGCTCTCGTGAGGCGAGCCAGGAGGGTGGCCTCGTGCGGAGTGAGCAGGTCGATGAGGCGGTCGAGCGCGAAGGCGTGGAGCGCCGGTCGCTCGGCGCGGCGGGCGGCCGTGACCAGATCCTCGAGGGCCAGGCGCTCGAGCGGGTCGGCGAGGCCGGCGGCCAGCGCGTCCTCGAGGAGGCGTGCGGCCCGGTCGGGCAGGCCTCGACGGAGCGCGGCGCGGCCCAGATTGAGCAGGATCTCGGCGTCGCCGCAGGGCGCCCGAAGCAGGTCCACGAGGTGCGCCGCAAGCGCCACCATGCTGAGTACGTCCGTGCGGTTGTGACGGAGGACGGGCTCGAGGTGCCGGGCGTCGCCCGTCCGCAGGTAGTGGAAGTAGAGGGCCGGCACGAGAGAGCCCGGGACGTCGTCTTCGCGCTCCTTGGGGTCGAGGCCGAGCACGGCGCGCTCCAGCGTCTGGAGGCGCGTGTCACCGAAGACGCCTTTGTAGGCCTGGCGACTGACGTGAAGGAGGTCGAGGTGCGGTCGCAGCTTCAGGCTGGCTTCGGAGCGCGAGAGGAGCCTCGTGATGACGAGGCGCGACTCCAGCACCGACAGGTCGTAGCTCTTGCCGTTGAAGCTGACGAGATACGGGCGGGCGTCGAGGAGCTCGAGGAATCGCGAGAGCGCAGGGAGCTCGTCCGTGGGGTCGGGGACGAAGAGCTGCTCCACGTGGACCTGGCCGCCCTCGACCACGGCGCACCCGATAAGGAACGCGAAGGTCCCGGCGCCGTGCGAGAGCCCGGTGGCCTCGATGTCGAGGTAGAGCGCGTCCTCGGGGCGGAAGCCGATGAGGCGCTCGTCGCCGAGGAGCCGCTCCAGGGGATGGTGGCACCGCCACGTCGCGGTCTCCGGACGGCGGCTCGAGAGGAAGGGGCCCGCGTCGAGGCGCTCCGCCGAGACCGTGGCCCGTCCGAACGGGGTTTCGGTGTACGACCATGACAGCTCGGGGCCCGTGTGCGCGTGGCGGGCGAGCTCGGGCTCTGGCGCCTCGGGTCCTGGCGCGCCGTGGCGCGCGAGGCGCTCGCTCAGGCGCCGCAGCGTCAATGGAGGAGCGGCCTAGGACCGGAGAGCTCGAGGATCGCGTCGATGAGCTCGACCGACGGGGCCTTGCCGCCTGCTTCGGTGTTGCGCGCTGCGCCCAGGCAGCTCGGGCACCCCTCACTGCAGGCACAGCCCGTGATGAGCGCTCGGGCTGACGAGAGCAGGGGGACGAAGAGCTGGAAGAGCCGCTCTGCGAATCCGACGCCGCCGGGCAGGTTGTCGTAGAGGTAGAGCCGCGGTCCCGCCTCTTCGGGTTCGTCGACCGCCTGCCCGAGATCGCTGCCGGCGCACATCAGGCGGAAGACTGCGACGGTGTGGATCGCCTGGCCCACGCCGCGGAGCGCGTCGACGACCGTATCGCGTCCGAGCGCCTCGAGGATCGGCTCAGGCACGGTGAGCCACACGGCTGTGGTGTGCATCTCGAGCTCCGGGAGCGAAATGTCGCCGTAGCCGACGTTCTCGTGCGTGTCGAAGCGCACCTTCTTGAACCCTATGACCTTCTCGGTGACCAGGACCTCGCCGAACGATCGCTCACCCTCGCGGCCGTCCTCTGCGATGACGGTGACCTTGAGCTTCGAGTGGGCGTACGTGAAGTAGTCCGGGTCGACCTTGCGGACGAACGCCTTGTGGTTCTCGTAGTCGAGTCGCTCGACCTGATACTGCTCGCCGTCGAGGTTGTAGATGGCGTGCTCGTGGAGCGTCGTGTGGGCGCTCTTGAAGTCGACCTCCGCGATGATCCGCGCCCCGGCGTGGGTGTTGGGCAGGTCTCCGATCGCCGACTGGCTGCTGCCGGGCGAGACGTCGATGACCGTGAAGTTCTCGGACTCTACACGCCGGAGGCTCACATGGTTCGCCGGATAGGAGCGATCCATCCAGTGCCAGTGGGGGCCTGAGCGATGAAGGATCCGATGGGCGGCGAGGTGGTCGAGCACCTCGGTGGTCTGCTCCACGGATAGTCGCCCGAAGCGCTCGCCCGCCTTGAATGGCAACTCGAAGGCGGCGCACTTCACGTGGTCGATGAGGATCACGAGGTTGTCCGGGTCGATCCGGGCCTCCTCCGGGCTCTGTCCGAAGAAGTACGAGGGGTGCTCGACCACATACTGATCCAGCGCAACGGACCGCGCGACGACGACGGCGAGGGCCTCGGCGTTGCGGCGTCCGGCGCGACCCGCCTGCTGCCAGACCGACGCGACGCTGCCCGGGTAACCCGCGATGACGCAGGCGGTGAGGTCGCCGATGTCGATCCCCAGCTCGAGCGCGTTGGTCGCGACCACGCCGTGGATCTGGCCCGCCCTGAGTCCCTGCTCGATACGTCGTCGGTGGGTGGGCAGATAGCCGCCCCGGTACCCCTGCACGAGCTCCGGGTCGACGTGGTGGCGCACGAGATCCTCGCGCAGGTACTTCACCAGGAGCTCAACGTTCAGCCGGCTCTGCACGAAGACGATGGTGGGCACACCGCTCCGGATGAGGTCGCTCGCGAAGCGCCGCGCGACATGCAGGTAGCTGCGGCGAATACCGAGCTGCCGGTTCACCACCGGCGGGTTCACGAAGACGACGTGCCGCCCGCCCCGTGGCGCCCCGGAGCGGTCGATCACCTCGACCGGCTCCTCCAGCAGCCGCTCGGCGTGCTCCTTGGGGTTGGCGATCGTCGCGGACGCGGCGATGAACACCGGGCTGGATCCGTGGAACTCGGCGATCCGCTTGAGCCGCCGCAGCACGTTCCCGAGGTGGCTGCCGAAGACTCCGGTGTAGGCGTGGAGCTCGTCCAACACCACCCACCGGAGATTCTTGAACAGCTTCAGCCACTTGGTGTGATGCGGGAGCACGCCCGCGTGCAGCATGTCTGGGTTCGTGAGGACGATCTGACCCAGCTCCCGTACTTGCAGGCGGGCGTCCGCTGGCGTGTCTCCGTCGAAGGTGAACGTGCGGATGTCGGCGCCCGTCTTCTCGATCGTGTGGTGGAGGCCGGAGTACTGGTCTTGCGTGAGCGCCTTCGTGGGGTAGAGGAACAGCGCCCGTCCGTTCGGATGGTCGAGCAGGTCGCTGAGCACGGGCGCGTGAAAACACAGCGACTTGCCGCTGGCCGTGGGCGTGACGAGCACCGTGTGGCGCCGCGCCAGCGCGGAGTCGATGGCGGCGGCCTGATGGCTGTAGAGCTGCTCGATACCGGTCCGTCGGAGGGCGGCCACCAGGGTCTTGTTGAGGGACTCCGGGAAGGGCGCGTACTCGCCCTCCTGGGACTCGGTCCTGCGGACTTGCGTGATCTGCTCCGCGAGCTCGGGCGTCTCGAGCCAGCGACCGACCACCCGCGTAACCGACGGTGTTTCCGCGAAGAGTTCAGCCATGGACTGAAAGTACTTTCAGTGATCCGGGCTGTCGAGTCCTTTCGTGGTTTCGCCGCCTTCGGACGCCTGAGACTCGGTGTCTGGCGCGGCCTCGCGCTGTTTCCTCCAGGTCTCGAGGCTGGGCCCCGCCGTCTCCACCACGAGGCCCTGGCGCACCGGCACGGGCAGCGGCGCGGGTGGCTTCTCCACCTTCTCCACCTTCGCCACTGGGGCTGGGGCCTCCTTGGCGGCGACCTCTCGGGGCCAGACCGGCCGGCCCCCGTCGTTGACCGCTAGCGGTACCCCAGCCTTGGCGCTCGCGCGGTTCAGCAGCCGCTTCGCGCCCTTGAGCTGCATTCGTGCCTTCGCGGCCACGTCGAGGGACCCTTCGATGGCGCGTGTGACGAGGTCGCTCAGGAGGTTCGGCATGGGGTGGGTCTATCACTCCACGGCAGCTCGGAGAAGGGCTCATCGTGACACCCGAGGCCGGGCCCGGTAAAACCGAAGCCGATGCACTTTGGATACGCTGAGGTTGCGCGGGCCCGCACGTTGAAAGCCACGGGGTTGGTCTGGCACCCGAAGGTCGGCGACTGGTACGTGGACCACACGGGATTCTGCGACCTGGTCCGTTCCCCGGATGACGCCACCCGGCTCGGACGCAATGGCGACGTGTTCTTGCCCAGCTGGCAAGACGGTCGTGCCTGGCTGCGAGCGCGGGGCTGGTCGCACCCCGAAGTGATCCACGAGGACGACGGCTCCGTGCACCTCGTGCTCTCGCACGCGGGGGGCGCGACCTTGAAGGCGGTGGGCGTGAGCGAGCTCGACAGCCTCTACCGGATCATGCTGATGGTGCAGCTCTCCACGCCTGTGAGGGGCTCCACCAACGAGCGGTGAAGCGCGGCCGCCGACGGGGGGGCTCCCGAGCTCGCGCCGTTTCTGGGGGCGCGGTACCTGAGGGGCTCAGGCGGGTTCCGGTAGGCGTGCGGTGGGGGCTGGGGCCCCCAGAAGAGGCCAGTGTTGGCGGCTGGGCCCCCGAGAGAGGCCAGCGTTTGGCTGCCGGGCCCCTTTGGGGGGCCCGGTGGGCGCAACTTACTGCGGGGCGCCCTCGGCGGGCTTCTCACCCGCGGCGGGGGCGGCGGCGCCCTCGGCGGGCTTCTCACCCTCGGCAGGAGCGGCGCCTTCGGCGGGCTTCTCACCCGCGGCGGGGGCGGCGGCGCCCTCGGCGGGCTTCTCACCCTCGGCAGGAGCGGCGCCCTCGGCGGGCTTCTCACCCTCGGCGGGGGCGGCGGGTGCCGGCATGAGCGCGGCCATGATCTCCATGCCGTTGGCGAAGCTCTTGTAGGTCTTCACCTTCCCGCCCTCATAGAGCATGAGGTCGAGCGACTTGAACTTCGAGACCTGGTCCTTGGCCTCGACGCCCGGGATCCCGCCCTTGTACGTGCCCTGGTTGTCCAGGACCGTTATCACCCACTCGCCGACCGAGCCGGTCCACGTGGCCGTGCCGCTGTAGTCCGGCCACATCGCGAAGAGCCCCTTTTCGAGCGCCGTGATCGACGCTTCGGCGCCCGCGATGGTCCCGCCGGTCATCGGATCGGTCATGGTGAAGTCAGCCGTGAGGGTCTCACGCAGCTTCGCGGCGAACGTGTCCTTCTTGAAGGCATCCATGATGGCCTTCGCGGTGACCAGGTTGGCCTCGTTGGCCGCGCCCTTCACGATGGTGGGCTCGGCGGTGGGGAGCTCGAGCACCGGCGGGACGGGCTGACCCTCGGCGCCGGGGATGACCCCGAGCTGGGCGGCGACCTTCTGCTCGTCGAAGAACTCGGTTGCCCGGTCGACCTTACCGTCAGCGCCGAAGTGGAAGACCACCGCGGTCTCGATGCCGACCGTCTTCCCCGTGGCCGGGGCGGTCCCGAGGGGGCCGCTGTTGGTGCCACGGAGCACCGTGATGGCCACCACGGTCTCTCCAGCGTCGAAGATCCAAGTGGGCTTCAGCTGGAGGTCCGGGAAGGCCTTCCGGCCCTCGGCCATCTCGGCGAGGATCGCGGCCTTGCCGACCAGCTCGGGGCGGCCCACAGAGTGCCACACAGCCGTGTCGGCCCAGTCCGCCAGGGACTCGTCGTACTTGCCCTGGCTGGCCAGCTCGATGCCACGAATGACGGCCGCCGCGCGGTCCGTCGCAGGGGCCTCGGGCGCGGGCTCGGCGGGCTTCGGGGCCTCGGGCGCCGGCTCCGCGGGCTTGGGCGCCTCGGGGGCGGGCTCTGCAGGCTTGGGCGCCTCGGGGGCGGGCTCGGCGGGCTTGGGCGCCTCGGGGGCGGGCTCTGCGGGCTTCGGGGCCTCGGGAGCCGGCTCGGCGGGCTTCACGGCGGCGGGTGCGGGGGTCGTGGATTTCTTGCTGCAGCCTGCGCCAGCGAAGGCAAGCGCGGCGACGAGTCCGAGGGCGTAGCGGTTCTTCACGAGCGACTCCTTTTTCGGTGCCGGCACCGGCGCTCGCACGAGCAACGGTTGCAGGCGGAATGAGCCCGGCGCTCCGGTGGGGTGGGCGTGCCCCCGCCGGTTCAACCGGTGGCGAGCAGAGGCCCTGGATGGGCAACTCCGCTGGGGCCGCCGTGTAGCGCAATGCCCTGCGCTCGGCAAGGCTTTAGCGCCGCGTGAAAGGGGCCTTAAACGACGAAGCCGCCGCCATTTCTGGCAGCGGCTCCGCGCGCATCGACTGACGTCTTGGTGGACGCCTGCCGCCAGGCTCAGCCCTGGAAGCGCTCCTTCAGGGTCTTGCCGACCTTGAAGAAGACCGCGGTCTTCTCCGGGATGGCGATCTTCGACTGCGTGGCCGGGTTGATGCCCGAGCGCGCGGCGCGGGTGCGCGTGCCGAAGGTGCCGAAGCCCGGGATCGCAACCTTGTCGCCGCTCGAGAGCGCCGACGGGATGATGCCCGTGCCGTTGTCGGCGTCGAACAGGGCGTTCAGGACTTCGGCAGCCTTGGCCTGCGTGAGGGACGTCTTCGACGCGAGGGCGTTCGCGAGCTCTTTCTTGTTCATGGACGGTTCCTTTCGAGTTTTCGATTCACGTACAACTGGGTGCGCGCCTACGTCTGCAATACCAGCAAAAGGGGCCTTCGCTACCGTCGCGGAGCGGCGCGACCCTCAGGTGCGCCGTTCGCGCCGCGGAATATGCACATCGCCTCGGAGGGCGGCAAGTAGTTCGAACCACAAAAAAGTGAGTGCTGAGGCCACTTCAGGCCGATCCGGGTCTGTGGAATGTGTGAGTCGGACGTATGATTCCGGAGTGTTACCCTCTAGACGGGCGTGGATCCGCGGGTCGTCGCGTTGAGTCGAAGACCCCGCATGATCTGCATCCCATGCCGCTTCGAATCGGCTGCGAGCACGGCCGCGACGCGCTCCGACAGGTGCGAGGCGGGGAGGTCGGGGCCTGCTTCGCCCGGGTCGCCTCCCTCGAGCCCCCGAGCCTGGAGCGGGCCGGCGGCCGGCGCTGCAACCGGCACGAAGCTCATGCGGTGCCCGTGCGCTCGGGCGAGGCGCTGGCTGACTCGCGCGATCTCGAGGTCGAGGGTGGCCGGGTCTACCAGCGCCACGATGAGATGGTTGGCGGAGCGATCGAGGATGCAGCGCTCCACCGCCTCGACGAGGCCTCTACCGCTGAACGCGCCCCCGAACTCCGCGCGGTAGGGGAGGTCGAGCCCAACGCGCTCGCAGAAGAGGCGGAGTGCGGTGTCGGCGTCGGCGCCTTCAGCAGGAGCGGCGGAGCGCGGTGTGGAATACCGAGGCAGCAGGCGGCGCGCGACGTCCGCCGCGCGTTCGACATCCACGTCCGGCCCGAGGATGCCGAGCCGCAGCGGGGCGGGGAGGCGGACGTCGACGTTGTGGTGCAGCCAGAGGAAGTGGGCCACTCGGGCGGCGACCTCCTCGGTGCTCGCCTCGGTGAGCCGCGCGTCCACCACCGTCTGGACTCGGAGCATTGTCTCGACGAGGCGCTCAAGGATCGTGGGGCCGGCGTCGGCGCGGACGAAGTCGTGGACGTGGCCGTCGGCGGTGACGAGCCCCACGCGGTGGTGCCCGGCGGTGAGCTGGCGCGCCATGCCCAGGGCCTGCGAGAGGCTCGAGTCGAGCGCAGTTGCGCCCCACGGCCCCTTTCGGAGCGCGGGCCCCATGTCTACGACGAGGTAGACCGAGAGCGCGCCGTCGTCGTCGAACTCCTTCACGATCAGCCGCCCGCGCCTCGCGCTTGCTTTCCAGGCGATGTGCTTGAACGGGTCCCCCGGGACATGGTCCCGGAGCTCTCGCACGTCCGAGCCGAGGCCCTGGGTGTCTGGGCGGGACAAACCCACCGGCAGCGTGACCCGATCTCCGCTCCGCTGGTTCCCGAGGCGCTGCGGCGTGGGTCGCGGCAGGACCACCGCTAGGGCGTGGGCTCCGCGCTCCACGTCTACCACCCAGGGGAAGGCCGCGAGGCGCACTCTTAGGCCGTGAATCGCCGTCCTGCCGGCGCGGACCGCGGTGGCCTCCACCACGACCTCGTAGCTCCCCTCGCTCACTCGACTCAAGTGGGCCGAGGCCTGGCTCAGGCCCACCCCGACGATCGGCTGGATGGCCGTGGGCTCGACGTCGTCATCGACGCTGAGCGCCAAGGTGAAGCGCGCCTCGCCGCCAGCGCTGAGCGCCTTCGCGGCCAGCGGCCCTTCGGAGGCCACCGCGGCGCCGAGCGAACGAAGGGCGCGCGACGCCTTGATCGCTCCATGGACGAGCGAGGAGAGGAGCGCCGCAAGGTGAAGCTGCCCGAGGAGCAGCGCGATCGGGCTCGAGGCGGCGAGCCCCACCAGGCACAGTCCGGCGCCGGTCAGGCCGAGGAGCCTGCCGTGCGCGTCGAGCTGCAGCTGGGGCCGCTGGATCACGCGTTATGGGCCCGCGACGAAGAACCTGGGGGGCCTGCCGGAGGGCCGCCGCGCGACTCCGTGAACGGGACGCGCAGCAGCACATCAGCCAGCACCTGCGTGGCGCTGGTGCCGTCGAGCTCGGCCTCCTGCGTGAGGATGAGCCGGTGTGCCAGGGTGGGGCGCGCCAGCTCTCGGAGATCGTCGGGCAACACGAAGTCACGACCCCGGAGGAAGGCCAGCGCCTTGGCGCCCGATTGCAGCAGGAGGCAGGAGCGCGGGGAGGCGCCGATTCGTAGGCGCGGGTGGGCCCGCGTAGCCGCCGCCAGGCGCACGATGTAACGCCTGAGCTCCGGCGCGATGTGGACGTTCCGGGCGGCCTCCGAGAGGGCCGCGAGGTGGCGGCGCTGCAGGATCGGCCTCAGCGTGGGCAGCTCTCTCCCGTGCGTCTCGAGGAAGCGGATCTCCGCCTCTTCTTCCGGGTAGCCCAGGGTCAGCTTGAACATGAAGCGGTCGAGCTGCGCCTCGGGGAGCAGGTAGACCCCCTCGTGCTCCACGGGGTTTTGAGTGGCGAGGACGATGAAAGGCGCCTCGAGCGCGACGGTCTCGCCGTCGATCGTGGCCTGGGACTCCTGCATGGCCTCGAGCAAGGCGCTCTGGGTCTTTGCTGGCGCGCGGTTGATCTCGTCGCCGAGCACCACGTTCGCGAAGAGCGGGCCACGCCGGAGAACGAACGCCTGCGTCCGCGGGTCGAGGACCGTGGTGCCCGTGATGTCTGCCGGGAGGAGGTCCGGCGTGAACTGGATGCGCTTGAACGTGCAGTCCAGCGTGGCGGCGAACGCCTTGACGAGCGTGGTCTTCGCGATGCCGGGCACGCCCTCGAGGAGGACGTGGCCGCCGGAGAGCAGCGCGGCGATCAGCAGCTCGATCGTGAGCTCAGGTCCCACCCAGATCTTCTGGATCTCGTCGATCAGCTCTCGGCGAAGCGCGAGTCCGGCGTCGAGTTGCGGGAGGGAGGGGGCACTGGTCATGGATGCCTCGGGGCGTTTGCGCTTGTGGCGTAAGGACGGACGTCGGGAAGGTCGCCTGTGCGCGGCAACGCGGCGGCGACAGCGGACGGGGGGCTTTCGGCGCCTGCGGTTCGGCTGAGGAGCGGCTCGGCGCGGGATAGGGCCACCTCGAAGGTCACGCGGTCGAGCGGTCCTCGCGACCCGAGGTCTCGGGACAAGACGGACAACACCGCGTCGCGCTCTTCGCTGGGAGGCAGGTCCGAGAGCAGCGCCTCGAGGGCGCGCGCCGGACGGTCGAACGACGCCGAGCGTCCGCCTGCCACGAGGGCGCGCGCCCAGGTCTCCGAGTCGGGTGGCGCGGGCTCCACCTGCGGTGCCGCGGGCGCCAGAGGCCGGGGCGCGAGCCGGCCCGCGAGCACGCCGGCCAGCAGCAGGGCGGCCGCGAGGCCGAGCCACCTCAGCGTGGTGGCCGTTCGAGGCGTGGCGAGCGCCGCGTTCGCCATGGTGGCCAGGTCGTTCAGGGCCACGAGGCCCTTGTCGACGGCTCCTTCGAGCCCGAAGAAGCGCTTTCCGTGCCTGGACTCGTAAGCTCCCACGACCGGCCCCCCTGGCGCCACACCCAAGACGCGGCACTCCTCGGGCCCGCAGAAGTAACGCAGGAGGTTGGCCACGAACTGCTTGTCGCCGTAGGCGTGGCGTTGCATGTCGTTGATCGCGAGGCTGGAGTCCCCGACGAGCAGCGCTCGACCGCGGCCGAAGGCCACCTCGACGACGAAGCTCGCCTTCGCCTCCTCGGGGGAGAGCGCGAGGAGGGGTGCATCGTGCCGAGGGGTCCCGTCGCTGCTGCGGCTTCGGAGCCCCCCCGAGAACCCGATGAGCGGCGCGACCGTCGTTCGGGGCGGCGGCGGGCTGAGGGGCCGTAAGCCCACAGGGTGATTGAGGATCACCTCCTTGACGTTGTACCAGACGAAGTGTGGGTCGAGAGAACCCCGAGGTCCCGGCTCATCCGGGAGCGGGGCCTCGAGGACGGGAAACCCCGGGTGATCCAGGTGATACCGATTCGCTCGCGGCTCGGCCTCCGGCGCGACGCCATACTCGGCCAAGGCACCCTCAGAGGCGTTGGCCTCGAGCAGGATCACTGCCGCCCCGCCATCCTCCACGAAGACTGCGAGCGCGCTGAGGAGCGCGTCGCTTGGTGCGATCGCGAACACGACGTCGTCGGGCTCGAGCCGCGAGAGGTCGAGGGGCGATCGCAGCGTGAGCTCGACGCGGGCCTCACGGGCCGTGGTCTCGAGGTACCCGATTCCGTCCCACGCCTCGTCGCCGCGCGCCGGCCCGCCGGGGCCCCCTTCCGCGGCTGCGACGAGGGCCGTGAACAACGCACTTACCGTGCTCATGGGGGGCTGCCCCGCTCGAGACCTTCGAGCGCTTCGCGCGCCTCGTTCCCGGCCGCGGAGCTGGCCGCGGGGGGCCCGAAGTACGCGCGCTCAAAGGCGACGGTGGCCGCGCGGCTGTCCACGCGAGACGCCCGTGAGAGCCGCGGCTCGAGCTCTCGTGGCGTCTCGCGACCGAAGCGCCCGGCGAGGCCGAAGCGTCGCAACACCCCCTCGTACGCCCTCAGGGCGTCCGCGCGAAGGGGGACGAGCGCGACCACGGGCAGCGCGCCTCGGGCGCCCCTGGAGAGCGGGATCTGGTGGGGGTGAAACGCTTCGTGGGTGAAGCGGATCGCCACCGCCTCCTCGAAGGCCGGCGCTTCCCCCCGTCCCTCTGGGAAGCCGCGGAGCTCGTACCAACCATCGGCGTCCGTCGTGACGGTCCGCGCGTCTTGAACGTGTGCCCGCGCGTCCTCGCCTGGAGAGCTGGCCGAGGCCGCGGGGGCGGCTGCCGCCAGCACCAGCTGCACCTGAGCGCCAGGCAGGGGCCGCCCCGTCAGCCCATCGAACACGTGCCCGCCGAGCCCGTCGCGTGGCGCCTCTCGGGCGGAAGGCCTCTTGCGGGGCGGCGCAGCGGCGGCTGCACCCCGGGCCGGCGGGCTGGCGCTCGATTTGCGGCGCCTCAGCCAGAGCCATGCGGCGGCTAGGCCCGCGGCGGGCAACGCCACCCAGTCCAGGGTGGACACCGGCGCTTCCGGGACCGTGAAACGGCCGAGCTCCATGGCCGCCACGCCCTCCCCAAGGGCGCCTTCGTAGACGACCTCCACGTCCAAGACGCTGGAGCCGTGGAGCGCCCCGAACTCCGCGAGCGGGGCGCGGCCCTTGAGTTGTCCGCCGCCACCCAGCTCGAGCGTGGCGGCCGGGCGGCCGTTGAAGCGAACCACGGCCGTCCCGAGGGGCTCGGCCTCGGGCCGGAGCGTTACGGTGCCGGAGAACTCGAGGGTGCCGTCGGGTCGGGGGCTCGCGCTGACCTCCAGCTTGGCCGCGCGGCGGGCGACGAGCACGCGCTCGTGCACTGCCTCCGCGTGGCGAAACGTGGCCACGTGTCGTATCCGGACCGTGTGAGCCCCTGGCGCAGGGAGAGTGAGGCCTCGAAACACGGCGTGCCCGGCGTCGTCCGTCCGAGTGGTGAGGTGCTGCGCGCCAAGGCTGAGCTCGAGCCGGGCGTTGCTTAGCGGTCCCTCGGTGGAGCGCGCGGTGACCAACGCCCGCGGCTGAACCCGAGCACGGGCGGCCCAGTCGAAGTCCTCGGGAAGCAGAACGACTTGGAGCTGGACCGGCAGGGGCTGGCGCGCCAGGCGGGCCTCGGCTTCAGCGGGGCTCCAGAGCACGCTCCCCGCGTACCGCGCCGTCACCTGCAGCGTGTCGCCGCCCGCGAGCTCGAGATCCGAGTCCGTGATCAGCGCGTCGAAGCGGCCTTCCTCGTCGGTGGGCGTGATCCGGGGCAAGAGGCGTCCCGCTTGTAGGGCGATGTCAGCGCGCGCGACGGGACCGCCCTCGTCGTCGAGGAGGCGCCCCACCAGGCGTACGCCGAGCGTGCCGGCCTCGGCGCGCACCTCGAGCTGAGTCCGGCCGATGACTCGCATCGGCACAGCCCATGCGCTGGTCGCGGCGAGGATTAGGACGGCAGAGGCGAGGGCGCGAAACACGGCGGCGGGAGCGTACCGGACCGATCCGGAGGTGTCAGCCCGCGCCGGTCAGAACGCGGGCCCCGAGGGCTGGCCCTCTGGGCTCACGCGAACTCGTCCTGGATCGGGTCGGCCATCGCCGCGATACGCCGCCGCGCCTCGCGTCGCCTGAAGATCAGGGCGCCCGCCACGAGTGACACGAGGACCGCCATGAACAGCCCGCCACCGAAGAGCACGGGGAGCCACGAGGCGGACCGCGCGACCACCTCCCGGAACTCGGCCTCCAGCGCGGCTCGAGGGTGC
The DNA here is from genome assembly GCA_005776725.1 of Pseudomonadota bacterium. Lineage (GTDB taxonomy): Bacteria > Myxococcota_A > UBA9042 > SXOO01. The sequence continues at coordinate 9,875 of SXOO01000077.1, read as the reverse complement.
CCGTAGGCGGCCTCGAACGCGGCCTCGAACGGGAGGCCGCCCCGCACCTTGGCGACCAGCGTGCGCACGCCCGTCCAGGAGCCGTGCCGCGAGAGGAGATGGCCGACGAAGGCGGTGCTGTGAGCGTAAGCGAAGTCGGCGCCGGTCCCATCGGCCGGGAAGCGGTCTCGCACCGTGTCGAGCAAGGGGAGGCTCTCGGTGAGCGTGGCGTCGGCGGCGCGTTGCCACCGCTCGGCCAGCCGCTCGCCCGCTTGATGGACTGCCACACCCTCGATGAACCAGAGCGGGAGGTCACGGTGCCCCGTCGTGCGCCCGAGGACGATGTGGCTCAGCTCGTGCCGGAACACGTCGTGTATTCCTGCCCGGGTGTTCGCGTTGATGCGCAGGACCACGAGGCCGAGCTCCGGGAACGCCACCCCGGCCGCCCACTCGATGGTCCGGTTGTTCGGCATGGCCTCCAGGAACTCCGCCTCGGTGTGGACGATCCGCACGGAGACCTCGGGGGGCGCATCCGCAGGGCGCTCCGGCGGGCTAGCGCCTAGCTGGCGCTCCACCTCGGCCAGCACCGTCTCAGCGTCTTTCGCGAGCTCGTTCGCCATGGCGACCCGGTCGGGATGCACTGCGAACGCGATCCTTGGCGTGCGGACCACCGTGGGCGCCGCGAGGGCGGCTCCGGCGAAGACGACGAACAGCGCAGCGAGCACAAGCGTCCAGAGCCCGCGAGGAGCTCCGCGAAGCAGCGTCTTCGTGGGGGACAGCCATGACTTCGGAGGCAACACAGACACCTCGGGCCCTCCGGTGGGACCGGAGCGTCTTGGCTTCCCGATCCCGTGTGGAGCGATCCCCGCACCCCTAGGGTGGGTACGTCAGGGCTCGCTACATCCGAGCGCGCGAGAGGCGGAGTCGCCCAGTCGAGAGCTCGAGGAGGAAGCTGAAGTGGAAGGTAAGAACCCCATCACCATTCAGCAATCCCGTCGGCGGATTCTCGAACGGGCCGGCGGCCCGGAGGGCGCGGCGCGCTTCTCGATCGAGCGCCTCCACACCGCTGTCCTTGACGGTGAGCAGCTCCTGAACCCGGCCGCCTTTGTCCAGCGTGACTTTGATGACCGTGAGCCGGTCCTTCACGCCGAATACCCTCCCGGTAGGGTCGCGCTGGCTATACACCTCGGCGGCCCGCCAACGGTCTCGCACCCGCTCCTGCAGCGTGTGGAAGAAGTCCCAGTGTTGGAAGCGCCGGGTGTTGAGCAGGGTCTCCTGGCCCTCCTCTTCGACCTCGAGCAGGGCGTCACCCCCGCCGCCCGAGCCGGATAGGGTCTGGAGGTTCGCCATTGCCGACTCCGCGTCGATGGTGGGAACCAACAGCTGGCCACTCGTGTCGCGGCCCACCACGCTACCGGGCGCCGCGGAGCCGGTGGGTCCGGTGGGGTAGGGCGAGGTCTTCGGCTGGGCGGCCCCTGCGGCCACCTCTGGCTTCGGTGCCGTGGTCGGAGCGCGGCTGGCGGAGTCGCTGGACTGGAGCGCGGACGGCTTCTCGATGACCGCGCCGGGACGCGCACGCTCTCGTCGGCGCTCTGGGCGAGCCTTGACCTCCTTCTTCACCGTCTGGTCGAACTGCGCGAGGTACTTCGTCTCGGGCGGTGCGACCTCGATCTCCGGCGGGGCCACGGTGACGATCTGTCCGGTCAGGGGCTCGGGCGGCTTCTCTGGCGGGGGCGGGACGAGCCTCGGGATCGCGATGCTCTTCGAGGGGGCTCCGGGTTTGAGCGAGACCTTGACCGTGCGAGGCGGGGCGTTCGTGCCCCCAACGCGCTCGGGCGCCGCAGTCTCCGCGCAAAACCACAACACAGGGACCTGGATCGCGGCGGCGACCAGGAGCATGGCGATCCGCCCAACCGTACGCCTCGACCCTTCGCCCCCCGCCCCAGGGAGACCGCTGTTCGCCGGTTCTCCGGGCAAGGGTGACACCGGCCTCTCGGGCCAGACCGCACGGCGCTCGGAGGGGTCTCTTACGCTAGTGGGAGGGCCTCGGTGCATGCCTCGGGCAGTATCGGGGGCGGTACCCCGAGGGTCAAGGAGTCGGCCGAGCCCCTACACAGGCACGATCGTGGGGTTCGAAGGTCTCCGACGAAGGGACGGGAGCGGACACTCCCCCCGGCTCCGTTGGTGGGGAACTTCCCCAATCCCGATCAAACCCGCGCTCGGGTGAGTTTCGTTCGAGGGAAGTGTGAAACCACCGCGTCAGGCCGGGTCTTTCGCCTCGAGGGCGGCGAGGAGCCCCTCACAACCCGCCTCGATGAGGTCGTAGACCGCATCGAAGCCGCCGGTGTAGTAGGGGTCCGGCACGTCGCGCGGGCCATACGGCGCGAAGTCCAGGAGCAAGCGCACACGCGCCGCCGGGAAGTCGGGGGGCGCCATGTGAAGGAGCGCGTTGCGGTTGGACGTGTCCATGGCGATGAGCCAGTCGAACTGGGTGAAGTCTGCGCGCGTGACCTGGCGCGAGCGCTGGTCAGAGATGTCGATGCCTCGGCTGGCGGCGACCGCCAGAGAGCCTCGGTGCGGCAGCTCGCCGGCGTGGTGGTCCGCGATGCCCGCTGAGTCGACCCGGTACTCCGCGTCCAACCCGCGGGCCGCTACCAGCTGCTTGAAGATCCCCTCCGCCAGCGGCGAGCGACAGATGTTGCCGAGACACACCATGAGAACAGCCGTCATCCCTAGAGCCTCCAGACCAGAACGAACGCCCAGTCTCGGCGACGGCGGCTGGGGGTCAAGCGGTAGGCGGTGCGCGGCTCGAAGCGCGGCCGCGTTGCGTGTTGCCGTCCCGGGGGGCCGGCGATATGGTCGGCGACGGAGGTGGGTCCGTTCTGGTGAACGGCCCGGTCTTCAAAACCGGTCGGGGGGCGCTGAGAGGCGTCCTTGGCGAGTTCGATTCTCGTGCACCTCCGCCGACCCCTCATCCGTGCTTCGGCGCTCTTTTGGCGCCACCCCGTCCTCCGCGAGGATCCGCATCCCCGGGGTCTCCGTGTCGTCCAGCTGCCCGGAGCGAACGGACCAGATGAACGCGCACAGGAAGCCAGCGGCCACCAGCACCGCGAGCGGCATCAAGATGAAGAGCACGGTCATGGGCTGAACTCCGGCGGGACGCCGCGGAGCGAACCGGCGACCGCTGTGCGCTCGGCCACTGGCGGTGTGAAGGTCCGCGCGCGCACCGAGCTGGCGATGACACTGAGCGAACTGAACGGCATGAGCACCGCCGCAACGAGCGGGTTCATGAGACCGAGCAGCGCCAGCGCGCCACCGATCGCGTTGTAGGCGGACGACAGGCGGAGGTTGCGCACGATGGCCCGGCGGGTCCTGTCGGCGCCCTGGACCAACGCCAAGAGGGGCTCGAGCCCTGGGCGCGCCGAGAACGCGTCGGCCGCCAGGAGGCTCGCCTCCGCGCCACCATGCACCGCCAGCCCCACGGTGGCAGCCGCTAGGGCCGCCGCGTCGTTCACTCCGTCGCCGACCATGATCACCGGGCCTGCAACGCGGGCAGCCTCGACGGCGGCGCGCTTCTCGCTGGGCAACAGACCTCCCCGGCAATCGGCGGCAGCAAGCCCAAGGCTGGAGCCGACCGCCGCGACGACTCGCGGGTCGTCCCCGGAGAGGATGCCGAGGTGCCACCCCCGCTTCCTAAGTTGCTCCACCACGGCGCCGGCCTCGGGTCGGACCTGGTCCAAGAGGCCGTAGAGGCCGTAGACCGGTGCGCCGTCCTTGGACTCGACTCGCGCCACCACCGGCGTGGCGCCGTCGCCGAGCAGCCGCTCGAGCTCCGGCTGCAGCGGGCCCAGGTCGCCGACGAAGCGGGGTGAGCCAATGGCGAAGGCTCGGCCGTCGGGTAGGCTGCCGCGTAGCCCCCCGCCAAACGCGGTGGTGACCGACAGCTCCCCCGGAGACCCGGGCTCCCCGGCCGGGTCAGCGGGGGACGCGTCCACGAAGCTCTCGCGACCGCCAAGCGCAGCGACCAGCGCGCGCCCGATAGGGTGGGTGGTGGTGGCTTCTGCAGCCGCCACCACCGCGTCCACCTCCGGGGGGGCCACGTGGTGCACGACTCGCAGCGCCCCGCTGGTCAGAGTCCCTGTCTTGTCGAGGAAGATCGTGCCGTGAGCCCCCGGTTCCAGCGCCGCGGCCTCCAGCGCGTCGCCCCCGCGGATCAGCAGCCCCGCCCGCGCGGCCCGGCCGATGGCGACCGTGACGGCCAGAGGCGTGGCGAGGCCGAGCGCGCACGGACAGGTGACCACGAGCAGCGCCACCACGTGCTCGATGGCGACCTCTGGGCCTGCGACGACGCTCCACACGACGAGGGACGCCGCCGCCGCGGAGAGCACCACCACCACGAAGCGCGCCGCCCAGCGGTCGGCCAGGAGCACCATCGGGGCCTTGCGCGCGGCCATGGCCTCCACATCCGCCATGAGGCGGCCCATACGGGTCTCGGCACCGGCGCGGGACACCTCGACCTCGATGGGGCTGTCGAGGTTGGTGCTGCCAGCATAGACGGGTTCGCCCGGCGCGAGGCCCACCGGGATGGACTCGCCTGTCAGCACGGCGTTATCGAGCAGGGAGCTCCCGCTGAGCACGACCCCGTCACAAGGCACCACCTCGCCCGAGTGGACCCGGACCCGGTCTCCGGGCTGCAGAGCGTCCGCCAAGACGTCGTTCGGCGTCCCGTCCGCGTCGAGCCGGCGCGCGTGACTGGGGGTGAGCGACAGCAACCTCGCGGCCGTGTCAGCGGCCTCTCTCGCCCGGCGCTGCGTGGTCCACCGCCCCACCAGCAGCAGGAAGGTGAGCGTAGCCAGCGTGTCGAAGTAGATCTCGCCGCTGTCTCGGAGCGTGTTCGCGATCCCGGAGAGCATGCCGACGGCGATGCCGACCGCGATCGGCAGGTCCATGTGGACGCGGCGTGCGCGAATCGAGCCGATCGCCCCGCGAAGAAACACCGCCGCCGGCCACAAGGTCCCCGGGACGCCGATGAGCAGGCTGGCCCAGCGGAAGAACGCGGTGTGCGTCTCGCTCATCTCACCGAACACACCGCTGTACATCGCCAGCGCGAAGAGCATCACGTTCCCGGCGGTGGCGCCGGCCACTCCGATACGGACGAGGAGCTGGCGCTCTTCTTCGCGGCGGAGTCGTGCGTCCGCGCCGGCCTTGGCCGGACGGACGCGGTAACCCAGCGTGTCGAGCAGCTGGGCGATCGCGCTGAGCGAGGTTCGCGACGGATCCCAGCGCACGGTGGCTAGCCGCTTCAGCACGTCGAGGCGCGCCGCGAGCACGCCATCGCGCAGCTGCGGGACGGCCTCGACCAGCCAGACGCACGCGGCGCAGTGGGCGTCGCCGAGGTACACCGTGGTCTCGCGCGAGCCGTCGGCGTGGAGCCGAACGTGCTCGGCGAAGTACTCCGCCGTATCGAGCTCGGCGTAGCTCCGACCCGAGGGGGACACCGGGCGCGCCTCGTCGGACAGGCGGCACGTGAGGTCGTCCAACCCCCGATCGGCCAGGAGCTGGGAGACGGTCTCGCACCCGTCGCAGCAATAGTCGCCGCGGGTCGAGGGCTGGCCGCAGTGGGCGCACGCGGTGACGCATCGGGGCGGCGCCGCGGGAGCGAAACCGGGGAGGCTGCGAGCGTCGGTCGTCACTTGGGAGCTCCACCGGTCGGTGGCTCGGCGGCCAGGGCTGCGTCCTCGTTCTGCGTCGCGGTGGTCGCCTCCGCGGCGTCGTGGCAGCAGGGGGGCTCTTCCGCTGCCGAGGCCCCGTCCGTAGCCGCTGCGGCCCAGGCCCGAACGTCGAACTGCTCGCGCCGCATCACCGTAGCCAGGCCCAGCAGGATGGTGATCAGCGCCACGACCGCCGTGGTGTGAGCGCCGAGGCGCCGCCCGACGGTGGCGGCCAGCCCCGCCAACCCGAACGTCGCGGGCGCGGTGCCCAGCGCGAACGCCGCCATGACCAACGAACCCTCTGTGGCACGCCCGGTCCCGGCGGCCCCGACCGCGAAGCTCCACAAGAAACCGCACGGCAGGAGCCCGGTCGTGGCCCCCAGCAGGGCCGGGCGGAGACTCTTCGGGAGCCGAGGCAGCAACGCGCCCACCCGGCGGGGGAGCGTCTGGAGTAGCCCGGGCTTCCGGGCCGGTGGCGCACCCGGCGCGTCCGAGGGAGCCGTGAGGCGCCACCTGACCAGCTGAGCCAGCGTACGGATCCCGCCCGCCACCATCAGCGCGCCAGCCACCCACATCGCGGTGCTGGCCATGCCCGCCAGCGCCCCGGCGAGATCCAGCGCGGCGCCGAGGCTGCCGGCCAGCGCTCCGAGCGCTGTGTAGACAACGAGCCGTCCCCCCTGAAACGCCACCAGCCTCGAGAGCGTGCCGCGGCGCTCGGATGTACCGGAAGGGACCGTCGCAGCGAGGACCAGCGGGCCGCACATGCCCAGGCAGTGCGCGCTTCCGAGGAAGCCTGCGACGAACACGGCGGCGAGGAGCGCGCTCACGACGCGGCGCCCCCGAACAGCTCGACCCGCTCGACCCTAGTAAAGCGGTCCGCGCCGCGCCTGATCTCGAGGCGCACCTCCCAGAGCCCCGGGCGACGCATCGGTACGACGGCGACGTAGCCGCGGTCCGCCGCCGCCGCATCGAAGGAAACCGGCAGAACCCTTGAGGCTCGCGCTACGTGGAAGGTCTGCGCCGTGAGCGTGGCGTCTCGAACTGGGACGCCGTCGCGGTCGACCAACTGCACCTCGAGGCGCGTCTCCCCGGGACCCGATCGCAGGGCCACGTGCACCTTCCAGCCGAGCGCGTCGTTCGCGCGTCGCTGAGCCAGCTCGTCGTCCCAGGCCACGGCCTTCTGGTAGTACTGCGGCTCGACGGCGAAGCTCGGATCGCTGCCGACGAAAAGAATCACGCCGATGTCGATGACCACTGGGATCGCGAGGAGCGCGGCGACGAAGAAGGGCCAGGGGCTCCGGCGTGGGTGCGACCGCTCGCCGGTGCGGGGGGCCTCGCCGGTCGGCGGCCCGTCGGAGGAGCCCAGCTCACTTGTAGGGTGCGTGTTCATCTCGGGTCCTCCGGACCCACCAAGCGGGTCGTCACTGTCACTCGAGCGCCGGCTGTGTCCGAGATCACGAGATCGACGTTGCGCCGTCCGCCACGGAGCTCGCCTAGCGGGGCCATCACCACGAGGTTCACCGTCTCGGTCTTGCCCGCCTCTACCCGGCGCGGGAGATCGGGGCCCGCGATGCGAACGCCGGATAGGTTCGGGATGGTCACGTCGAACACCCCGGCCTCGGATCCGCGATTCTGGAGCTTCAAGTGCAGCTGGTTCGACACGAGGCCGCCGTCGAGCACCTGGAAGGGCGCGACCCGGTCGCGGAGCACCGTGACCTCGAGGCCCGTCTTCGACCGGGCCACGAAGAACAACGCCGTAAACGCCGAGACGGTGAGCACCACATAGACGAGGCTCCGGACCGAGCGCCACGCGGGGCGGGCCCGGCTGACGTTCATCTTCGGACCGCACGCCGGACCCGCGGCCACGACGTCCTTCGCGGGCGCCAGCTCCTCCTGTGTGGCGTACCGGATGAGGCCAGGCGCTCGGCCGAGCTTCCCCATGATCGCGTCGCACGCGTCGATGCACTGCGTGCATGCGATGCACTCCATCTGCAGTCCGCTGCGGATGTCGATCCCCGTGGGGCACGTGGCGACGCATGCCTTGCAGTCCACGCAGTCGCCCGCCGCGCCGTCGCGCGCCTTGCCGCGGGGCTCGCCGCGCGCGGAGTCGTAGCCGACTACCAGGGAGCGCTTGTCGAGCAGCACAGACTGCAGGCGGCCGTAGGGGCAGACGAGCGTGCACATCTGCTCGCGGAAGGCCACGAAGTCGAAGAACACGAGGGCGGTCACGGCCATCACCACGAGGAAGCTCGCGAGGTGCTCGGACGGTGGTGTCCGGACCCACTGCCAGAGCTCCGTGACCGGCACGAAGTACCCAAGGAACGTGTGCGCCATGAGCAGCGCGAGGACGAGGTACGCCAGCCAGAGGGCGGCGCGGCGCCGGAGGGGCACCGAGTCACTCCGCCGTGCGGCGCGCCCGAGGAGCAGCCGTTCGAGGGGGCGGAAGACGAACTCCATGTAGACGGTCTGGGGGCAGCCCCAGCCACACCACACGCGCCCGAAGACCGCCGTGAGGAAGAAGACGAGCGCGAACATCCCGAGGAGGAACAGCGTGAGGACGAGCGTGTCCGTGGCGTAGAGCACGAAACCGCCGAACGTGAAGACCCGCCGCTGGAGGTCCAGGAGGAGCAGTGGCTTCCCGTTGACCGAGAGCCACGGGATCGCGGCGAACAGCGCGATGAGCGCGTACGCCACGACAGCGCGCGCGCGCTGGAACCGCCCGCTCGACGGGCGCGGGTTCATCCATCGCCGCGTGCCGTCGGCCTCCAGCGTCGAGAGCACCTCGTGGTCCACCGCGGCGATCTCGTCGGATCGCGTGATGGTGAGGCCGGCTTGCGGCGCCCGAACCTCCGCGCCGTCCGGACCGTCGCTCGACGATCCGGCTCCGGACCGCTCAGTCACGCTTGGCTTCCGGGACCGGGGGCACCGCCAAGGGCTTGCCCTCCGGCGCCTTGCCAGGGAGGTTGGTGCCTCGCAGCGTCCCCACGTAGGCGGCCAGCTTCATGACCACGTCGGGGCGCAGCTTCTTACCCCACGGGGGCATCTTGTTCCGGCCGTCCTTGATCACCGTGTAGAGGTCCATGAGCGTGTTACCGCCCAGCCAGTGAGCGTCGGTGAGGTTCGGACCGATGTCCCCGGTCGCGTCGGCCTTGTGGCAGGTGGCGCACACCTTCGTGAACTGCGCCAGCGCCTCGCTCATGGCGTTCTTGTTCTTGATGAAGGTGCCGAGCATCGGCTCGTCCACCTCTCCGAGCGCGAGCAGGTCGGCCGTCTGCTTGTCGTAGAACGCTTGCATGTCGGCGTCGTACTCGTCGACGACGTCGCGGCCGACCTTCGAGTGGAAGTAGCCGACGTACAAGATGGCGAACCAGAACGTGGCCCAGAATGTCCTCGTCCACCACGCGGGCATCGGGTTGTCGTACTCGCGGATCCCGTCGAAGGTGTGCTCTCGCAGGTTCTCTTCTTCGCGGTCGCTCATGGCACAACACTCCGTTGGGTCGTCGGGGACGGCGTGGCGTCGTCGAGGGGTAGGCGGGCAGCCTCATCGAGCGCCGCCCGGCGCTCGGGGCTTGGTCGGAGCACTCGGAGACCGATCGCCGCGAACACCACCAGGAAGATCACGAGCGCGATCTCGGGGAAGGTGGCGAGGTCCATGTGGCCCATGATGTCGGAGAGCTTCACAGGGCACCTCCCGCGGCCGGTGTGGTCGTGGCGACGGGCGCTATCGGCTGCTTGCCGAGGTCAGTGCCCAGGCGCTGCAGGTAGGCGATGAGCGCCACGATCTTCTTGTCCTCGAGTCCGGCTGGCCCTCCGTCCTTCACGATCTCCGCGGCGATCTGTCGCGCCTGGCCACGCGCCAGCTCCGGCGCGGCGCCGGCTCTGACGGCCTCGCCATACGGCACGCCCAGCATCGCCATGACGTCCACGCGCCCCTGGATGCCGTCGAAGTCCGTGGGCTGCTCGGCCAACCACGTGTAGGACGGCATGATCGAGCCCTCCGTCAGCCGCGGATCCATGAGGTGCTTGTAGTGCCAGAGGTGGCTGAGGCTGTTCGTGCCCTCGCGCGCCAGGTCCGGGCCGATGCGGCGGCTCCCCCACTGGAACGGGTGGTCGTAGACGAACTCGCCAGGCTTCGAGTACTCGCCGTAGCGCTCGGTCTCGGCCTGGATGGGGCGCACCATCTGC
>SXOO01000012.1 GCA_005776725.1 Pseudomonadota bacterium | reverse complement strand
CTCGTGAACGACACGACCGAGCCCGAGTTTGACATCAGCGAGCTGGAGAGCCTCTCCGGCGTGACGCGTCGCACGATCCGGTACTACGTCCAGCGCGGGATCCTGGTCGCGCCCAGTGGCACCGGACGTGGGAAGCACTACGACCGGACGCACCTCGATCGGCTCATCGAAGTCCGTACGCGCCAGGAAGCCGGTGAGTCGCTCGACGCGATCGCCGCCACGCCGACCCTCTCGGACTTCCTCGAGTCAGCGCGTTCTGAGCCGGGTCCGTCCGAAGCCCCGGACTCGTCCGCGGTTGCGTCAGGTCCGACGGCTTGGTTCCGCGTGAGTCTCGCACCCGGGCTAGAGCTCCACGCTCAGGCCGGAGTTGTCGACACTGTCACGTTGCGGCGGATCGCACAGGTCGTGCGTTCCATGTTGACCTCAAGCACTGCTGACACCGCGACGAGCTCGCGGGACGACAGCTCCCAGGAGTCGTAGATGAAACCCGCCCACTCCATCGGCCTCACTACCGCCTCCGGCGCGCTCGTTCCGCTCGCCGGGGTCCGCATCGACGCGACATTGACCGGGCCGATCGCCGAGATCGAGTTGACCCACCGCTATGTCAACGCCGAGGCGGTCCCCATCGAGGCGGTCTATCTGTTCCCGCTGCCAGCTGACGCCGCGCTCTCCGGCGTCAGCGCCACCATCGGGGACCGAGTCATTCAGGGGCGCGTCGAAGAACGCGAGAAGGCCTTCGAGATGTACGACGATGCGATCATGGCCGGTGACGGCGCCGTCCTAGTCGACCAGGAGCGCCCCGATGTCTTCCGCGCCTCGATCGGGAACCTCGATCCCGGGCAGGCGGTCGAGGTCGCGTTGCGCTATGCGATCCTTGTGAAGCAAGAGGGGGCTGCTCTCCGGGTCCAGATCCCGACCACGGTCTCACCGCGATATGTCCCGGCCAGCGCGACCGTTGGGGTCGTGGGGGAGACGGATGACGACATCCTGAACCCCGAGCGCCGCTGCACTGTCCCCTACGGGCTGACCCTGACGGTGAACGCCCGCACCGCCGGCGGGTTCAAGGTCGTGGAGTCGCCGAGCCACCCGATCCGTGCCGAGCACCGCCTCGACGGCGTCAACGTCTGCTTGTCACGCCCCGACGCCCCGCTCGATCGGGACGTAGTCTTGCTCCTCGAACCCAACTCGCCTCATCAGCCTTTGTCGTGTGTCGGGCTCGACCCCAGGGGCGGACGTCACGTCGTCGTCTCCTTCCAGCCCGACGCGGCCGCCCTGGCGACCGCGGGCGCGCCGTCCGGCGTCGAGGTCCTCTTCTTGCTCGACTGTTCTGGCTCGATGGGCGGCTCCTCGATCGAGCAGGCTAAGCGCGCGCTCGCCTTGTGTATTCGCACGCTGGGAGCGTCGGACCGCTTCGACATCGTGCGCTTTGGCTCCTCCTTCGACGCGATGTGGGGCACTGCGCGCGACTTCGACGAGGCGAGCCTGGAGGCGGCGACAGCATGGATGAAAGACCGCCATGCCGACTTAGGCGGCACAGAGATCCTGGCGGCGCTGCAGGGGCTCCTCGGACGCCCTGCCGATCCCCAACGTCCGCGGCAGATCGTGCTGCTAACGGACGGCCAGGTCGGCAACGACGACGAAGTCATCTCCTTGGCCCGAAAGTACGCCTCGTCGGCGCGGATCTTCTCCTTCGGGATCGGCGACGGCGTCGGTGAGGCCCTTGTACGCGGCGTCGCCCGGGCCAGCCGGGGTGAAGCCGAGCTGATCGGGTCGGGCGAGCGGATAGAACCCAAAGTGCTGAGGCAGTTCGGCCGCCTCCGGCAGCCCGCCTTGTCGAACCTCAGCCTCGACTTCGGTGGTGCCCAGGTACAGCTCTCGCCCTCAGCGATCCCGCCCGTCTTCGCAGGCGACCGGATGGTCGTCATGGGGCGGCTCGATGGCGGCCACACCACGCAGGCGACGCTTCGGGCGGGCGCCGGCGCGTGGACGGTCGCGATCGACTGTGAACGGCCCGAACGCACCGGCGCTATCGCCGCTCTGTGGGGGCGCGCTCGCCTCCAGGAGCTGGAGGACGCGGGCGAGGTCCGTCGGGGTAGCGCCCAGCCCAGGGCAGCCCAGCGCGACGCCTCGGCCGGCAAGCGCGCCGCGCTCGCGCTCGCGCTCGAGTACCAGCTCGCCTCCAGCACGACGAGCTGGGTCCTCGTGGAGACGCGAGCCGCCGCCGACAAGACCACCGCACCGGCCGAGCTCCGGCGTGTGCCACTCGCGCTCACCTCTGGATGGGGCGAAGGTGCTAAGGGCGAGCACCCCCGCTCCCACAGGTCCCTCCGAGCGGACGCGTCCGACCCTGCACATCAGCTGACGCGTGCCAGGCGCGCGACCGGGTCGTTCGCTGCGCCTCCCATGCCGTCAGCCCCGCCTGCGATGCCGAAGTCCGCCAAGCGACCTATGCCCTCGGCCCTTGCGGGCGGGCCACCCGTCACTGCGGGGCCAGGCTCCGTGGCGAAGGCGGGCTTTGTCGCCAGGGCGCTCGGTGCCATCCGGGAGTCGTTCGGCGGAGCGGGTGCGAGCGACGACGGCTTTGGAGGCGGCGCGCCGCCGAAGCACCCGACCCTCGACGCGATGATGGCAGAATCCGAGCCGGAGCTCCTGACCCCACCCGATTCGGCCGACCTGCTCTACGACGTGCTCCTGGCGCAGCGCGCCAACGGGGCGTTCGGGGACAGCCCGCAAGTTCGGCTGGCGCTCGGTGAGGCTTTCGACCGGCTGACCCACGCAGGCGGTGGGCCGGTTCGGTTGACGCAAGCAGTGCTCTTCTGGCTGGAGGCCCGGTTCTCGGCGCAACGCGACCAGTGGAAGGGGGCGGCGGACAAGGCGGCCCAGTTCTTGGACAGCGAGGTCCGGTTCTCGAGCGAGATCATCGCGGCGTGGTTCGGGCCGTAGTCGTCCTCCGAACGGGGGACGGAGAACGGCCGCCGACGCGGCGGCGCCAACTGACCCAGAAGCCTGAACAAGACGGTTGCAAAGGACGGCATCAGCGCCTCGACAACGCTTCGCCACAGGCGTGATCGGTTTGCTGGCCCCGCCGGGGGGTGTGTAGTATCTGCCGAATTCCGACTTGTGGCTTTGGAGGGATTGGGGTCCTCGGCTCCGAGGACCGCCGCCGCCTGAAAGCGCACGTGACTTTCGTGCACGACCGGCAAAGGCGCCTCTCTCTCCCCCGGATCGACGCGGGACAATGCGCCGCCGGCCAGGCCCCGGAGGAGCTGCAGGCGGAGGAGGTCAACCTCCCGCAGCTGGTAGACGACACCTGGACGTGCTCACGGCCATCCTCAAGTGCGGGCTCACGCGCGTGGCCACGCTTCAGCTCGGCCAGAGAACCGAGGCGCGCACGCTTCCGTTCGAGGACACGGGCCCCTTCCCCATCGGGCACCACCAGATGACCCACGAGCTGGGCGGGGTGAACGACCAGCAGCTGGGCGCGCTCAACGCCTGGTACGGCAGCCGCGTAGCGCGCCTCCTCGACCGTCTGAGCGAGGTGGAAGACCCCGAGACCGGCGCCACCTATCTGGACAACACGCTGGTGTACTGGGGCAACGAGTTCGGCTGTAACCCGGTGCACGACGCCAACGCCATGCCCGTCCTCCTGGCGGGCAGCGCTGGCGGCCGGCTGCGCACCGGACGCTACGTGGACTACCGGCGGGTGGGCCTCCGCCTCGACGGCTCGGCTGACGACAGCGACGTCCGCCACACGTCGGACGGCGGGGTACTCGACTGGCGCGGCCGCCCCTACAACGAGCTCCTCATCACGTTCCTGCAGGTCATGGGGCTCTCCCCAGCCGACTACGAGTCAGGCGACGAGCCCGGCTTCGGCGACTACAGCAACAACCTCTACGGGATGTATCTCCTGGGCGACCGGCGCTCACCGCTCCCCTACTTGCTCGCCTGAGCCGGGCGCACGGCGCGACGCGCGCGCGGGCAGTCTGCGCGGATGTGGACGACGACACGCCCCGGGCTAGCATGGCCGCGCATGACCGACTCTCGGCCGCTGACGCCACCCACCATGTTCTCCCCGGGATACCGGCTGCTTCGACGGGTGATCGGCACGTATGCCGCGCTCGACCGAAGCGTCCTGCGTGTCCATACGGCCCTCGAAGAGGCCGCTCATGGGGTGCTCAGCCGGGCCCTCGACGCCCGAGAGCGGTCCGACCTCTCCGTCTACCTCGGGGCGCGGGCCAACCCGACCGTGCGGTCCACGCTCTTCTCGTGGGAGCTGCCGTGGTTTCAGAGCGACCTGCCCCCGCCGCCCGCTCGGCTCCTCCTTGGCGCGGCGGGCTCTGGACGAGAGGCCGCGTGGCTGACCGCCCGCGGATACGCCGTGGACGCGTTCGAACCCGCGCGCTCCTGCGAGCCCCGGCTTGCCAGCGCGGTCGGGAGCCTCGGGCGATGTGCGTTCGGGAGCTACGAGGACCTCGTCCTGTCCGTGCTGACCGTCGAGGCGAGCCCGTTGTCCCACTTCGCGAGCGAGCGATACGACGCGGTGATTCTGGGCTGGGGCAGCCTGACGCACGTGATCGACCCCGACATGCGTCGGAACCTGCTCCAGGCCGCCGACCGGCTCTCTCCGCACGGGCCAATCCTCGCCAGCTTCTGGGCGCGTGACGAGGGCCCGCCTCCACCCCCACGGCGAGCCCGGGCGGCCGGTGCGGCCGTGGGTGGCTGGCTCGGACGCCTTCGCGGTCGGTCCGCCTCCGTGAGTCCGCACGACGGCTTCCGCACTCACTCCGGCTTCACACGACCGCTGGCACGGAGCGAGCTGGAGGCCCTGGCGGCTGATGTGGGCCGGACGTGCGCGTGGTACGCGGACGCCTATCCCCACGTGACGCTCCGCCGGCGGCCCTGAGCCCTTTGGGGGGGGCCCGCAAACAATGACGACGGTCGGCCGGGCCTTGCGGCGAGCAGGCTCTTCCGGTGGAATCGCCTCCAATGTCCACACACGACCACCAACCCATCGGGGTGCTCGGGGGAGGCTCTTGGGGCACTGCCCTCGCGCACCTCGTCCGCTCGTCCGCGAAGTCTCCGCCCGCGCTGCTCTGGCTGCGCGACCCGGAGGTCGCCACGGCGATCTCCACCACGCAGCGCAACCCGCGCTACTTCGGCGAGCTGCCCCTTGCGTCCGGGATCGCCACCACCACCAGCCTCCGCGAGGTCGCCGAGGCGTGCCGCCTCATCCTCGTGGTGGTGCCCACGAAGGCCATGCGCCAGGTGCTCCGCGAGCTGGGCGACCACCTCCGCGCCGACCACGTGTTGGTGTCGTGCTCGAAGGGGCTCGAGCCGGGCACCGCGAAGCGGATGTCCGAGATCCTGCGCGAGGAGACGTGTTGCCTCGAGGTGGGCACGCTGTCCGGCCCCAACCTGGCGCGCGAGTGCGTGCTGGGCCACCCCTCGGCCACCGTGGTCGCCAGCCGGTACGACGAGGTGGTCCGGCTCACCCAGGACGCGCTCTTCGGGCCGAAGTTCCGCGTCTACGGCAACCCCGACCTCCTGGGCGTGGAGCTCTGTGGCGCGCTCAAGAACGTGATCGCGATCGCGGCGGGCACCGCTGACGGCCTCGGCTTCGGCGACAACACCAAGGCACTGCTCGTCACCCGCGGCCTCGCCGAGATGGCCCGCTTCCTGGAGCGGCTCGGGGGCGACGTGCGCACCATGTCGGGCCTCGCGGGCATGGGCGACCTCATGGTCACCTGCGGCAGCGCCTTGTCGCGCAACTATCAGGTGGGCTTCCGGCTGGGCAAAGGGGAGCGCCTCGAGGCCGTACAGGCCGACATGCGCCAGGTCGCGGAAGGCGTTGTCACCGTCAAGGTGGCCTGCGACCTCGCGAGTCGCCTGGGGATCCAGAGCCCGATCTCGCGCGCGGTGTTCCAGCTGGCTTACGAAGGCCGCCCGGCCCAAGCCGTGCTGACCGACCTCATGAGCATCGTACCCTCGTGGGAGGCCGATCGACGCTGACCCCGGCTGCCCTCCGCGGCGCAGCCCGCTCCGCCGGTCGCGGAGGTCCGCCTCCCGTCCAGGGCGCGCCTCCCTCCCGGGCCAGCTCGCTCAGCGCCTCGGCCAAGGCCACGAGATCGTCCATGAACGCCGTGTCCCGCCGCCACGTGGTGTGCGCCACGGGGCCCAGCAGCGCCGGGTCCCCGGCGTCCAGCGTCCGCAACACATACAAGGCCCGCGCAGCAAAGACCCGGCGCAAGTAGTCGAAGGGCAGGAGCTGCGGCATCACCAGCAGCCCCCCACCGAGCTCCCGGAACACGAGGCGTGGGCCCACCACGCCTCGGGCCACCACCAGGCCGACTGCGTAGTGCCCGAAGGAGTCCAGCGCCACGAAGCGGTTCCGTCCGTCTCCGGTGTTCTCCGACGAGCGCTCTGCGGCCACCGCGAGGCGAGCGACGAGCGCCTCGGCCCCGGGGACGTCGAGCCCGCCGAGCACGGGGCCGCCGTCGAGTCCCCATTGGAGCTTCAGGGAGCGCAGCGTGGTGAGCTGCTCCCTCAGCTCCGGGTTCGCGAAGCGCAGGGCCCGCCGCGCCTGCGCAGAGAGCCTCGGGTCAGGCGCCTCGCCCACCTCGCGCTCGACGACGCGCAGCTCTCGCCGCGACTCCAGCTCCTGGACCATGGCCTCGAAGACGATATGCGGTTCCATACCTCACCCCCTCTCTCGCCGGGGGGAAGTGCGGGCGCCGTGCCATTCGCACACTGAGTAATTTCAACAACTTGCGCAGAATTGCCCGTCCCACTTCGGGACTGTGCGTCTCACTCTGGGACGCGGCGCGAGCTCAGAGCGGCTTGGCGCCGTCGAGCATGCCGCACGCTGCCTGGATGTCGCGCCCCTTGGGCTCGCGCACGTTGGTCTGGATCCCGGCCTTCATGAGCTTGTCCACGAAGTACAGGATTCGCTCCGGCTCCGGCGAGCGATACCTGGAGCCCGGGTACGGGTTGAACGGGATGAGGTTCACCTTCGCCTTCACGCCCCTCAGCAGCTCGGGGAGGCGCGACGCGTCCTCGTTGGCGTCGTTGACGCCTCCGAGCATCACGTACTCGACGAAGATCCGACGACGCGCGGCCATGGGGAAGGTGCGCAACGTCTCCATGAGTACCTCGATCGGGTACTTGCGGTTGATCGGCATGAGCGCGTTGCGCTGCTCGTCGCACGAGGCGTTGAGGCTCACCGCGAGGTTGACGGGCACCGTGCGCCCGAACTCGTGGATGCGGGGTACGAGGCCCACGGTAGACACGGTGATCCGACGCTGCCCGAATGCCTGCCCCTTCGGGTGCATCAGCATCCAGAGGGCCTTCGTGAGGTTGTCGAAGTTGTCGAGCGGCTCGCCCCTGCCCATGAACACGAGGTTCACGACGCCCACTTCGTCGTCGCCCTCGGCGGCCCCCTTGGCGGTCTGGATCCGGCCGTCGCCCTGCAACACCCGCCGCGCGGAGTAAATCTGGTCGATGATCTCCGACACGGTGAGGTTCTTGCGCTTCGACATCTCGGCCGTGGCGCAGAAGTCGCAGCCCATCTTGCACCCGACCTGGCTGGACACGCACTGGGTCCACCGCCCCTTGCCCATGGGGATCACCACGCTCTCGAGGCGATCCCCCGCGGCGGTGCGCAGCAGCAGCTTCCGCGTGCCGTCCACGCTCTCCATCACGCCGTCGAGCGTGAGCCCGCCGATACGCCCGAGCGAGCCCGTGCGCATCTCCTTGGGCAGGTCCGACATCTCGTCATAGGAGGCCGCGCACTTCCCGTGCATCCACTGGAAGAGCTGGAGCGCGCGGTACTTCTTGTGCCCCTGGGCGACGACGTGGGCGGTGAGCGCGTCGAGGTCCAGGCTCTTGAGATCAGGGGTCTCGTCCATGTCGGCGGACCCTACGGCTGGCGGGCGCTGTGGGCAACACGTATAACGCGTTGCAGCCTGGGATAACGCGTTTCACAGGAAAATCAGAACCTTGACCCCCACCATGCGCCACCCTACAAGCCCGCGCCCATGACGGACCGGCCCACATCCCCGCCTGGCGAGGACCGCAAGGACGCGCATCTCAGGATCTGCCTCGAGGAGGCGATCGAGCGGCCAGGGCGGGGCAATGGCTTCGACCGGTACCAGTTCGAAGCCGACGCGCTCCCAGAGCTCGATCGCGCCGAGATCGACCTCAGCACCACCGTATTCGGGAAGCGGCTAGCGGCGCCCCTCATGATCGGCGCGATGACCGGCGGCACCGCACGTGCTGGCGAGCTCAACCGGATCCTCGCCCGGGCGGCGGAGGCCACCGGGATCGCGATGGCCCTGGGCTCGCAGCGCAAGATGCTCGAGTTTCCCGAGATCACTCGGACGTTCCAGGTCCGCGACGTGGCCCCCAACATCCTGCTCATGGGCAACGTCGGCGCGGTGCAGCTCAACTACGGGGTCACGGCCGACGACGTTCGCGGACTCGCCAGCCGCGTGGGCGCGGACCTCTTCGCGTTCCACCTGAACGCGTTGCAGGAGGCCATCCAGCCCGAGGGCGACACCAACTTCAAGGGCCTCATCGGGCGCCTCGAGCGCGTCATCCCGGAAGTTGGGGTGCCGGTCGTCCTCAAGGAGGTCGGCGCAGGCTTCTCTCGCAAGACGCTGCGCAAGCTGCGCCACCTGCCGTTCGCCGGCCTCGAGGTCGCCGGTGTCGGCGGCACGTCGTGGTCCAAGATCGAGACCTACCGCACGGACTCCTGGATCCAGCAGATGACCGGCGCGCGGCTCGGGGACTTCGGCGTCCCCACGGCCGAGTCCCTCGGCTACGCGGTCGAGGAGCTCCCCGGAAAGACGCTCATCGCGAGCGGTGGGATCCGAACGGGCACCGAGGTCGCCAAGGCGATAGCGCTCGGCGCCCACCTCGTGGCCAGCGCCCTCCCCTTCCTCAAGGCGGCCTCGGAGGGCGGCGTGGACGCCGTCATCCTGACCATCCGCCAATTCATCGACGAGCTGCGCACGATATGTTTCGTGACCGGCTCACCCAATCTCGCGGCCCTCCGGGGCACGCTGAGACAGGAGCCTCGCCCATGACAACCTCCCGCCTCCCGGGTTTCTATCGGCGGACGATCGCCGAGCGGCTCGACACGGTGCAGAAGGCCGCGCAGCTCACCACCGAGGAAGTGTCGGCCCTCCGCGACGCGGCCGGCTTCGACTGCGACAACGCCGACCGAATGGTCGAGAACGCCATCGGCGTGTTCCCGCTGCCCCTCGGCCTGGCCGCCAACTTCCGGCTCAACGGCGAAGACTTGCTGGTGCCCATGGCGGTCGAGGAGCCCAGCGTGCTCGCCGCCGCGTCCAACGCCGCCAACCTGCTCCGCGAAGGGCCGGGCATCGTCACCTCGTCCACCGAGCCGATCATGATCGGGCAGATCCAGGTGCTGGACTTCGGGGACCTCCCCGCCACGCGCCGACGCCTCGAAGCCGAGGCCGAACGCCTCGTCGAGATGGCGAACGCGGTGAACCCGCGCCTGGTCGAGCGGGGCGGCGGGGCCCAGCGCCTCTTGGTGCGAGAGTTCCCCGACACCGCCGTGGGCCCGATGCTGGTGCTCCACCTCGAGGTCAACGTCTGCGACGCGATGGGCGCCAACATCATCAACACGATGGTGGAGTCGATCGCGCCAGAGGTAGAGGCGATCACGCTCGGCCGAGTGCGCCTCCGCATCCTGTCGAACCTCGCCGACAAGCGCCTCGTCCGGGCCCAGGGGCGCGTCCCCATCGAGCGCCTCGCGCGCGGCGACTGGACCGGCGACGAGGTGGCCCAGGGGATCGTCGAGGCCTCCGTGATGGCCGACGTCGACCCGTACCGCGCCGCCACGCACAACAAGGGCGCCATGAACGGCGTGGACGCCTTCCTGGTGGCTGCCGGCCAGGACTGGCGCGCAGTCGAGGCCGGCTGCCACGCCTACGCCGCTCGTGATGGGCGATACCGCAGCTTGTCCCGCTGGGGCATCGACGGAGACACGCTGGTGGGCACCATCGAGATCCCGATGCAGGTCGGGGTGGTCGGCGGCATCACCAAGACCCATCCTGTCGTGCGCGTAGTGCACAAGATCCTCGGGTTCCCGAGCGCTGCGCGCCTCGGAGAGATCGCCGCAGCCAGCGGCCTCGCGCAGAACCTCGCGGCGATCATGGCCCTCGCTACCGACGGGATCCAGAAGGGCCACATGAGCATGCACGCGCGAAACATCGCCATGGAGGCCGGCGCCGCCACGGACGAGCTCGAGCGGGTGGTGGCCGAGCTGCGCAAGACGCGCACCTACACCTCCACCGAGGCCGCCGGCGCGCTCAAGCGCATCCGCGGCGGGGCCTGAGTCGTGGCAGCGGGAGGCCCCACGGCAACGCCGCAGGTCGACTTCAAGGAGGGCTTGGCCCGGTGGTCGCAACCGATCCTCGACGCCGTGCTGCCGGTGGTGCCGCGGCCCGCGAACCCCGAGGACGGCTCGCTCGAGGCGATGGCCTGGTATCAGCTGGAGACGGGCGGCAAGCGGCTGAGGCCGCTCATCGCGGTGCTCGCCACCGAGGCCCTGGGCGGCGATCCCGAGGCTGCTTTGTCGGCGGCCGCCGGCGTCGAGCTGCTGCACAACGCCACCCTGGTCCACGACGACTTTCAGGACGGCGACATCATGCGCCGCGGCCGCCCCACCGTGTGGAAGAAGCACGGCTGGGAGCAGAGCATCAACGCGGGTGACGGGCTCTACTTCATGGGTCTCTCGCTCCTGGCGCGCTCGCCGATCCCGGGTGACCGGCTCGGGCTGCTCATGGGCCGTGTGGCCGAGCGGATGACCCAGGTCGTCCGCGGCCAGGTCGACGAGTTCCGCCTGAAGGCCCGCGAGCGTCCCACCGAGGCCGAGTACCTCGAGGTGATCCGTGGAAAGACCGCCGGCCTCTTCTCGCTGCCGCTGGAAGCCGCCTGCCTCATCGCACCGAACGTGAGCCAGGAAGAGCGCGACGCGATCGCCCGGGCCGGCGAGGTGCTGGGCCTCCTCTTTCAGATCCAGGACGATCTTCTGGACCTGGTGGGCGAGAAGGGCCGCGAGCGCGTGGGCACCGACATCGCCGAGGGCAAACCGTCCCTGCCGGTGGTGCGCGCCATGAACGGCTCGGATCACAAAGCGGCGGCGCGCGTTCAGGCGCTGCTCCGCCTCCCGCGCACAGACACCGAAGACACCCACATCGCAGAGGCGATCGCGCTACTGGAGTCCACCGGGGCGCTGGCGTCCAGCTTCGACACCGTGCGCACGCTCGCGGCAGAGGTTCGCGCTACCGGGGGCCGCCTCGGCGGGCTCCTCGACGAGCTGGTCACCGTGGTCCTCGCGCCCATCGCGCACCGCCTCACCCCCTGAGACGCTGACCCCTCGGGCGTCGGGCCAAACGAATCGGGAGCCGCCGCCCCAGCCGCCGGAGAACCTACAGCGCTCAGGGCGTGAAGTTCGCGATGCCCTCGGTGCCGGGCGCGCCGTCGCCACCGGGCTGACCGAGGCTGGGCCCCCCCGGGCCTCCGAGCCCCGCGCTTCCGCTGGGCAGCACCGTGGTCTCGGCGAGCCACGCCGCCACACCGGGAGCCCCCGCCACGTAGAGCGCGAAGCTGGGACCGCCGCAGCCGCCGCCGCCGCCGCCGCCGTGACCGCCGATGCCGCCGGGTCCCCCGGTGCCACCGGCGCCGGCGCAGAACGTGATGGTGTCTGGCACCGCCGCGCCGCCCTTGCCGCCCGCGCCGCCCGCGCCGCCCGTGCCGGCAGAGCCACCGAAGCCGCCGTTTCCGCCGCGCCCCCTGACGACCGTATTCGCGAGCAACGTCGGGACCGTGGGCAGCGGGACCGAGAACGAGAGGAAGAGCCCGAAGCTGCCGCCGCCGCTGCCGCCGTGGCTGCCCGCGGTGGCCCCACACCCGCCTGAGCCGCCGCCGCCGCCCGAGCCGCCGAAGTCCGAGAACTTCGCCGCTTGGTTCTGACAGTCGACCACCTCGACGCCGCCACCGGCGCCACCACCCCCGCCGCCCGAGCCGTGCGTGCCCTCGAGGCCGTCGCCGGCCTCTTCTGGGACGAAGAGGTGCGCGATGACGCTGCCGGCCGACACGCTACAACCCGGTCCCGCAATGCCGTCGGTCCCAACCGCGCCCGCGCTGCCCGACTCGCCCTGCAGGCCCTCCTCCGGGTTCAGGCACACGCCGCAGTTCGCGTTGTCTTTGCTGACGCACTGGATGTTGGAGTAGGGGCCGACAGCGCGGTTGCTGTAGCCGTCGAACCCGGCGTTACCGCCGCTGCCCGGCGCCGCGCCCACGCCGTTCCCGCCCAGCTCCACCGCCTGCGAGGACTGCGGCGTATCGCCCGCGGGGCAGCTCGCGGGGGAGTTCTCGTCGTAGTCCGGGCAGACGGCGGAGCCTCCGCCGCCCCCGCTGACCACGTCCGACCCACAGGTCAGTTCCCCGCCGGCCCCGCCTTCGTTCGTGCCGGAGCAGCTCGCTACGCCCACGTCCTTGACGATGAGCCCCTTCGCGCCGCTCACGCCCGTGGTGCCGGAGGTGCCGGCTTTGCCCGGCACGCCGTCCCCGCCATCGCCCGCCACCACCCGGTTGTTCGAGAGAACGAGCGCGTCGCCGCAATCGATGACCCAGATCGCGTACGAGCTGCGCCCCGGCAACGTGGCGTCCGCGCCGAAGATGAGGAAGCCGTCCAGGACCGTGCTGCCGGCCGGTCCCTGAAGAGACTTGGCGTTGATGGTCCCGGGCGCGCCGGGGTTGGTGCCCAGGCCGATCATCGCGGTCTCGTAGAGCGTGGTGTTGCGCGCCAGGAAGTCGCCGCGGTAGCCCCCGAAGACGCTGATCCCGGGCCGCAGGCGTATGTCCTCCTGGTACACGCCCGTGGCCACGTACACGTCGGGGAAACCCAACGAGAGAGCCCGGTCGATCCCCTGCTGCACGGTGAGGAGCGGGTCGAAGAGGGTACCGGCCCCTTCCGGCGAGCCGTTCTTCGCCACGAAGACGGCCCCGAGGACGTTGCCGTCCACGCCGTCGCAGTTCTGATCCACGCCGTCCGGCTTGTCGGCGTCTCCAGCGAAGGCGCACTCGCAGCCGTCGGCCGGGTTGTCGTTTACGTCCAGGAAGCCTGGGAGGCAGTCCAACGTGCAAGCCGGCACGGGCCCGCTCGTGTCGCAGGATCCGGTGGCGTTGGGGGGCGGTGCGGCGAGGCAGTTGTTGTCGCAGACGCCGCAGTGCACGTCGGCCACGTAGCGCCCGTCCGCGTCGACCCAGGGGCCGTCGGCCGCGCCGTCACAGTCGTTGTCGGCGCCGTCGCACGTCTCGGTGGGCACCTTGCATTGGCCCCAGCCTGCGCCAGTGCACTGCTGCGTCCCGAGACAAACGGTGACCGGAGCCCCGGGATCATCGCCCTGCACGCTCAGCTCGCACGAGCGCTGAAGGTTCGTGCTGCTGCCGTCGCAGCTGCAGGTGCCCGTATCGGGCGTGCACTGGAGGCTCCCGCCGTCGGGGCTCGCGCAGCTGTACCCCTGCTGGCAGTCGCCGGAGGTGGTGCAGGCCTTGCCGCAGAACTTGCCGTCCTCCAGCTGAAGGCATCGGCTGCCGGGGAGCGCGCAGCTGAGATCGTCGACGCACGGCTCGCAGACCTTGGGGGCGAACGGGATGCACTGGTACGGGTTGAGCTGGAAGTACCCGGGCGCGCAGGTCTCCACCACACACTGGGGCGGCGAGGTCGTGAGCCCGCACATCGACGTGGCGTTGGGGAAGCCGTTCTTGCAGGTCACCCCGCACGCGCCGCAGTGGTCGAACACGCCGTACTGTTCGCCCACCTTGAAGTCGTCGTCCGCGACGCCGTCGCAGTCGTCGTCCACGTAGTTGCACACTTCGGCGACGGGCTCGCGCGCGCTGCACACGATGCCGCTGGCGCCGAGGCAGGTCTGGATGCCGGTGCAGGTGCCCACGTCGTTAGTGAGCGTGCACGGGTCGCCGCTTCCCACGTCCTCGTCGTATTGGCCGTCGCAGTCGTCGTCGAGGCCGTTGCACACCTCGGCGCTCGGCGTCTTCGCGGAGCACGCCGCGAAGCCGTCGGCGCCCAGGCACTCCTCGAACCCGATGCAGGTGCCGAGCTCGTTGGTGGCGCCGCACGGACGCGTCTGACCGACGCTCCCTACCGTGCACTCACAGCTCCCGCTGAGCGGGGCGCAGTACGAAGAGCCCGCCGCGTCGTCTACGAGGCACTCGAAGCCGGTGGGGCACGGATCGCCGTCGCCGCACGGGCTCGTGCAGTAGGACTCGGCCCCCACGGCGACGCAGCGGCCACCGTTGCACTGGACGTCCGACTCGCAGGGCTTGCAGAGCAGCACGGCGTTCGGAACGCAGACGAAGACGATGTCCGGGTACGTGTTGGTGATGGAGCGACACGCCCACCCCTCTGGGCACCCGTCGAGGCAGGTCTGGGTGCACACCGAGCCCTGGAAGCCGTCGACGCAATACCCGGACTCGCACTGGTCGTTCTCGCCACAGGGCACGCCCAGGTCGATCACGGGGCCGACGACGCTCCCAGAACCGCCGGTCGCGTCGGGGCCCTTGGCGTCTCCGGCGTCGGTGGCGGGCTCGGCCACGTCGCCCTGTCCCCCGGTACCGGGCCCGCTATCGGCAGCGCCGTCGTCGTCTCCGCCGCCCGTGCTGCAGGCCGAGACGCAGAGACCGGAGGCGAAGAGGAGCAGCGCGGTGACGAGGAGTCGCATGGGTTCGTTCTACTGGAAACCGAACGCGCTCCGCAAAGTCTGTTTGGTACCGCGACGACGGCGTCCCGGCCGCGTCAGCCCCAGCGCGACCCGAGCTGCACGCCGAGGGCGTCGCAGACACGCTCGGCGGCGAGGACCCCCTGGTGCTGAGCCTCCTCGAAGAAGGGGAGCCCCCCGAGATCCGTGTGCGCAAGGGCTACCCGCGGCGAAAGGCCGCTCTGAAAGGCGCGGCGCTCCTCGCCGAACTGGGTGCCGGGCGCGGGGATGACGGTGCCGTGGCCCCAGCGCCAGACGTCCGCCCGCGCGACGCACGCGTCGATGTCGGGGTGCATCCGCCGGAGGTCGGTCAGCGCGCGGCTCACCAGGGTCTCGTAGTCGGCCTGGAGCAACCACGCCCGCTCGGCGGCCGGCAAGGGCTCGTACCAGGTCCAGTGTGGCGGGCCAGCCGCCGCCAGGCGCTGGTGCGTCGCGTCGACATAACCCACGCTGGTCGAGTCGACCGCGACGTTGTTCCACGCGTCCGTCGCGCCTAGGGGCTCCTTGTGGAGCGCCAGGTTGACCACGAGCCAAGGCGCCTGCACGGCGAAGGGACGACGCCCGAGGAGGCGCCCGGTCACATAGCTGGGCGTGGCCAGGATCACCGCGTCACAGTCGAGGCGCTCGAAGCCGCCACCGGCCAAGACCCCGAGGATGGGGCGGGGTCCCTGCTCGATCGAAGCGACCAGCGCGGTCGTGGTGAGGGGCGGGCGCCCCGCCAGCTCGAGGAGGCGAGCCACGAGCCACGCGTTGCCTTCGGGCCAGGTGAAGTAGTGGGTTCCCAGGGTCTCGGGAGTCTCCAGGCCGCGGCGCCCCGCGAAGTAGTGGAGCCCCGCCCACGCCGAGACCTGGTCGACGCCAGCGCCGTAGTCGTCCCGGCAGGCGTAGTCGATGGCCCATCGGAGCCGCTCCGAGCGATAGCCCTCGGCGCGCAGCCACGCGGACATGGTGAGCCCGTCGAGCCGAACGTACGCCGGATCGCGGCTGGAGAGCTCGGTTGGCAGCGCGAAGGCGAGGCGGCCATCGGCTCCCCGCGCGGCGCGAAGTCGCGCGGTCTCGCCCTCGAAGCGCTTGAGGTCGGCGAGGTCGGCGGAGCCCGCGCCGGCGCGAAGGTAGAGCCCGTCGTCCCAGCGCCCACGGTGGAAGAGGCGGTCCTCCGGGTCGAAGACCAGGTGCCGCTCCTCGGCGCGCAGCGCCCCGCCGTGGGACTGGAGCAGCCCGATCACCTCGAGGAAGCGGCGCGTCACCGCCGACTCCGGGTTGGGCACCGGCAGGTAGTGCGCCCCGAGCGGATACGGTCCATTGAGCCCGAGGCCCCCTCGCGCGGTCCCACCTGGGGTATCGCCCAGCTCGAGCAGCTCGACCGCTACGCCCGCGTCACGGAGGCGCCACGCGGCCGTGAGCCCGGCCACGCCCGCCCCCACGATCACCACGCCGGCTCGCCGCGTCGGCCCCGCGGGGAGTGGCCCTCCGTCGCGCAGTCGATGCCCGAGCGCCACGTTCTCGCCCGTGATCCGACCCGGCGGCAGCCCGGGGGGAGGCGACTTGGCGCACCCCGCTAGGGCGCCCAAGGCGAGCCCGCTAGCGAGGAACGCGCGTCGGCTCGGTCGGGGGCACCCCGCGTCCGTCACCGCCGCTCCGCGATGACCGCCACGAGGACCGCCTGGACAGCGCGGGCGTCGAGCCCGCGGAGCGTGGCGAGCAACGACTCCTGCCGATCCTGGAAGCCGAGCCGCGCGAGCTCGCTCGGTTTCAGCGGGCACGCCGGTTCGCCGTGAAACACGGCCCGGAGGAGGCGCTCGAGATCTTTCGTGGGGACGTCGCGGAGGCCGAGGGAGCTCATGACGTTGGCTTACCACGACGCTTCCGAGAAGCGCGAGGGTCTGGTACACGGCGCGTGCCCAAAAGCCCAGGAGTCACCATGCGCTCTTACCGTGCCCTGCTCGCCCTCGCCCTCGCGCCCGCGCTGGCGGCCGCCGCCCCCACGCCCGCCTCGCCTCCTTACGACCTCCCCGCGCTGTCTCGCGCGGACTTCAATCGTCTCGCCGTAGAGGCCGGCCTGCCGTTGTTCTGGGTGGTCGACTCGGAGAACCCCGGGATCCCCGACGCCAGCGAGCTGGCGTTCCCGAACGGCGGCCCCAAGGCCACGGCCAGCTATCTCCCGAAGGGCGTCCACGGGAAGCCCTTCGAGGCGGCCTACCGGCGGCTCGTCGAGCTTCGGCGCCGGGAGGCGGTGCGCGCAGAGCTCGCGGCCGCGCGCCCCACCCTGCTCGAGACCGACACCTCGGCCTACACCGCGGAGGAGCGTGCGCTGGTGGCGCGGTTCCAGACCATCGCCCGCCTCATCGACCAGCTCTTCGAGCTTCAGCATGGCAGCGCCGGCCTCGAGAAGAAGATCCCGAAGGACGACGCGGCCAGCCGCGCCTTGTTCTGGCGAAACCACGGGCCGTGGTGCGAAGCGCCCGCCACCGAGAACGACCCGTTCTGCAACGCCACGCCCGACTTCACGAAGCGCAAGAGCCTCAGCTATCCGGTCGAGGGGGAGCAGGACAAAGCGTTCTGCGAGGCGCTGGCGGCCGCGCCGAACGCGAAGGACCTCCTGGCCCCGTTCACCGTCGTGCGCCCGGCGAAGACCGGAGGCTACGAGGCTGTGCCCTACGCCCGCGCTTACGCCAAGCCGATGAAGGCGATCGCGAAGGAGCTGAAGGCGGCGGCGGCCGGCCTCCAGAGCACCACCGAGGTCCGTCTGGCGGCTTACCTCACGGCGGCCGCGAAAGCCTTCGAGACCGACGACTGGAGCGCCGCAGACGAGGCCTGGTCGCTGATGGCTGGCTCCAAGTCCGCCTGGTACGTGCGCGTCGGCCCCGACGAGACCTACTGGGATCCCTGCGGCGTGAAGGCCGGCTTCCACCTCTCCTTCGCGCGCCAGGACCCCGCCGCCGCTGAGCTCAAGGCGAAGCTCGAGGCGATCCGTGGCGACATGGAGAAGGCCGTGGCGGCGCTCGTGGCGCCGGAGG
Source organism: Pseudomonadota bacterium (assembly GCA_005776725.1). Classification (GTDB taxonomy): domain Bacteria; phylum Myxococcota_A; class UBA9042; genus SXOO01. Next base: position 14,415 of record SXOO01000012.1, on the reverse strand, counting down.
TGTACGCAGCCCGAGAGGTCGGCTTCCAGCTGCCGGACTTCATCCAGGTGGTGCTCAACGCGGGCGACAGCCGGAGCGCCATCGGCGCCACCATCGGCCAGTCCCTGCCGAACTTCGGCAAGGTGGCCGAGGAGTCGCGGGGCCGAACGGTGGTCATGAGCAACCTCTACACGGACGCCGACAGCCTCGCCGCCGCTGCCGAGAAAGACGCGCTACTGCTGGACTCGGCCGCCCTCGCCCTTCGCGACGCCAGCGGCGCCGCCGGCCGCATGGGCACCGTGCTGCACGAGGCGATGCACAACCTCGGGCCGACGGGCTCGTGGCTCGTGGGTGACCAGAAGTCCGAGGCCATCTTCGGGGGCGACCTCGACGCGATCCTCGAGGAGTCCAAGGCGGAGATTGGCGCCGTCTTCCTGATGCCGCTGCTCGTGGAGAAGGGAATCCTCACGACGGAGCAGCACCACCAGGCCCTGGCCGCGGTGCTGTCGTGGGGCTTTGGCCAGCTCGCCAACGGCCTCTCTTCGAGCGACGGACGCCCCAAGACTTACAGCCACGTCGCCGCGATCCTGCTCTCGAAGCTGGTCTCGGGCGGCGCGCTCACCTGGATCGTGGCCGAGGGCGACGCCGAAGGGGGCCGCTTCGCGTTCGACCCCACGAAGGTCCAAGACCTCGTGAAGGTCACGATGACCGAGATCGTGCGCATCAAGGCCGCGGGCGACAAGGAAGCGGGCCTCGCGCTCGACGCGGCCGCCACCACACCGGAGGTCGTGGCATCCCTGCACGTCGAGGAGATCACGCAGCGCTTCCGCCGATTCCCCAAGGCCACGTTCATCTACGCCGTAAAGTAGGCCCTTCCCGCGCCCCCCGTCGCCGCGGCGCTCAGATCTCGGCGGCGCCTTCGGCCTCCCGCTGCCCCGCCACGGCGGTGAAGACCTGCGTGGCGACCAGCTGGCCTTTCGCGTCCACCGCAACGCCCACGCCGATGAGGCGGAGCTGCGGGTTCATGATGTTGGCCCGATGACCCGGGCTGTTCATCCACATCCGAACGAACGCCTCGGCCTCTTCGCCGGGGTCGAACGTGCCCATCGCGATGTTCTCGGCGGCGCTTTCGAAGGTGGAGACGCCCTCGATGCGTAGGCGATCGACGGTGCTCTTGCGCCCGGCGGTGGGCGAGCTGTGGGAGAAGTACCCGAGCGACGCCATCTCCTGAGAGTGGCCCGCGGCGGCGCGCCGAAGCGCGTCGTGACTGCGGAGCGCCGGGAGCCCCTCAGCGGCCCGCTCGCGGTTGGTGAGGTTGACGATCGCGTCCTCGAGCTGGCTCAAGGGGTCTTCGCCGTCCGCGGGCATGGGATGCTCGCCGGGCCCGGGCTCCGCCGTTGAGGGGGACTCGGCCTCGAAGCGCCGTGTGAGGGGACAAGCGTCGGGCTCGGCCGGCGCCTCGCCTGCCTCCACGTCGGGCGCCCCGGGCTCGACGAAGCCGTGCGGCTCCACCGCCTCCTCGTGGTGGTACTGCTCCTCCGCGGGCCACTCTTGAACCTCCCACTCGTGCGCCTCGTCGCGCTGCACGGGCACCCGTACGAGCGGCGGATCGACATAGACGATCGGAGGCGGCGCCGGCTGCACCCAGACCACCCGAGGGCGGGGTGTCCAGCGCGGACGCACCACCCTCACCACCCGGGGCGCGCCACGGTAACGCACCACCGGACCGCGATAGACCCGATAGGGCGCCGCGTGGGGCACGACGTACCGGCCGCGCGGAAGCACCTGCCGGTAGCGGTGGGGAGGCGCCGCGGCGGCGGCGAAGGTGAGCAGCGACAAGAGGAGTACGAGGCCGCGTGTGGTCATGCGCAATCCGACGCTGCGGCGTGGCCCGGTATTCACCCGGGATCCGTGTTTCGGCCTGCGCCCTTGACGCGCGCGCCAGACCGCGGATGAATCGGCGCCTCAATCCGCCAGGAGACCCACAGTGATTCCGCTCCTCGTCGTGTCCACCACTGGTGACACCATCGCGCTTTACGCCCCGCGCACCCGGGCGCTCATCGGCCGGTCCGCGCAGTGCGACCTCGAGGTCAACGATCCCAACGCCTCGCGCCGCCACGCCGAGGTCGGCTGCGACGGCGACTTGCTGTGGGTGCGCGACCTCGGCTCCGGAAACGGCACCTTCGTCAACGGCCAGCGAATCGGCCAAGAGCCCGTGTTGCTCGAACCGGGCGTCACCCTCACGGTGGGCCAGACACCGCTCACCCTTCGCTTCGGTGGCGCCTCCGAGGCGCGAGCGCCGCAGAGGTCCGCTGCCCCGCAGCAGCCAGCGCCCTCGATGCAGACGCTGATCGGCGCCGCGCCGGCCGGCCTCGGGGGGCACACCGCGCCCGTCGCAGGCGACTTCCCCTTCCGCAGCCAGGGCGCGAACGGCAACGGCACCTTGCTCATCGCCCTGCGGCGCGACCACTTCACCAACGCCGAGGTGTTGGACGGCTTCCTCGAGTACACGTCCACGGACGCCGAGACCATCGATCACATCTACGTGGAGCTGGTCGAGTACCACGACGAAGGGCCGCGGAAAGGCCACGTCTGGGACCGCATGCTCGTTCGGCAGGGCCCGTGGAACTCCAACCCGGGCGACCGCGTCCCCATGCCGTTCAGCCTCCGGATCCCGCCGGGGACGTCTCCGAGCGGCCGCAGGGTCCACTGGGAGCTGCGCAGCACCGTAGACATCAGCTGGGGCTCCGACGTGGAGGCCAAGGCCTCGATCACGATGCGAAACACTGACATCGACCGCCTCCGCGACGCGCTCGGCCACCTCGATTATCGCCTCGTAGAGCTCGAGCCCGACCCGCTCGGGCAGCGCTTCACGGGCCGCTTCCAGCCCCCCGCCCACGCCACGGGCAAGGTGGGGATCACGGACGTGAACCTGCGCGTGCAGTACCTCGGGGCCAACCTCGAGGTGGAGCTCGAGGTCGAGAAGTCCAGCTGGTTCCGGGCCGACAAAGCGGCGAAGGCCGTCTTCGACCTGGCCCGCCTGCGCGTGTCGCGGGTGGAGGAGGTCGCGGCGATCTTCGAATCCACGATCGCGCAGCTGATGCAGAAGTGATCGGCGACCTGGCCAAGGCGTCGCTGGATCCCGAGGTGGTGGCCGCCTTCGACCGCCTCGCCATCCGCACCGACGAGCTCGGCTACGATCCCTGGGGCTTCCATCGAGACAGCGCACGCGTGCTCTATTCGCTGTCGCGGCAGCTGGCCCGCTACTTCCGCCCCGTCGTCACCGGCCTCGAGAACCTGCCCGAGGGGCGCGTGCTCATCGTCCCGAACCACTCGGGGCAGCTGCCGTTCGACGGCATGGTCATCGCGGTGACCATGCTCCTCGAAGCCCAGCCGCCGCGCCTCGTGCGGGCGATGGCCGAGCGCTGGGTGCCCACGCTCCCGTTCGTGGGAGAGGCGTTCTCGCGCTCAGGCGTCGTGGTCGGCGACCCCATCAACTGCAAGAACCTCCTCGAGCACGACAACGCCATCCTGGTCTTCCCGGAGGGTGCGCGCGGCTCCGGGAAGCCGTGGGCCCGGCGTTACCGCCTCGAGGCGTTCGGGCGCGGCTTCATGCGGCTGGCGCTGCAGACCGGCACGCCGATCGTACCCGTATCGGTGGTGGGCGCCGAGGAGTCCATCCCCTCGATCACCGCCCTCCCCTGGCTCGCGAAGCGGCTGGGCGTGCCGTACATCCCCGTGCCGCCCCACCTGCCGCTGCTCGGTCCGCTGGCGTACCTCCCGCTGCCCACTCGCTTCTATGTCGACTTCGGCGCCCCGCTGACCTTCGAGGGCCCGTACGACGACGAGGACGAGGCGATCCAGGAGAAGGTGGACGTGGTCCAGGCCACCGTCCAGGGCATGATCGACGCCCGCTTGGCGCTCCGCCCTGGCGTCTTCACGTGACCCGTCTCCTCGTCACAGGCGTGGCCGGGAGCCTCGCGCGGCTCACGGCCTTGGCGCTGCAGCGGGACGGTCACGACGTAGCAGGGGTGGACTACCGACGTCGCCCCAAGGACCACCCGGACGCCCTGCCCTACACGCAGGCCAACTACAACAAGACAAGGATCGAGGACGTCGTCCGGCGCTTCCGGCCGGAGACCCTCCTCCACCTCGGTCGCGTCGGAAACCTCAAGCTGGCCGTGGGCAAGCGGTTCGACCTCAACGTGGTCGGCTCGGGGAAGCTCTTCGAGCTGGCCCAGAAGTACGACGTTGCCCGCGTGGTGGTGCTGTCCACGTTCCACATCTACGGCGCGCACCCCGCGAACCACGTCCCGATCGCCGAGGACGAACCGCTGCGCTCCGGCGCGGACTTCCCAGAGCTGTCCGACGCCGTGCAGCTCGACAATCTGGCGAGCCAGTGGGCTTATCGGTACGCCCGCCCGGAGACGGTGGTGCTCCGGCCAACCAACGTGATCGGGCCGGACATCAAGAACGCGATCAGCACCTACCTACGCCAGCGCACGGTGGCGCGGGTCCTCGGCTTCGACCCCATGTGGCAGTTCATCCACCAGACGGACGTGGTCGAGGCGATCCGACTGGCGGCGACCACCCCAAAGCTGATCGGCGTCTACAACATAGCCGCGAACGGCACGCTGCCGTTCAGCCGAGCGCTGGAGGAATGCGGCGCTCGGGCGTGGCCCATCCCGGGTCCGCTGGCTACTCAGCTGCTCCGCACCATGGGCCGCTTCGGACCCGCGCTGCCGCCCTATCTCGTAGACTTCTGCCGCTATCCCGTGATCATCAACGACGCTCGATTCCGAGCGGAGACCGGGTTCGTCCCCAAGGTCGGGGTGCTCGAAGCGCTCCGTTCCACCGTCTCCACCGTCGATCGCCGCGACTAACGGCCGCGTAGCCCCTCCGGAGAACCGCCATGCGCCTTCGCACCCCACTCTTCTTCGCCGCTGCACTGGCGCTGACCTGCGCCGAGGACGACGCGGTCAATCCCCCCGTCTACGACGCTGGGGGCGAGGACATCTCTGACGGCTCTGACGGCTCTGACGCCACCGACGCCACGGACGCCACGGACTCCACGGACGGCTCCGACTCCTTGGACGCCTCCGACGCCTCCGACGCCTCCGACGCCTCCGACGCCTCCGACGCCTCCGACGGCTCCGACGCCACCGACGGCACGCCGACGTTGCCCGTAGAGACCGCCGATCAGAAGGCGCTGGTCGGCGTCCCGGTCACGGAGACCTGGACCCTCCCCGGCCTCGAGGCCGCGGCCACGGTGGTGCGCACGGAGGCCAACGTGCCTCACGTGTACGCGCAGTCGCGGAAGGATCTCGGCCGTGTGATCGGCTTCGTCCTGGCGCGCGATCGGTTCTTCTTCATGGACCTGCAACGACGCCTCGGGCTCGGGACGATCAGCGATCTGCTCGGCGAGCTGGGCATCGGCACCGACATGGAGGCGCGCTTGTTCGGCACCACCTTCGTGGCGGATCGCCTCCTCGCGGCGCTCTCCCCGGAGGCGCGCGCCTACTTCGACGCCGTCGCCGAGGGCATCAACGCCTACATCGACGCCGCCAAGGCCGGAGAGCTGCCGATCCCCACGGAGTTCGCAACAGTCGGCCCGCTGCTCGGGAAGGAGACCGGCGCGGACGTGATGCAACCGTTCAGCACCCGCGACCTCATGGCGATGGCCGCGGTGCTGATGTACCAGACCAACTTCGAGTCGGACATTGGGCGTGACTCTGGCGCCCGGAAGCTGGAGACGATGTTCGCCGGATCCCCCAAGGAGTCGCTGCGGACCAACGGCTACCTCGAGGACGTCTGGTTCGACTCCCGTCCGCTCTTCCCGGGGAGCGGCTCCAGCCCGGGCTTCGGTACCGCCGGCCTGCCGGGCGGGAAGCCAGGAGCCGACGTGCCCAAGGCTCACGCCCGGAAGCTCCCGGTCCCAGCCTCGATGCTCGACCGGCTGGCCGACAAGCTGAAGAGCTACCAGGCCCGCTTCGGGAAGCTCGCGCCCGACTTCGGCTCCAACGCGTGGGCGGTGGGCGGCACCGCCACGACGGACGGCTCGGCGATGGTGGCCAGCGACGGCCACCTCCAGCTGTCCGTCCCGTCGCTGATGTATCAGGTGGCGCTGGACACCTCCGTCTTCGGAGGCGGCCCGATCGCGCAGATCGGCTCGTTCCTCTCCCCATTCCCGATCCTCGGCGTCGGCACGAACGGCAAGGTCGCGTGGGGCATGGTGAATCCGGTCGTCGACATCACCGACTGGTATCGGGAGGAGCTGGCGCTGGACGACAAGAAGCGCCCCGTGAGCAGCACCTTCAAGGGAAAGAGCCAGCCCCTGGTCACGCGCTCCGAGACCTACGTGATCGCCGATGTCCCGGCGCTGGGGAGCACGGGGCGCACCGAGGTGTGGGAGCGATTCGAAACCTTCGACGGGCGCTGGTTGGTGGAGATTGAAGGTAAGGAGATCGACTCGCTCGACGAGGCCAACGGCGCTTATGTCGCCAACATGAATGGCGACCTGATCATCCCGGGCGACACAGACGGGGACGGCAAGGTCACGGCGATCAGCTTCGATCACGGGGCCCTCGACGCCACGTCCTGGCCCGAGGCGCTCTACGACATGGGCCTCGCCGAAGACATCCACGCCTACCGCAAGGCCACTCGGGGCCTCGTGGGCGGCGGGCTCTTCATGACCGCCGGTGACAAAGACGGCAACGTCCTCTACTCGAGCTACCAGGCCATTCCGTGCCGCGGTTATCTCCAGCGCGAAGGCGACCGCTGGGCCGAGGCGTCGGACCCGGGTCAGCTCTTGGACGGCACCGTCTATGGCGGGTTCACGCTGCCCACGTCGCCTGACGGCTCGGTGGACGACAGCCAGGCCACCGATCCCTACAAGTGCGCCATCCCGTTCGACGCGATGCCGCAGTCGCTAAACCCGGCGGAGGGCTACGTATTCACCGCGAACAACGACCCGGCCGTCATCACGGACGACGGCAACGCCGACAACGACACCTGGTATCTCGGTGGGCCATGGACGGACATCCGTGCGAACACTATCCGCCGCGAGCTCGCAGAGGCCAAGGCCAGCGGCGGGGTCGACACGGCGGAGATGCGGGCGATCCAAGGGAACAACGACTCGCGCTACGGCGAGCGTTTCTCGGGCTACCTGAGGGCCACCATCGAGAAGGCCCGCGCGCTTCCCGCCGAACCCGCCCCGGGGGCCGACGCGCGCATGAAAGCGCTCTATACCGCCAACGCGGCCCGCTTCGAGGAGGTCTACGACCGGCTCGGTGCGTGGGCCACAGAGGGCTTCCGTACGCCGTCCGGCGTCGAGACCTTCTACTCGTCGCCCACGGCTGCCGACCGCGAGGCCGCCATCGCCACGTCGATCTTCAACGCGTGGATGCCGCGCTTCGCCGCGAGGGTCTGGGACGACGAGCCGATCGCCGTGTTCCGTTACTCAGGCTCGCGGGAGAAGGCAGCGGTGCTCTCCCGCTTCCTCGACGGCCGCGGCGCCGACAACCCCTCGGGCCTCGCGTCACATGACCCTGAGACCGGGGAGTCCGTGTTCTTCGATCGCATCGGCTCCACGGAGGTCGAGCGCTCGGACGAGCTCATGCTGGTCGCGCTCGAGGCGGCCCTGGACTTCCTCACCAGCGAGCCGAAGGGGCCGGGAGAGGGGGGCTTCGGCTCCGCCAATATGAGCGCCTGGCTCTGGGGCCTCCGCCACCTCGTGCGCTTCGAGTCGCTCGTTGCGGACTATCTGCCGGTGGACTCCGGCTTCTCGGCCGTCGTGGACCTCTTCTCCATCACTACTGCCGAGCTTCCGCTCGCGGACTCGTTTACGGATCCGAACGACCCTCGGAAGGACCTGAAGTGGTTCCCTCGCGGGGGCGACAACGACAGCGTGGACGCCTCCGGCCCCGGTTGGTCGGGCACCCAGTTCACCTACGGCTCCGGCCCGGTCATGCGCATGGTGATCCGTATGAAGGACGGCGAGGTCGAGGGGCACAACGTGGTCCCGGGGGGCCAGTCCGGCATCAAGGACAGCCCGTTCTTCGCGGATCAGGCCCGCCTCTGGCTCGGGAACAAGACCTTGCCCATGCGGCTCCACCCCGCCGACGTCGTCGCCGGCGCCACCGGTAGAGAGGCGTTCGTGCCAGCGCCCTCACCGAAGTAGGACACTCGCCAACGTGATCAGTTAGACTCTCCAGCGCACCAGAATCCGCTCCAGCAGCGACCTGCGGAGTGATCACATGCGCCAGGGGTCCCCATGACACGCCTACTGCTCGTCCTCTCGCTCACCCTCGCTTGCGCCGAAGAGACGGCAAGCGACAGTGCGTCCGACGCCGCGCCTGCGCCCGACGACACGAGCGGTGACGTCGGGCAAGACGACAGCACCCCGGGACCGGGCGCCGACGTGGAACAGGATGTCGAAGAGGGCAGCGACGTACCACCCCACGAGGACGCGGGGCCCACGGCTTGTCCAGGTTCTGTCAGCTGCCCCTGCGTGACAAACGAGGAGTGCGACTCGGGTTTCTGCGTCACGGCCTCAGGTGGCGGCAAGTCGTGCGCGCAGATCTGCCTCGGCGACGCGTGCCCCGAGGGCACCACGTGCAAGTCGGTCCAGAGCGGCCCCGACGTGGTCTTCCTGTGTATGCCAGACATCGACAACCTGTGCGGCGCGTGCACCAGCGACGACGAGTGCGGCGATGGCAACCTCTGCCTCCCGGACGCTTCGGGCCAGGGCCGCTGCGGCCGGGCGTGCCACTCGTCCAAGCCCTGCCCGTCCGGCTTCGCTTGCGCCGCCGTGGAGCGCGCCGGAGACACCGTTCAGCAGTGCATCCCGGAGGGCGGCGAGTGTCCCTGTAGCCATCTGCTCCTCGGCGTTGAGCGCGACTGCGCCACCACGAACGAGCTCGGGAGCTGCGCGGGCACCTCGCAGTGCACCGCGACGGGCTGGTCTGTATGCGACGCGCCCACGCCCGCAGCAGAGCTCTGCAACGCGGCCGACGATGACTGCGATGGCGCCGCGGACGAAGACTGGGCCGATCTGGGCGCGGCCTGCGACGTGCCCGAGGACGGCGACACCTGCGCGAACGGCATCATCGCGTGCACGGCGGACGGCCTTGTGACGGAGTGCGCCGAGGACACGCCGGCCTTCGAGCAGTGCGACGGGATCGACAACGACTGCGACGGCGTGATCGACCAGGGTGAGCCAGACTTCGACCAGGACGGCGACGCTGACTGTATCGACGACGACGACGACGCCGACGGGGTCCCGGACGCGCTCGACTGCGCCCCCTTCGACCCGGCCGTGGGGCAGTCGTCCGAGGAGCTCTGCGACGGCTTCGACCAGAACTGCAACAACATCAAGGACGACGGCTTCCCGGACCTGGACCTCGACAGCATCGCGGACTGCGTAGACCCCGACATCGACAACGACCAGATCGCCAACGACGACGACAACTGCCCTCTGGTCCCGAACAAGACCCAGAAGGACAGCGACGGCGACGGGACGGGCGACGCCTGCGAAGACGACACGGACGGTGACGGCATCCCTGACGGCCTCGACAACTGTGTCGCGGTGCCCAACACCGAGCAGGTCAACACGGACGGCGATGAGTCCGGCGACGCGTGCGACCTGGACGACGACGGTGACTCCAGCCCAGACACCGTCGACTGTGCGCCGCTGGTGGCGGCCATCTACCCCGGTGCCCCGGAGGCGTGCGACGCCTTGGACAACAACTGCAACAACCAGATCGACGAGGGCTACGCCGACACGGACGGCGACAAGCTCTCGAACTGCGCGGACCCGGACGACGACAACGACGACGAGCTCGACCCGCAGGATTGTGCGCCGCTGAACGCAGCGATCCACTCCGCGGCGCAGGAGAGCTGCAACGGCCTCGACGACAACTGCGACGGCGTCATCGACGAGGGCGCCCTCAATCCGGACCAGGACGCCCTCCCCGACTGCATCGACCTCGACGACGACGGCGACGACGTCTCGGACGCCGTGGACAACTGCCCGCTCACGCCGAACCCGAAGCAGGAGTCCTCGGACAACGACGGCAAGGGCGACGCCTGCGACAGCGACGACGACAACGACGGCGACCCGGATACGACCGACTGCGCGCCCACCGACGCCACGATCTCGAACAGCGTGGTCGAGGTGTGCAACGGCAAGGACGACGACTGCGACAAGAAGAAGGACGACGGCTTCCCGGACAGCGAGGCCGACGGTCAGGCCGACTGCGTGGACCCCGACGACGACAACGACAGCGTGCCCGACGCCTTCGACAACTGCCCCACGATCAAGAACCCGGACCAGAAGAACTCGGACGCGGACCTCCTCGGTGACGCCTGCGACGTGGACGACGACAACGACGGCGCGCCCGACTCGATCGACTGCGCCCCCACGAACAAGCTCGTGAACCCCTTCGTGCCCGAGGCTTGCAACGGGATCGACGACAACTGCCTCAACGGCATCGACGAGGGCTTCACCGACGCAGACGGCGACGGGGTCGCCGATTGTGCGGGTAAGGACGCCGACTCCGACGGGATCCCGGATCAGGCCGACAACTGCCCCACCGTGCAGAACGCCGGACAACAGAACGCCGACGGCGACCTACTCGGCGACGCGTGCGACCTGGACGACGACAACGACACGGTCAGCGATCTGGAGGACTGCGCCCCCTTCGACCCGACGGTGAGCCCGGTCGCCAGCGAGGTGTGCAACGGGAAGGACGAGGACTGTGACCTGGTCCCCGACAATGGCTTCCCCGACACGGACCAAGACGCCGTGGCCAACTGCGTGGACGAGGACGACGACGGCGACGGCTTCGTGGACGCGTTCGACAACTGCCCGGCCACGCCCAACCCCGACCAGAAGAACTCTGACTCGGACCTCCTGGGCAACGCCTGCGACAGTGACGACGACAACGACGGAACGCCCGACGCCGCGGACTGCGCGCCCACGAACCCGGCCATCGCGCCGGACGCCACGGAGGTCTGCGACGGCATCGACAACGACTGCGACCTCTCCACGGACGAAGGCTTCGCGAACCCCGATGGCGACGAACAGGCGAGCTGCGTGGACGAAGACGACGACAATGACGACATCGTCGATCCGCTCGACAACTGCCCGACGCTGCCCAACCCGGACCAGAAGAACTCCGACTCCGACCTCCTGGGCAACGCCTGCGACAACGACGACGACAACGACGGAGACCTCGACGCTACCGACTGCGCGCCCACGAACCCGGCGATCGGGAGCCTGGAGATCGAGGCTTGCGACGGCGTCGACAACGACTGCGATTCGCAGGCCGACGAGGGCTTCCCGAACGCCGATGGCGACGCTTCGGCCGACTGTGCGGACCCGGACGACGACAACGATCAGGTGCCGGACGGCCTCGACAACTGCCCGCTGGTCGCGAACGGCGGCCAGCAGAACAGCGACTCTGACGCCGTGGGCGACGCGTGCGACGCCGACGACGACAACGACGGCGACCCGGACACCACCGACTGCGCGCCGACGAACCCGTCGATCGGCAACCAGCAGGACGAGCTGTGCGACGGCGTCGACAACGACTGCCTCTTCGGCGCCGACGATGGCTTCCCGAACACCGACGGCGACGCGCAGGCGGACTGCGTGGACCCCGACGACGACGGGGATGGCGCGGCGGACGCCCAGGACTGCGCCCCGCTCAATGGCAACGTCGCGCCGGGCAAGCCGGAACTCTGCGGCAACGGCGTCGACGACGACTGCGACCCGAAGTCTGTCTGCATCACGGGCAAGTACGGGAACACGGCGCTCGAGCTGGACCCCTACCCGGCGACGAAGGGGACCACCAGCTTCTACCAGTACGGCTCCCCGTCTGGCTCCAGCTCGAACACGGGGCTCGAGCTCTCGAACCGTGCCCTGGTGTTCCTCTACCGCGACCCCACGAACGGCAACTACTACGTCGTGATGCTCCTCGATAAGGTGAACGACGGCAGCGGCGGCACGTTCACGATGTCGGTCACGGGTGCATTCGGCGCCAGCTTCGTGTTGTCGGACGACCCGGGCGAGAACGCGAGCTCCGCCATCAACGCGACCACAGGCGCGGGCACTCTCAAGTGGACGTGGAACGCCTGCTGCACCGACGGTGGTGTCATCGGTCCACTCGCCCCGGGGAGCTGCGTCACGCTCACGCGCACGGCCTCTACCGGCATCGACGGCTGGTCCACCCTAGACGGCACCGCGCCGGTCACCGTGGGCCCGATCACCACACCGATTACGCTCTGCACCAGCCCTTAGGGCGAGGGCCTTCACCTTCCGTCCAGTGCGCTCCGTCCGCCCCGTGGGTCGGGGCGGGAACTACACGACGCCGGGCTCCTGGGCAGGGAGCTCGATCCGGAACGTGGTGCCCAGCCCCACCTCGGACTCGACTTGGACGGTCCCGCCGTGCTCGCGGACGATGCTGCCCACGACGGCGAGCCCCAGGCCCGTCCCCTTGCCAGTGGGCTTCGTGGTGACGAAGGGCTCGAAGATCGCCGCTAACTGACCCACTGGTATGCCGACCCCCGTGTCGCTGATGGTGATCCGGAGCCGTAGGGGAGACTCGAGCCCCTCGGCGCTCACGACCAGCTCACCTCCGCTGGGCATGGCGTCGATCGCGTTCACCACCAGGTTCAGCACGACCTGCTCGATCCGGTCTTTGTCCGCCTCGATGAGCGGTGCGGTCGGGTGCACCACCAGACGTGCGCGGATCGCCGACTCGCGAAGGCGGTCACCGAGGATCGCGAAGACCGAGCGGGCCACCGGCTCGAAGGCCATCGGCCGCCGCTCGAGCGCCGGCCGGCGGGCGTACGACAGGAGCGCGTCCATGAGGCGGCTCACGCGCTCCACCTGCGCGATGATCACCTCGAGGCCCGCCGTGATCTTCGGCTCCGAGCTCTTCTGCCGAAGGCGCTCGGCGTAGCCCAGGATGATGTTCATCGGAGTCCCGATCTCATGGGCCAGCCCCGAGGCGATGCGCCCGACCTCGGCCAGCGTCTCGACGCGGCGCTGTCGCGTGAGGTCGCGGACGATCCCCGTGTAGAGCCGCCTGCCGGGGAGCTCCACCTGACTCACGGCGAGATCCATGGGGAAGGTGGACCCGTCCTTCCGCCGTCCCCCCACCTCGCGGCCGATACCGATGATCCGCCGCTCGCCGGTGTCGTGGTATCGCTGCATGTAGCGGTCATGGTTCGACCGATAGGGCTCGGGCATGAGCATGTTGATGCGTTTGCCCACCACCTCCTCCGCCGCGTACCCGAAGATTCCCTCCGCCGCTCGGTTGAAGGTCTCGATGTTCCCGCGCTCGGCGATCGTGATGATGCCGTCGACGGCGAGGTTCAGAACCGCCGCGAGGCGCGCCGCACGCTCCGCGTTCTCTTCAGCGTCGTTTTTCATGGGCTCCTCGTCCGCCGATACACCGGGCGAACCGAAACTTGCGAGTGCAAACTGCATGCTGGCCCAAGTTGAACCCGCCGCGCACAGGAAAGGGACACGACGCCCCGTTGAATATATGCTTCGGGGCGTTATACCCCGAAAAGAATCGGGCGCAGGATCCTGTGCAACGCCGCTAACTTGGCGCGGGTCTTGCTGATAGCCCAGCGGGCAAGAAAGTCGAGGCCCCCTCGTGAGCGACCTACAACACGCCGACCCGCACTCCTATACAGCGCCACGAGCTCGTATCGTCGTCGTCGACGACGACGCAACCATGGCTGGACTGCTCTCCGACGTGCTGCGCGAGGAAGGCCACGACGCCAACACGTACACCGATCCCATGGCCGCCAGGGACGCCATCCTCGCCGACCCGCCCTCGCTCGTAATCACCGACATGCGGATGGGCCACTTCGACGGGATGACGCTCATCGATCAAGTCGCGGCGGCGCATCCGGGGCTGCCCGTCATCCTGGTCACCGCGTACGGCTCCGTAGACACGGCCATCGAGGCCACGCGCCGCGGTGCCTATCACTTCATCACCAAGCCGTTCCGCCTCAAGGAGGTCCTCCTCGTCGTCGACCGCGCGCTCACCCACCGCCGTATGCAGGTGGAGAACGCCCGCCTGCGCCGGGAGATCGACACGCGGGACCGCTTCGGGGGCCTCATCGGTCGAAGCGCGCCGATGCGCCGCGTCTTCGAGCTCATCGAGCGGGTCGCCGGCGCGTCGTCGAACGTGCTGGTGCTCGGCGAGAGCGGCACCGGCAAGGAGCTGGTGGCACGAGCCATCCACCAGTCCAGTGCCCGGAAGTCGCAGCCCTTCGTAGCCGTGAACTGCTCAGCCCTCCCCGAGGGGCTCCTCGAGAGCGAGCTCTTCGGACACGTACGCGGCGCCTTCACGGGCGCTCACGCGAACAAGGTGGGCCTCTTCCAAGAGGCCTCCAGCGGCACGCTCGTCCTCGACG